>JASHRC010000120.1 GCA_030037525.1 Candidatus Acidiferrales bacterium | reverse complement strand
GGTAAGATGATCCTCGGGGGGTTCTACATGCAGGGCTTCTCAAGGGATAACGCTGGAGTGTTGCAGTTAGCCGACTACTTTGCGTACGATCCGGCAAACAAGAAGTTTATCGGTAATACATTCGACGTAACGGGAGAAAGAATAACGTGGGTAGGAACCGTGAGCGGGAGCACATTTAACTGGACAGGAAAGGCGGTTGATGCCTCTGGGGAGCAATTTTCCCTTAGGGGAAGTGATGCCTTTACAGCGGATTTCACGAGCTGGACGACTACCCTCGAAGGCTCCAGCGACGGAAAGACTTGGACACCCTTCGTTGAGGTGAAATTTACGAAAGCCGTACCTGCTCCGAAGAAGTGATTGAAAAAGTAAGCAACAGATACGTCGGGGCGGGCGTGGCTCATTAGTTGTTAACATCGTCTCAGGCGCGTTGACGACAGAGATAGCCGAGAAACTCCGATTGCAGCTCACCGGCGAGGACAAGAAGAAGCTCCGCAAGCGCCCCACGGAAAACAACGAGGCTTACAAGCTGCTGCTGATGGCACGGCACACCCAATCCAGATTGTCGCCCGAGACAGTGCGCCGTGCGATTGTGCTTTGCGAGCAAGCCATCGATATCGATCCCACGTATGCATTGGCGCATGCAAGACTGTCATCATTGTGCACCGGATCAGCCATGATTGGGTACGTTCCAGCGGGCGAGTTTTACCCTCGAGCGAGAGCAGCGGCGCAAAGAGCTCTCGAATTGGACGAAACGCTCGCTGATGCGCACTCCAGCTTGGGTTCGGTTCTGCTCAATCAGGATTGGGATTTTTCGGCCGCCGAACGTGAGTTTCGACGCAGCGTGGAGCTAAGCCCGGATCATTGGGCTGGGTACGCTGGCCTGGCTACGCTGAACAGATACCGGGGCCGCTTCGATGACGCAATCGCGGCGTTGAGGCGCCCACGTGACCTGGACCCGATCGAAACACTGGCCCTTCGTCTTAATTTGGGCTTTATCTATTACTTCGCCAGGCGATTTGACAGTGCCATCGAGCAATTCCGCAAAGTGCTGGAGGTCGAACCCCGCCGTATCCCGGCTCATAATCTCATTGCCAGCGCCTACGCCTGCTTGGGCCAGCGAGAAAAGGCCCTTGAGGAGTGCGAACGACCGTGAGTCAGAGCCAGAGTGCATTCGTCCGACTCCCCAAGGCCGCCATATACGCCCAAATAGGCAAGACCGAAGAGTCGCGTAAGATCCTCCAGGAAGCTGAATCGGTGTGGAAGCCGGGTGATCCGCTGCCGTTTTTCATCGCACTCGTTCACGCGTGTCTAGGAGAAAAAGAGGCGGCCTTCGAGTGGCTGGAAAAAGCGTTTCAATCGCACGACAGCGTTATGCTGGAACTCAAGGTCCACCCGTTGTTCGCCGTATTCCACGACGATCTCCGATTCGACGCGCTCGTGAAACGCATCGGCATTCCGGACTGATCGCCTGGAACGACGCCGACCCCGACATCCCCATTCTCAAGCAAGCAAGGCGGAGTACGCGAAACTGCAGTAGCTGGTATGGGTTATTCCATGCGAGCGCCGAGGCCGTCATGAGGTCTCACTATTAGTGGCGTGGAGAGGGAAATCTTGAAATATGCGAGCTAATATCTTTGCACGTAACACTGGTCGTATATACTACGCAGATTCCAGTTCAACAGGGACCTATGGCCATTCAGTCCGGCACCCACTTGGGCCCCTATGAGATCGTCTCTGCTATCGGTGCGGGCGGGATGGGCGAGGTCTATCGCGCCCGCGATCCCAAGTTGGGACGTGATGTAGCTATCAAGGTCTTGCCCGAAGCGTTCGCCGGCGATACAGCCCGGATGGCGAGATTTCAGCGCGAAGCCAAGGTCCTTGCATCGCTCGATCATCCCAATATCGCTTCGATCTACGGCTTGGAAGAGTCCGGCGGCAGTCGTGCGCTGGTCATGCAGTTGGTGGAAGGGCCGACGCTTGCCGACCGCATCAAGCAAGGTCCGATTCCTGTAGACGAAGCGGTTCGCGTCGCCCGACAAATTGCTGACGCCCTCGAATATGCGCACGAGCGCGGAATCATTCACCGAGACCTGAAGCCTGCCAACATAAAAGTGGCCGCAGACGACAGCGTGAAGGTGCTCGATTTTGGATTGGCAAAGGCCTTGGAAGGCGACATAGCATCGCTCGATATTTCCAGCTCGCCCACGATTAGTCGAATGGCGACCCAGCAAGGAGTCTTGCTCGGCACAGCCGCCTACATGTCCCCTGAGCAAGCCAAAGCCAAGCCCGTCGACCGACGGGCAGACATCTGGGCGTTCGGCTGCGTGCTGTATGAAGTGCTGACAGGCAAGCAAGCGTTTCAGGGCGAATCAGTGACCGACACGCTCGCGTCCCTCATTAAGGAAGAACCGAAGTGGTCGCAGCTTCCGTCGGCAACACCGATGCGGGTTCGTGTTCTGTTGCAACGATGTTTGCAGAAAGACCCCAAGCAACGGCTGCGGGATATTGGCGATGCGCGTATCTCGCTCGACGAGGTTCTCTCCGGCGGACCCGAAGCCGCGCTGGACCTCTCGGCACCGTCCTGGCGAGGTTTGATTCCTTGGGGTGTTGCCGCCGCGTTCGCGATCGCCTTCGCAATTTCCGTCTGGGCGCCATGGCGTTCTGTGACGCCCACTCCCGCTGCGCCAGTAAGATTCCAGATTCCGGTGCCTGACAAGATGTCGCTGGGAAATACTGGATCATTCGCTTTGTCCCCAGATGGCCGACAGTTAGCCTTTGCAGCAATCGGTCCCGACGGAATTGAGCGCCTTTGGACTCGCTCTATGGACTCGCTCGAAGCGCGGCCCTTGCCTGCATCGCAATTGACCGGCGCTCGTCCGTTCTTCTGGTCTCCCGATAGTCGGTATATCGCGTTCGATGCCGGGGGAAAACTTGAGAAGGTCCCAATCTCCGGTGGCCCTGCGGAAGTGTTATGCGACCTCGGCGGCCTCGCCGTAGGAGGGTCGTGGAACCGAAATGGCGTGATCATCTTCGGAACCACCGACCCCGGCGGCGTGATGCGGGTTCCGGAGGCTGGTGGGCCTGCAACACAGCTGACGAAGCTTGATCCGTCGCGCAGCGAGATCCGCCACGTCCTTCCCTGGTTCCTTCCGGATGGACGGCATTTCATTTACACGCGCGTATCAACCGAACCCGAGAACAACGGCGTCTATGTCGGCTCGCTGGATGCCAATCCCGAGGAACAGAGCACGAAGCGGCTATTGGCTACACCGTTTGGCGTACTGTACGTTCCATCTACCAATGCTGAATTAGGTCAGTTGCTCTTCGTCCGCGACAAAACACTTCTGGCGCAGCCGTTCGATGCACGGCGGCTCGAACTTGCGGGAGACTCTGTTACGTTGGCTGAAGAGCTCGGCACATTCATCGACTTCGGCTACTTCTCCGCTTCGAACAAGAGCGAGTTGGTTTATCGAGCCGCTACCACCACAGGGGACGAGCTCACGTGGTATGACCGGCAAGGGAAGGTTCTCGGCACGGCAGGTGAACCCGGCTCTTTATATGTCTCGGTCGAACTGTCGCCCGATGCCAAGCGTGCTGCAGTCGACAAGTACACTGGCGGCGGATTTGCAGCTTCGGGAGGCGGGCTCGGTGAGGCTATCTGGCTCGTTGATTTCTCGCGAGGCACCAGCTCACGCTTCACCTTCGGCTCAAGGTCTGCCGAAGATGCTGTCTGGTCTCCGGACGGGAGTCGCACCGTCTTCACTTCCAACCGCGGAGGCATTTACGACCTGTATGAGAAGCCAGCAAGCGGCGCAACGGACGAGGTGCTTCTTTTGAAATCCGGCGAAGACAAATCCCCCAGCAGTTGGTCACACGACGGGCGCTTTCTGCTTTACGAGGCCCGCGACCCGAAAACAACGAAGGTCAGTGTATGGGTCTTACCCCTTGAGGGCGACAAGAAACCGTTCCCGTTCTTGCGTTCGGAGTTCAACCAAACCATGGGTCGCTTTTCTCCCGATGGACACTGGGTCGCCTACATGTCGGACGAATCCGGCCGTTATGAAATCTATGTGAGGCCGTTCTCGCCCGATTCTGGAGGGGCAGCTCCTAGCGCGGGAGGCAAGTGGTTGATCTCCACTGCCGGGGGCCGTAATCCGCGTTGGCGAGGGGATGGGAAAGAGCTCTACTACCTCGCTCAGGACGGAAAGCTGATGGCTGTCGAAATTGCCACCAGCCCAGCGTTTCAGGCCGGAGTGCCCAAGCCGCTCTTCCAGACGCCAGTATTTACGATTGATCTTTCCTCGTGGGACCTCACTCCGGATGGCAAGCGCTTTCTATTCTTGACTCCGTCGGTCCAGACTGCGCAAGCACCGTTTACCGTCGTCCTGAACTGGCCCTCGGTTCTGAAGAAATGATGCCGGGCCACCAAACTCGGCCCTGCGAAACTGTCTTGCCCATTCGCATCCGTCCTTGGTCAGCGCTCGGCGCGAGCGATCTCATGCTTTCGGGCCGCCTCGGAAGCTCTGGATCGCTGCTCCTTCATTGTCGTAGGTGTCGAAAACGGTCATCAATCTCGTCACCTGCAAAACTTCGTTGAAGTTCTGTCCGAGATTGGCAAGCTTCAGCATGCCACCTTGCGAACACGCGCTGTGAAATGCCGCTACCAGGGTACCGAGGCCGGCGCTGTCGATATAGCTGACGTTCGCGAGGTTCAGTACGATTCTCTTCTTACCGCCCGCCACCAGGCTCTTCACTTTCTCGCAGAACGAGTTGCTCTCCTCACCGAGCACGATTCGCCCGTCGAGAACCAACACTCCCACTCCATTCACGTCCCGTTCGGTTATTCGCAGCGCCATGTTCACGCCCTCCTTGGAGATGGCGAATCCTCTCCGGTTTGGAACTCATTTGGGTGGCTCGGCAGACGCGGAACGAACGGGAGTTACCAGAGTCGTGAACCGGCCGTTGACCACGGGATGCCGATCCGTCTCGGGATCGCATTCGTCAGCGTTATTGTCGTCCATGCGGTTGTAGTCTCTAACGCGCTCCCACGTGATCGTCATCTCAATGGGCTTGGCAAGCGCGATCGAGTCTTCGGCAGTGAGGCGGATCTGCATCTCGTTGGGATCCACCATTCGGATGCGCTCGACAGTGTGCAGCTCACTGCTCAAGGGCTCGATCGCGAAGCCGCCCTCTGCAGCGAGGTAGATGATCGGGAATTTGATGGCCACGGTATCGACCACCAGCGTGTCGCCCTCCCAGTGTCCGATGGAATTACCCTGGGTGGTCGGCCATAGCTCATCCTTCGGCGGATGAGAACGACCGTCGGTGTAGATGTGCCGTACCGAGCCGAGGTCGCTGATGAGCGTAGTTTCCTCGGGCGTTACTTGCCACTCATAGAGTCCCGGTAGCATCGTCGCAGGAAAGGGAGGCGCTTGGTTGCAAGAGCCGCCACCGAAGGCTGGCGGCTGATTCGGGTCAGCGGCGATGGCGGCATCTATTTTCTTTTTCTCCGCGTCGATCTTTGGCTGCCATGCAGGAGTGAAGGACGGCTGAATAGCGGCCGTATAGGCTTTCGCCTTGCGCATCCCTTCCGGGCTCAAGCTCTGCCCCACCGATTCGCCGACGTAAACGTCGAACTCCCATAATCCCGACCAGTCAGGCAGGTTTGCGAAAGCCTTCATACGCTCTTGGGAAGACTTTTGCGCTTGCGCCAAGCACAGGCAGCCGGCCAGCAGTAGTGCCAACACGACAAAGGTCCACTTGGTCATGATCGCTCCTCTTACGGCTGCGACTGTTTGTACGTTTCCCAGTCCGTGCCGATGGGCTTGCCGTCCGAGTCGGTTGCTGAAACGATCTGGCCGGCGGGCCGTCCGTCGCGCAACGGATTCACCACTACGGTGATTTTGTCCCCTGGCTTCACGCTGTCGGGCTTCCAGCCGTGACGAAGCAGTTGAAACGGCGCTCCCATCTCAACGCCCCACTCAACGGGAGCGGCTTGCGGATTCTGAGGGTCCGCGACAAGCACTTGAATCCAGCAGTGAGGGTTATTCCAGTCGAATTCCTTCACCGTGCCAGTTATGGTCACCTGTTTCGTCGAATCGAACATCGCGTGCGAGTGGTGCGCAAACGCCGGAGGCGCTGCCGCAACTGTTGCGACGATCCCGATCGTCACCTTCGCCGCACGAATCAAGCGCGCGGTTCTGCTCATGGACACACCTCCTGTGCTAGAATCGCTGCCGGGCCGGAGCGTTCCTGCCAGAACGCGAGGCCTGTTCCCCTCAAACCGACCCGGCAGCTTTTCTTTAATCACCTGTATAAGTGCAAATCCGAGGCAAAGTGGCTCACGCCTTTTGGAGAATTTGTGGGCGGAGGTGGCAAATGAGTCGGTGCCTTCGGTGCCTCCGATGAATTGACGGGCCAGTTTCGGGCAGGTAATCTTTGCGCTAAATAAATCCGCCCTAGCGGAGCCCTTGTGGGGCACGACCTCTCCCAGTCGGTCGACGCGCTACTGGCCTCATGGCAGGCCGGTGATGAGGAAGGTCTGCGTCGCCTCGTCCCTCTGGTCTATAACGAGCTCCGCCGTTTGGCCCACTACAACCTCCGCAACGAACGTCCTGATCACACCTTGCAGAGCGCCGCCCTGGTCCATGAGGCGTACTTGCGCCTCGTCAAGCAGGAACCGATGCGCTTTGAAAATCGCGCACATTTCCTGGCGGTTTGTGCGCAATTGATGCGGCAGATTTTGGTGCAGTATGCGCGCCGGCGAAATGCTGCCAAACGAAACGCGGGCTACAAAATGACGCTGGACGACACGGTCACGCCTGCCCCGACGCGGACTGTTGATGTGGAGGCACTGGATGACGCGCTCAAGGAGCTTGCCAAGCTAGACCCGCAGCAAAGTCGCATCGTCGAGCTGAGGTATTTCGGCGGCCTCTCAATCGAAGAGACGGCGCACGTCGTGGGCATTTCGCCGGCGACTGTTAAGCGCCACTGGATGACGGCGCGCGTGTGGTTGCAGAGCCAAATCAGCAAGGCGGCACAAGATGACGCCTGAGCAGTGGCAGAAAGTCAGGGATGTGCTAGCCGAGGTGCTGGTGCTCAAGCCGGAACACCGCTCCGCCTTCCTGGACCGCGCGTTTGCACCGGATGATGTGCTGCGGGGCGAAGTGGAAAGGCTGCTCTCCTCCGGCGAGCAAGCCAGGTCGCAGTTGCTAAAATCCGATGCAATAGAAGTGGCGCTCAAAACCGCCTCGAATCTAAGCGACCTAACACTTCCCGTGTCCGACATTCCAACGATTTCCGGGACTGCCCTCGAAGTCATTGCTCCGGATGGTGCGTGTCGCTCTGTGCACATCACCGAGCTGCCATTCTTGATCGGCCGCGCCAAAGAGAATCATCTTCAGCTTTCCGACCGGCGCATCTCGCGCCAGTGCGCCGCCATTATCGGAGGGGCCGACGGCTTGTGTCTCGAAGATCGCGGCCACCGCAAGGGAATCTTCGTCAACGGCAAGAAGATCGAAGAAGTCGCTCTGAGCGACGGCGACAGGATCACCTTCGGATTCGACGACTGCTATGCGCTTGTCTTTCGATCCTCCACCGACGACATCCCCCTTCAGAATCTTTTAGAGAAGATTGGGAATCTGCCTGGGGAGGAATCTTCATCCGGCGGGCTTCAAAAGCTGAATGTGCTTCTCCAGGCTACCTCTTTGCTGCACTCTCGGTTGCCGCTGGAGTCCGTTCTCGGCAGCATGCTCGATCATACTGTTGCGGTGACCAATGCGGACCGCGGGTTATTGCTCGAAGCGGACTCTTGCGGCTCGCTTCGCATCCGCCTGGCCCGCGGCAGCGGAGGCGTTCGGATGTCGACGGAGAGCGTTGCTCCCAGTCAGACCGCCTTGCGGCAAGCACTTGAGCAGAGAACGAGCGTCATCACCGAAGATTTGAGTCGCGCGGAGGCTGCGCTGCAGATGGCGCAAAGCATCCTCGCACAATCCTTGCGAGCTGTAGTGGCGATACCTCTTTACGCCAATACATATGCCGTGTCCTCGGCATCGGTGAGTAAAGCGGAGCGCGAGCAATTGCTCGGTGTTATCTATCTCGATTCCCGCCGGCCAACGGCTTTCTCAAAACTGGACCGCGAAATTCTGGACGCTCTTGCCGTACAGGCCGCCAGCATTCTGGAAAACGCGCGACTCGTTGAGCGCGAGCGTGAGCGCCAGCGTCTGGAACAAGAGCTCAACATCGCACGTGACATTCAGCAAGCTCTGATACCTCGCGGATTCCGCGATTTTCCACACTTCGCAGTCAGCAGTGTTCACACGCCTTGCCACGCAGTCGGTGGAGACTACCTCGACGTCTTCCCGCTGGATGAGGATCGTACGGCGATTCTTGTTGCCGACGTTTCCGGGAAAGGTCTCGGCGCAGCGCTGCTTGCGACGATGCTCCAGGGGGCACTGACTGGCATGACTCTTGGCGCCGATCCCGTCCGAGTCATCCAGCAGATCAATCGGTTTCTCTGCGAACACGCTGAAGTGGAGCGTTACGCCACGATGTTCTTCGGCATCCTCCACGCGAATGGCGAACTCCGTTATATCTGCGCCGGCCATCCCTCGCCGCTCATTCTGCACTGCGGTGAAACCGCTGAGCTTGTCACTCATCCATGTTTTCCGATGGGCCTGATGCCAGATGCAACATTCACCGCAGCGACTAAGATGCTGGAAGATGGCGACACCATTGTCTTGTTCAGCGATGGTGTCACTGAAGCGCTAAACCCTGAACAAGAAATGTTTGGTGTACCGCGTCTGCAAGACGCGATCGCTGCGAAGGGCAATGCTCCGCTGGAGCAGCTCCAGGAGGCTGTTCTTCAATCCGTCGGCAACTTCACTCGGGGCGCCAGCCAGTCGGACGACATCACGTTGTTACTTGTGCGGTATCGCGCAACCGCCCACGCCGCTTCTTCCGAATGACGAGGAGTCTGGTGCTTACGACTGGAACACGACTTGGGCCGTACGAAATTCTGCCCACGCTCCGCCGTCCGGGCGCTTGAGCGCCTGAGCGCGCGAAGTGGTTCTATGGGACGCACTTTTGGATTTGTGATGATAGCGTTTCTTGCAGGACTCAGCATCGGGCTCATTGCGGTGTCTTGGAAAAATAGCAAATCGTAAATGTTGTTCGTTTATACTATCCGGACTCCAACTAGCAGGAACAGGGACCTATGGCCATTCAGTCCGGCACCCACTTGGGCCCCTATGAAATCGTCTCAGCTATCGGTGCGGGGGGAATGGGAGAGGTCTATCGCGCCCGTGATCCGAAGTTGGGCCGTGACGTAGCGATCAAAGTCCTGCCCAAAGCCTTCGCTGGCGATGCTGCTCGCATGGCTCGCTTTCAGCGAGAGGCCAAGGTTCTCGCTTCTCTCGATCACCCGAACATCGCGACGATTCATGGCCTCGAAGAGTCAGGCGGCACATGTGCGTTGGTTTACCATCACCAAGTCTACTCAGGTCGGGGAGCCGGCATTGTTACCAAATCAAGTCGTGTCGCATTACCGGATCGCCAGGAAGCGGAGGGGCTGCCGACACTAGCAAACTGAAAGTGGGCGACCTCGTAATCCATACTGAGCTTATGAGGCGATAGCAGCCCGAACCTGCGCTGCCGCGAAGGATCTGATATGAAACAGAGCATCGATCGCCGGGAGTTTCTCATAAATATGGCAATGCTTGCCGGAGGAGCAGCGGCCGCAGCCGCGCTTCCGAATCGACTCGCTCGCGCTGATACGCAGCAGGGTCTCACTGACCTCACAGCAGTCGCTGCGGTGACCGCCATGCGAAACGGAGAGGTCAAGGCAGAAGACTACGCCCGTGCGCTGCTCGGCCGCGCGCAGCATCTCGAAAGCCTGAACGCCTTTCGCACGCTGGACGCAGAGATGGTGCTGGAAGCCGCCAGAGCGGCCGATAAGCTACGGGCCTCCGGCGCTGCGATGGGTGCTCTGCATGGTTTGCCCATTCCGGTGAAGGACAGCGTCAACTCCAAGGCGCTGCCCACGTCAAATGGGACGAGGGCATTACGCGACTTCAGGCCGACAGATGATGCGGGAGTGCTCAAGTTGTTGTTAGCCCAGGGCGCCATCCTCATGGGCAAAACGAATCTCCATGAACTATCGTTCGGCTGGACCAGCAACAACGGGATCTTCGGACCCGTCCGCAACCCCTATGACCGGACTCGTGTGCCTGGCGGGAGCAGTGGTGGGTCCGGCGCCGCCGTTGCCGCTCGGATGGCACCAATGGCCGTCGGCGAGGACACCTGGGGATCCATTCGCGTCCCCGCCACGATGTGCGGGTTGGCCGGGCTGCGCCCGAGCTTCGGCCGCTACCCGGACGACGGGGTCATGCCGCTCACGGGTGGCAAGTTTGATCAAACAGGCCCCCTGGCGCGTTCCGTAGGAGACCTTGCACTGTTCGATGCGGCGGTGACTGGCGTTACCGCGCCACTGACAGCGACCCCGTTGACGGGCGTCCGCATCGGCATGGCCCCCGAGTCCTTGCTGAGCGGTCTCGACCCCGAGGTCGAGCGTGTCACCAGTGAAACATTTCACAAGCTGCACGCCGCCGGGGTGACGCTGATCGAGGCGGAACTCCCAGACGTCGTCAAAGCGGCAAGCGGGACCGCAAGTACAATCATTTCGTACGAGGCCATGCCAGCCATCGCTGCCTTCCTGGAAGCACAAGGCACAGGCATCACTTTCGACCAAATGCTGCAACAAGCGAGTGAAGGCATCCAAGGCGCGTTGAAGACGCTTGTGCTCCCTCCCAATCGACCCGCGCAGGACGCTTACCAATCCGCACTGGCTCAGCGGCAACGAATACGCGAGGAGATCCGCCGCTACTATGAAGAGCACGGCATCGTCGCCTTGGCATTCCCGCCGATCATGGTCCCGCCGCCGCAGATTGGCGAGGAGGAAGAGGTCACCATTCGCGGACAGAAAGTGCCGCTGGTAATCGCCATGGGTCGCAACACGGCCCTCGGGAGCTGCGCGAGCATGGCCAGCTTGGTCCTCCCTGCAGGGATGACGTCCAACGGTCTGCCGGTCGGACTCGAGTTTGACGCCTTGACGGGCAGTGATCGCGCATTGCTTGCTATTGGGCTGTCTCTGGAGAAGGTGCTGGGTCCGATTCCAGCACCGAGGCCGTCATGAGGTCTCGCTTTTCAACAGGGAGCTCCAGCACATTAGTGGCGTGGAGAGGAAGCGGCGCCGACGCAGATCAACGTTGTGCTGAACTGGACCGAAGAGTTGAAGCGCCTCGTGCCCATGAGAAAATGAAGGGCAGTGTTCGAGATCAACAAATTCTTGGCGATCCTTTTACCTGAACTGCGCTAGCCTGCGAAAAATGCCCGAATTAAAGCAGTTTTTGGCGGGGGCTTCAGAGTGTCCATATGTCTAATGCGCTCGCAGGAATCGCCATCGACCGTCGGTGCACCTCCGAAGCTTGTCCATGTAGCGACCCGTCGAGACAAGTTCTGGGATGCCTCCTGTATCAATGAAGAGGACGATGACGCTCTCTGCACTCGCCTCATCGTCGCTGACTCTTACGATTGAGTTCACGGTCGTCGCCTGATTTCCTCCTCGCACTTGAGAAGAAGAAATGAGGCCGCGCACCAAACTCGGGAAGCTATTAAATTCTGTCCATGCTCTTTGATCGTGGCATGTGAGCGTGCAAAGGAGGACCTATGGGACGCACTTCCGCATTGGTGGCGATAGCGTTTCTCGCAGGACTCGGCATCGGCCTCTTCGCTCGAAGCAGCGTCGTGGCTGCGCCCCGGCAAACAGACATGCGTGCAGCCGACTTGGCGGCCATTGCAAAACTTCACAGAGCAGACGAAGAGTGCACCCTGACACAGGAGCCGGCCTGCTTGACTGCCCTTTGGTCGGACGATGGAATAAAGGTCGATGCTCCCGGCGGGCCCGTCGTGGGAATAAAGGCCATAGGAGAGATGTATGCGAAGATGCGGGCGCAATACCCGGAGTTTCAGGTGTTGAAATACGCGCCTGACTACAACACTATGCAAACCGCGATCGCGGACGAATGGGCGATCGAGGTCGGGAGTGCTGCCGCCATCTATAAGATGTCGGCAAACGCAACTCCGATCACTGCTCCGACGACCAAGGGTATGCGTTTGCTGAAACGGCAGAGTGACGGCTCATGGAAATTTGCGGTCTGCTGCATGAAGTAACTGGGGGAGTTCACGATGAAGATGACGCCGGGCACCAAACTCGGCCCCTATGGACTCACACCAGCGGGAAAATGATGTCAACGAT
>JASHRC010000119.1 GCA_030037525.1 Candidatus Acidiferrales bacterium | reverse complement strand
AACTAGACAGGCTTCGTCGCGAAAAAAGCGATGAAAACCGCTGGTAGAGAAAATCCAAACCGCTGGGCCACGCGCCTTGCAGCCGAGCACATGGGACGGAAGGTCCGAACAGCTCTCGTTAATTCCAGTGGGCTGCGAAGAAAGAAAATTTTCGCGCAGGGGGGCGTTTTTTTCTTGACTTCTCCTTTTATAGAACTTAATCAGGACGGGGTTTTCTTTGAATTGACGCCCGAAGCGGATTTTGCCCTGCAAAATCGGCGAAATAGAGTTCGACCTGGTGTTGCATCGACCCATTGAGACCGCCCGAGTTACCGGAAACTTCCGGTAACCGCGTTGTCAGGACCTAGCGCCTCTTGTTCATGGCAAGGTCAATTCGAGCGGAGGATCCCGTGCCGTGGGGGCGCGGTCTTCGGCGGTAGACCGAATGACGCCCGACGCATCGGCATAGAAACTGCGCCTTCCAGTCTGCCCGAATGTGAGCGGACGAGCGAGAAGAATGTACTGTCCAACCCTTCCACTTCCGTCGGGAGGTGCAGGAATCAGACGAAAGCCATAACCGAATTCGCTACCGCGAGCGAGATCTTGATCTATCAAATTGGCGCCGGCCGGCCCCAGCTCAGACAATCCAGCGGCGAAGCCCTTCAACGGTACCTCTCCGCGTAGGTAGACTGTGCGGTGCAGATTGTACGTGTTGCAGCGAGAGACGAGGACTCATTCGCCGCGACTTTGCTTCTGTAGCTATTCGGAATGTTGATGGCGGCCAAACATAAAATGCCCACGCAGGCGGACGCAACCGTAACCCGGCTGACCCAAATACGCAGGTCGCCCGGCTCCTTCCCCATTCCCTGGTAGGTTTTCGACGCACTTGCGATTAGGGAGAGCTGAAATAAAGCAAGAACGGCGAAGCCTACGTGCAAAACCAATCCGGAAGATACCAGCACCAACGGAACAGCGAGGAGTAGCGCCCAAGCACCGTAGGCAATCGCGAGTGCCAGCCCTTTTTTCCGACGCTTCGCAGATTTCGACTTCATCTCCAACAGCATCCAGAGGTAGGGAAGCCAAAGCGGCACTGACCACAACACCAGTGGCAGATTCTCTGTGCCGTTCTCGCGAGCTTCGAGAAAGGCCATCGCACTCACTGCAATCAGAACGAGCAATAGCGAGCTGAACGATGTGGAGCGAGCTATGCGCGGCCAACGTTGATGTTCGGGAACCTCGGTAGGTACCGCCACTGGTGTGTCGGTCATAAGGCCACCTCGATAGGGCCTGGACGAAAGCAATCTTTTCGGAGCGGTCGTCGGCGTCTCGTCCTGATGTGAGGTTAGGCCTTAACCTCGCCCGCAAGCAACTTCCAGGTTTCAGATCCATGCCTCTGCAAGCAATTCGATGGTATTTGTCAAACACGATGTTCGTCTCTGGAAAGAGGATGTCCGAGTTTTAGTTGATTGCAGCCAGCGCCGATAGTTCGTGATAGCATGTCGACTATATCGGAGGCGTAATGAACCTAAAACAACTCGCAACGCAGTTGAGAGAAGAGCAACACAGACTGAAAAAGCAGCTGGCAAGCATTGATTCGGCGTTGGCCGCACTAAACGGAGCCGGGGTGCGCCGCAAGCAGTATAAGCTCAGCGCCGCAACTCGGAGGAAACAATCCATTGCTCAACGTAAAAGATGGGCCGCAGCGAGAAAGGCTAAAGCCCAGAAGTGAGGGCGAACAGGGCCTCTCCGTGTTGCAGATTAGAGACTGTCCTGTTTTTATTCAATCGAAACTTCCGCCGCCATGTTCTAACGATTGGTAAGTTCTAGGTTTTTTTGTGTCGTTTTTTGCCTCGCTCCAACTTGCCCCAGGACTGTAGCGAAATAGGTTTCTAATTTTCCGCCAGTTTCAAGAACATCGAATTTCGAGGCGGACTGAGTTTTTTTCCGAACGCGAGCCTGGTCCGGCTGAGTCGCACGACAACCAGACCTTGGCCATTCTCCAGTCACACAGAGCGAAAACAACCGGATTCTGCGGGCTCCCATGTACGTTGACTGATTTAGTTCTTCGGTTTACGCCAGCGGTACACTCGCGGCAACTTTGTTGGACACCGAGCTCTTTCAGGTGCACCATCGAAAGAAGGTCGACTCCCTGCGTCCTGTTCAAGAGGTGCCCATGAAAATACTGCTAGTCGAGGACTCGGCGGTAGATAGGCAGCAGATCGGCGCTTATCTGAAAGAGTGGAATTTGGACTTTGTTGCTGTAGAAGACGGCGCCGAGGCCTGGAATTTGCTGCAGAAGCCCGATGCACCGACTCTGGTTCTCGTCGATTGGGTGCTGCCGGGGCTCGACGGCATCCAACTCTGTCAAAGAATAAGAACTCTTGGGGCGAATGGAACTTATGTCTACGCGGTGATGCTCACAGCGAAAGACAGGAACCAGCACCTGCTGACCGCCATGGCTGCCGGAGCCGATGATTACCTGGCTAAACCGGTCGACCCGTCGGAACTGAAGGCACGCCTTCTCGTTGCAAAGAGAATACTCGATCTTCAACAATCGTTGAGATTTGCCGCCAGTCATGATTTTTTGACGAAGCTCTTGAACCGCGCGGAGATTCTCGCATCATTGAAACGAGAGCTCTCACGCAGCGAACGCGAGGAGAAGCCGGTCTCAATCCTCATGGCTGATCTGGACCACTTCAAGAAAATCAATGATTCACTAGGGCACGCCGCCGGTGATGCTGTGCTGAGAGACGTCGCCGAACGGTTGAAGGCAGACTTGAGGTCGTACGATTTGGTAGGACGTTACGGCGGGGAAGAATTCCTGATCATCTTGCCGAACTGTGGTTTGTCGGTTGCGACGCGGCGGGCTGATGAAATTAGATGTCTGGTTTGCAAGGATGCGGTTGTGACCACGTTCGCGACCGTGCCCCTTACTGTGAGCATCGGAGTCACGGCTGCCGGGGGGACACAAAACCCCACCATCGAGGATCTGCTGCAACAAGCCGATGAGGCCCTCTACATCGCTAAGAAGAACGGCAGAAACCGTGTTCAGACGTTTTGCGGAAACCACCGACCTTGTAGTTGCTTACCCTCAGTCTCCGGTTAGTCAAACCGCTTCCGCTTTCAAACATATTCAATGTGGCTGGCCCCGTCACGGTTCTGCGCGCCGAGCCACGAACTGCCAACATTCGCGACTTCGTACAAGCCTTCGTACCAGCTCTCCCCGGCTCACGTCGATTCACTCCATTCTCTCCCGTCTCCTGCCTTGTCTCGAAACCCGACATCGTCTGCTTTGCGAAAATCGTTTTGCAGGTATTGAGCTGCGAGGCAGCTGGGCGTATATTGCCGGCGCAGCAATCGGGCACTGCTCAAGTTCGACACGGAAGATGTGGATTCGGGTTCTCCGGCCTCACCCTCGACGGTCAAAGGCTGGTACACCGAAGCCAAAGATTTCACCTTGGCGCTCGAAGCCTCGCAGGGCGACTCCGCGCAAAGAGGCTTTACTCGATTGCAGGGATGATCTTTGGCACTTCCGATCGTTGGTGAGCTGGCGAATGCCCTGTACCACGAGAACCGGGGGGGGGGTTGAGGTCCTAGCGCCAATGATTCGCCCGAATGACAAAGACAAAATCCGCGATCACTACAACCGCGTCAGTCCCTATTACCAAGCCTTGTGGGGCGAACATATCCACCATGGCTACTGGATTCAAGGCCAGGAAACCAAAGAGCAGGCTCAGGATCAGCTGATCGAACATCTGGCTCGCACCGCTGGCATCACCCCGGGATCCAGCATCCTCGACGTGGGCTGTGGTTTGGGCGGGACCAGCATCTATCTCGCCAAACACTACAACGCCAAGGCGACGGGCATCACGATCTCGCCCATTCAAGTCGAAATGGCCAAGCAAGCCGCCGCGAGCCAGGGCGTTTGCGCTGAGTTCTTGTTGATGGATGCAGAGGAAATGCAATTTGATCAGTGCTTCGACGTGGTTTGGTCGATTGAATCCATTTCACATTATGAGAATCTGGGACGATTCTTCTCTCGTGCGGCACAACTAGTGAAACCTGGCGGCACGATGGCGATCCTCGACTGGTTCAAGAAGGAGAATCTTTCCCCTAAGGAATACAGGAAAACCCTCTTCCGCGTGGAAGCCGGTATGCTCGTCCAGCTGCACACCATGGGCGAGTACGAGTCATTGATGCGCTCGAACGGCTTGAGCCTTGTGAAGCAGGAAATCCTGAATGAGCATTGCGCCAAAACCTGGGACCTCTGCCTGGATATCATCAGGGACAAATCCCTCTGGACTCTCGCCGCCAAGAACGGTCCCGAGTTTGTCCGTTTCCTTCGCACTTTCGCGGCCATGCGCGCCGCTTACGCTTCAGGCCATTTTGTCTACGGCCTCATGGTCGCCAAAAGTTGACCGCGAATTGCTGAGTGGCCCACGCTTGGCCACCCGTTTGGATCAGGCTGCGCCTGCCATATCGGGTTGGCACCGGTTACTAGCATGCCCACGGCCGTCCTTCGTGTACCGCTCGCGCAGATGGTCGCGCACATTCTCGCCACCGATGGAATCGCTCTTGTTTCGGTCTTGTTGACATATGCGACGGTGCCTCAGTAAGATTTCGGACAAGTTGCCGGTTTTGGTTGATACTTGCATGGCGTTCTGGGAGACGGTCATGAAGAAAGTGACGTTCGGGGCCCTGGCTCTCGCGATTGTTTTTTCCGCGCCAGTTGAGGCGCAGACACAGACACAGACACAGACACAGACGCAGACCACTCCACCTCCGGCAGGTACAAGCGCCGGCGTTCAGCCCAGCGCGACGCCTACCCCGCAAGGGCGCAAGAAGCGTGTCGCCATTTTCGATTTCGACTACGCGACGGTGCAGACGGCTTCGGCTGCGGCGTTCGGCACGAACGTGGATGTCGGCAAGGGCATTACCGACCTGCTTGTGAAATATCTCGTCCAAGACGGCACGTATTCGGTCATTGAGCGCCAGGTCCTGGACAAAATTGTCGCGGAACAGAATTTTTCGAATAGTGACCGCGCGAATCCGAACTCCGCCGCAAAAATCGGCAAGCTGCTCGGCGTGGACGCAATCATCGTCGGCGCAGTGACACAGTTTGGGAACGAGACGAAAAACACCGGAGCCGGGGGCGGAGGAGGCGGCTTCGGTGGCTTCGGTCTAGGCGGATTCCACCATTCAAACAGCAAAGCAATCGTCAACATCGATGCGCGAATCGTCGATATCGACACCGCTGAGATTTTAGGCGTGGCGGAGGGTCACGGCGAATCTTCCCGTTCCAGCACTTCTCTTCTTGGCGGGGGAGGGAGTTGGCACGGTTGGGGCGGCGGAAACGTCGATTTTGGTTCCAGCGATTTTCAGCAGACGATTCTTGGCGAGGCCGTGAAAGCGTCGGTCGAACAATTGAGCACGGGCCTGATCGCGGACAACGCGAAAGTGTCGGTGAGGACTGTCGTCGTCTCCGGTCTGGTGGCAGCCGTCGACGGCGGGCAGATCGTTTTGAACGTGGGCGCGAAGGCGGGGGTGAAGGTGGGCGATCAGCTCAATGTCGAACGCGTGACCAAGGAGATTAAAGACCCGGCCACCGGACAAGTAATCCGGCGTATGACGACTCCCGTGGGTGTCGTCAAGGTGACCGACGTCGACGACATCTCGGCGGTCTGCGTTCCTGTCTCGGGCACGCAATTCAAAG
Organism: Candidatus Acidiferrales bacterium; assembly: GCA_030037525.1. GTDB lineage: Bacteria > Acidobacteriota > Terriglobia > Acidiferrales > UBA7541 > Palsa-295. The sequence goes on along the minus strand of JASHRC010000119.1, from coordinate 12,962 downwards.
TAGGAGACGCGGTAAAGACCGTAACACAGTAGCTTCAGCGGGTGGCTCTCCCCAACCGCTTGACCTAGCTTCAGTATCAGCGTTCCTCCGGCGCAATGTAGCGGCGCGTCTGAACCCGCGCTTGATCAGGATCACGTGCCTATTCTACGCCGTTGACGATTTCAGCCTCGTAGTCCTGCCCTTCCCCGGTTAACTCTTCGGCGCTTTCCGAATCTACGCTTTCGCTGCGTGACAAGCTGCCCTATCGCCAGACTGACCTGCCGCTTCCCCTCCCCAAGCCTTGCGCTGCCGGAACAATCGGAGGTTCCATCGACTCTGGCCCACGCAGTCGGCGCCTGGTGCGCTTCAATTCTTGCGATGCCTTACGGCGCGGTGGGGCTCTTCTCTTGCGGAGTTTTGTCTTCTTCTGAACCTTCTTTGCCACGAGTTTGCCTCCTGTATTGCTTGCCCCCTTGATGGAGAACCTATCACGCTGCTGCCTGCAATTGCAGGGGGCGGAGGCTCGTTCGCGGCTGCGCGCCTCGACCATAATCGATTCCACGCCATAGGTGCGGAGCAGATGGGAAAGCGGCAGGCCGGCAGGTTCCGGACCCACAATTCCAACTTGGGTCCGCATCATGGATCCTCGGAAACGCCCTATTCCATATTCGTCTTGCAATGACCGCAGATCAAATTAGAATGCTCGCTCGTCCATCAGGGTCCCGCCAATTGGGGCGGTGAGAACGGCAGATCCAAGCGTTTTCGGGCAGAGCGCTTCGAGGAGGTCGTTTATGCCGAACGAGCGCCCATTCTATGGCTGGAGACTGGTGGGCGCCCTCGCATCGATGGACTTTCTGAACCTTGGGTTTCCGTTTTACATCGGCGCAGTGATTAACCCTTACATGCTGCAGCACATCGTCATGAGCCGTGGCATGTATGGATTTGGGTTCACGTTGCTTAACCTGTTCGTCGGATTGCCGTCGACGCTCGTCGCCGTTTCCATTCTCCGGCGGGGGATTCGCGCAACCTACCTGATCGGCTCGGCACTGGTCTGCGTCGGATCTCTGTTTCTGGCCTTCGTTACCACCAAACCGTGGGAGTACCTGCTCGGATTCGGTGTGATCAACGGCATAGGCGTTTGTTTTGGCGACATCATTCCTGGCAGCACGGCGGCAGCGCGATGGTTCGAGCGATACCGTGGTCGCGCAGTCGGTCTGGTCCTGAGCGGCTCGGGCATCTGCGGATTCCTGATGGCGCCGCTCGTCGACAAGCTGCTGCGCGCAAGCGGCGGCAACTGGCATCTCGGCTGGGAAATCGTCGCTGGCGGAGCGGTTCTGGCCGGAATCATCGCCGTGCTTTTCGTTAAAGAGAGCCCCGAGGATCTTGGACAGCTTCCGGACGGCGGAACGAAAATGTCCTCCCACGCTCGAGAGCGGCACGAGGCCAGTCGCTTAGTCACAAGATTCGAATGGACGCCCGCCGAGGCCTACCGAACAAGGGGCTACTGGCTTGTAGTCGTCGCGGGCCTGGCCGCTCAATTTCCGTTTTTCCTGTTTACCGCGCACTGGCTGCTGCATCTTCGGGGCGCGGGCGTTTCGTCGGGTGACGCCGCTTTTTCCATGGGACTGTTCACCGTTTCTGCCATCGGCGGTCGGTTAATCGGCGGGTGGCTCATGGACACCATGACTGCGCGCTTCGCGTTTACGATCGGCCTGTTTTGCTATGTATTCGGCTCGCTGGCCGCCTTGCGCGTCGGCGCGAGCGAGCTGCTGATCGCCGATGCTGCTGCCGTTCTGTACGGTCTCGGGATCGGCTGGACCTTCACTTGCATGACCACCTGTATTGCCCATTTCTACGGCCCATCGGCTTTTCCGAAACTGGCCGGCACGCTGCTGCTTTTAACTTCCTGTGGTGCATCGCCGGCAGGCTGGGTCGGGGGTAAAATTTTTGATCTGTCGGGCGGCTACGCGCGCGCCTGGCAGCTGAATATCCTGATCACCGTGATCGGCATCGTTGCCATTCTCTTTGCGGCGAGGCCACATCATCGTACTGAAATAAGCGCGGTTGCCCGAGCCGCATAGGAGACCTCGTGCCCGAAAAGCAAAAATTCTACGGATGGAAGCTGGTCGCCGTCCTTTTCATTCTTGATTTCATCAACATGGGATTCCCGTATTACGGCGGCAGCATCATTAACGGCTACATGATGCACGAACTCACCATGAGCCGCAGTACGCTCGGCCTGGGATTCACGATTCTCAATCTGTTCGTTGGATTCGCTGCGATTGTGGTGGCCATGTCCATCGTCAAGTACGGAATCCGGACTACCTTCATCATCGGCTCGGTTCTGATCGGCCTCAATGCACTTTTCCTAGGTTTTTATGCATCGAAACCGTGGCACTACCTGGTCGCGTTCGGAGTTGTAAATGGTACGGGGATGAGCTTCGGGACACTGGTTCCTACCGCCACCGGCGTCACGCGATGGTTCCGGCGCTATCGCGGTCGAATGATGGGACTTGCGTTGTCTGCCTCGGGCATTTCCGGATTTGCCCTATCTCCGCTGCTTGACAAGATGCTCCGGAGCGGGGGCGGCAATTGGCACGTTGGCTGGAGAATTGTCGCCTGTGCGATGGTCGTTTCCGGGCTGATTGCGTTTTTCTTCGTCAAGGAAAGCCCCGAATCGATGGGGCAGGCAGTCGATGGACTTCCCGCAGAACAACAAGCGCAGCCCTCGCGCACCGATGCCCTGGCAACAAAACACCCCTGGACTGCCGGCGAAGCCTATCGGACCTCGGCTTACTGGCTGATTGCCATTGCCGGTATCGTCGCCACGTTTCCCTATTTTTTGTTTATCGCGCATTGGGTCGAGAACCTGCGCGGCATCGGGATCACCCCGGCACGAGCCTCCTGGGGGTTGAGCCTACTTACCATCGGGACATTAGTAGGCCGCTGGCTCGGCGGCGTTCTGATGGACTATTTGAATGCCCGCCTCGCTTTCGTTCTCGGCGTCAGCATTTATTTCGTCAGTTCCTATTTGGCTGTCGTGTCTCGCGCCGATACTCTCGTGCTCGCCTACATCGCTTCGGTGCTGCAGGGTGTCGCCTACGGATGGACGTACAGCTGTGCCAATACGATGACGGCGCATTATTACGGACCCCAGGCGTTCCCCAAGCTGAACGGAACATACATTCTCCTCACTTCGTGTTGCGCGTCGCCAGCCGGATATGTGGGCGGGAGGATTTTCGATCTCTATGGGAGCTACGCGAAGTCGTTCGAGTTAAACGCTCTGCTCGCCGCGATTGGCATCCTGGCGGTGATCTTTGCGGCGATGCCCTCTCCTCGCGAAAAAGTCCCCGTCGGCGTTACCCAGCCGGAGGTTGCATAAATGATCGGCCGTCGCGAGCTGTTGAAACAATCCTTGGTGGGATGCGGGGCTGCCGTTGCGGCGGGCACGTTTGATGTCGCTGCCTTCGCGGCCGATGGAGGCTCAGGACCCATCGTCGAGACGAAATGCGGCAAAGTTCAGGGCGTTTCCGCTGATGGCGTCCACATTTTCAAAGGCATCCACTATGGTTCGTCGACCGAGGGCGCCATGCGCTTCCTGCCGCCCGTGCCGCCAAAGCCCTGGACCGGTATCTACGGCGCGCTTGGGTATGGGTCGCTTGCGCCGCAGATTTTGTCAAGTGCGAACGCTGGCTCGGATATTCGTAAGGCCATGGGGGATATCTTCGGTCCCGGAGAGATCAGCGAGGACTGTCTGGTTCTCAATGTCTGGACGGCAGGCCTGCGCCGGAGCAGCAAGCGGCCTGTGATGGTCTGGCTGCACGGCGGAGGCTACACCGGCGGCTCCGATGGCGCTCCGACGTATGACGGCACGAACCTCGCGCGAAAGCGCGACGTCGTGGCGGTCGGTATCAACCATCGGCTCAATGTCTTCGGCTATCTGTATCTCGGCTTGATCGGCGGTGGAGGAAAGTATGCGGATTCCGGCAATGTGGGAATGCTCGACATCGTGCTGGCGCTCGAGTGGGTGCGCGACAACATCGCGCATTTCGGCGGCGATCCCGGCAATGTGACCATCTTCGGCGAATCCGGAGGAGGAGGAAAAGTCAGCACGCTGATGGCGATGCCTGCTGCGAAGGGTCTGTTCGGGAAAGCCATTGTCGAGAGCGGCTCCGCATTGCGCGCCATTCCGCGTGCGGATGCGGACGCGGCGGCGCGGGAATTTCTCGCTGAGCTCAACATCGCTCCCGATCACGTGGACGATTTGCAAAAAGTTCCGATGGAAGAAATGCTCAACGCGATGCACTCGATGACTGGACCCAACGCAATGCGCCTTGGCCCAGTGGTCGATGGACGCTCGCTTCCGCGGCACCCGTTCGACCCCGATGCACCCCCGCAGTCGGCCGAGCTACCCATGCTGATCGGCACCAACGGCACGGAGACCACAGCCTTGCTCGGGATCGGCGACGCTTCGCTGTTCTCGTTGAACGAAGCGGACATGCGAACCAAGCTGAAGTCCTATCTCCACCTGGCCGATGACTCCGAGCTCGACAGCTTGATCGCGACTTACAAAAGAGACCGGCCGAGCGCCACGCCAAGCGACATCTACTTCGCGATCACTACGGACCGTATGATGCGCATGAACGCCATCCGGCAGGCGGAGCGGAAAGCCGCCCAAGACTCCGCCCCAGCCTATATGTATATTTTCGATTGGCGATCGCCGGTGCTCGATGGAAAATTGCGGTCGCCGCACGGCATCGAGCTTGCTTTCGTGTTCGACAACACCGACAAAACCATAGGGATGAACGGCACCGGAGCGGATTTGCAGCCGCTTGCGGAGCGAGTGAGCAGCGCCTGGGCCGCTTTTGCCCGCACCGGCAATCCCGACACCAGCGGCTTGCCTCACTGGCCCGCGTACGACACAACATCCCGCGCAACGATGATCTTCAACGATCGCTGCGAGGTCGTCGACGATCCAGGCAAAGACGAGCGCCTGGCCATCACCGCCCTAGAGACCACGCAGGGTTAAGAACCCTACAGCTGAATTCTCGAAAAGAAATAGCTGCCGAGCGCGAGCAGAATACCCGTCAGAGCGGCTCCGATGGCCAGATCGGTCTTCAATCCGTAGGCGAACACTGCGATGCACGCGCCTCGCAGCCCATCGACGCCGTAGCTCAGTGGATTCAGCCTGAGCAAGATCCGCAGCACCTCGGGCAGTCCGTTCGCCGAGAAAATTGCTCCCGAGAAAAAGAACAGCGGCATGATGAGAAAATTGATGATCAGCGGAAAGCCCTGCATGTCCTGCAGCACGGACCCGAAGACCGTGCCGATACCAGCAAACAGCAGAGCGATCAAGAACATGAAGACGACTGCCAGCAAAAGATACGGCGAATTCTGGATCCGAAAGCCGGCGATCAGGCAAATCACAAACACCACAATCCCTTGCAGCAAAGCGACAATTGCCCCGCCCAACATTCTTCCCAATACGATCTCCAGCCGAGACACGGGCGCGACCAAGGTCTCCTTCAGGAAACCGAATTGCCGGTCCCAGATAATCTCGATGCCGGAAAACACGGCGTTGAAAAGAATGGCCATGGAAATGATTCCGGGGGAGAGGAAGTTGATGTAATCACCGCCGCCCGCCCGGGCAAACATGGAGCGTAAGCCGAAGCCCAGCGCCACCAGAAACAGGATCGGCTGACCCAGCGAGCCGATAATCCGCGCAGGCGAGCGAACGTAGCGCTTCAGTTGCCGCACGCAAAGAATGTAGATGGCTTTCATCGCCGTCCTGCTCCTCTCCAGGCCCGCCCCATGATCCGCATCCGATCGACCGCGTTCGCCTCCTCTTCCCGAATGGCATGCCCGGTGAGAGCAATGAAGGCATCCTCAAGATTCGCGCATTTCGTTCTTTCCTTCAGCTCGCCGGGTGAGCCTTGAGCCACGATCTTGCCGTGATCGATCACCGCCACCTCGTTGGCCACGCGATCCGCCTCATCCATGTAATGCGTGGTGAAAAAGACCGTCACCCCTTCCTCTTTGCTCAATTGCTGAATGTAGCTCCAGATATGGTTGCGCGTTTGCGGATCCAGGCCGAGGGTCGGTTCGTCCAGAAACAGAATCCGCGGGGCGTGCAGCAATGCGCGAGCGACTTCCAGCCGCCGCTTCATTCCCCCCGAATACGTTTTCACCAGGTCCTTCTTGCGTTCGCTGAGCCCGACGAAATCGAACAGCATGTCGATGCGCTCGCGCCGCTCCGGGCGCGGAACGCCGTAGAGAATCCCGTGCAGGTCCATATTCTCGTAGGCCGTCAGCTCATCATCGAGGCTGGGATCCTGAAAGACGATTCCGAAAGAGCGCCGCACCTGCTTCTGTTCTCGTGTCGGATCATGTCCATTGACGCGAATCGACCCGCTGGTCGGATCCAGCACGGTGGTCAACATCTTGATAGTCGTGGTTTTCCCCGCCCCGTTCGGCCCCAGAAATCCGAAAATCCTCCCCTCGGGCACATGGAACGTGACGTGGTTCACCGCGCAAAAATCCCCATAATTTTTGACAAGGTCCCGCACCGCGATCATGTCACCCATTACTATGGTCCGGTTGTCTCGCCAGCAAACGCCCGAAAAGTGGGCAAAACAGAATACGATGTTCCAGCGCCCCGGGGCAATTAGATTACGGGCAGCGCAAAGCGAGACCTACGCCGCACGGCTGTTTCCTTCGAGATCCCCGATCCTCAATGTGGATTAGAAATCGACCCGTTTCACGCAACACCGCTTGAGGCCGGGCGATTCGTTATATATTCGAGCGGCCAGGAGGTTGGTTCGGCGTGACCACCGTTCGAGAAGCGACCTACGAAGTTTTGCGCAATCTGGGCATGAACAAGATCTTCGGCAACCCCGGTTCAAGCGAGCTCCCGTTCCTGAAGGACATGCCTGCCGATTTCGAGTACATCCTCGGCCTCCATGAACGCGTCGCCGCAGGCATGGCACTCGGTTACGCACTGGGGCGCGGTGAAGCGGCGTTCGTGAATCTCCATTCGATCGCGAGCGCGGGAAACGGGCTCTCCGCGCTCATCGATGCGCATTATCTGCACGCGCCTCTGGTCGTCACCACCGGACAACAGGATCGCCGGCAAATCATGGCCGAGCCCTTTCTGGTGAGCCGCGCGGTCGAAGTCGTGAAGCCGTACGTGAAATGGGCATGCGAGCCTCTCCGCGCGGAGGATGTTCCTTCCGCGATTGCCCGCGGATATCATCTCGCGATGCAGCCGCCGCGGGGCCCGGTCTTCCTTTCGATTCCGATGGATGACTGGAATCAGCCATGCCAGCCCGTGATGGCGCGCCGCGTTAGCCAATCGGTTTTGCCAGAGCCTGCCGCGCTCGACGAAGTCGTCGGGGCGATCGATCGAAGTAAGAAACTAGCGCTCATCGCGGGCCCGCAGATCGAAGAAGACGGTGGGTGGCACGATGTGATCGCGCTTGCCGAGCGCGTGAATGCGGATGTCTATGACGCGCCCATTGCCTCTCGCTGGACGTTCCCGCGCAACCATCGCCTGTTTTGTGGCGGTCTCCTGCCCGCGCAGAGGCCTCTAGAGGCTCAACTCTCCCCGTACGACACCGTCGTTGTTCTCGGCGCCCCTGTGTTTCTCTATTACGCGTACGTGCCCGGCAATCCCGTGGCGCCGGGCTCGAGTCTGTTTCAGATCACCAACTCGCCCGTGGACGCTTCAGCGGCTCTTGCGGGCACGAGCATCGTCGGCAACGTTGCGGCCGCTGCCAAATATCTCGCGACGTGCGTCAGGCCGGTCGAGCGCAATGTCCCGCCTTGCCCTCTGAGGTCGGAGCCGAAGCCCGAATACCCGATGACGACCGCGTATCTGTTTAGCGTGCTGAATAAGCTCTTGCCGGCTGACGCAATCATTTCCGAGGAGTGCCCTTCGTCGAAGGGCGATCTCGACCGCTACATCCGACTCGACCAGCCCGGCTCCTTCTATTCGGTGCGCAGCGGCATTCTCGGTTTTGGCGTGCCGGCGGCGGTCGGACTGCAACTGGCGAACTCAAAGCGCCGTGTGGTCTGCCCTGTCGGCGACGGCTCGCTGCAGTACTCGATTCAAGCGCTGTGGTCAGCGGTGCAGTCGAAGGCGCCTGTTGTTTTCGTGGTGGTGCAGAACAACAACTATTCGGCGCTGAAAGGATTCCGTGATTTTACTCAGGTTGGGAAAAATGTCCCGGGAATCGACATCCCCGGAATCCGTCCGGCGCTCATCGCCCAGGGATACGGGATGAAAGCGCGCGAAGTGGATCATCCGGCAGATCTCGAGGCCAGCCTGCGCTGCGCTTTCGATGCGCACGACCCGCAGCTGATCAGCGTCAACGTCCAGCCCGGCGGCCAGAAAACGATGGGCATGGACCAATCCGTAAACCCGCCGAATTACGGGTGAAGTGGTTTTGCCCTAATGGTGCGGAAGCTAGCCGCGGCATCCCTTCGGCACCTCCGTTTTTTTGGGAGGGTCAGCTAGCCAAAGCCTTGCGCAGCCTTTCAAACGTCACGGAAAGCTCTTCCGGCTCGACCCGCGTTTCGCCGGTCACCGTCATGAAATTTGCGTCGCCTGCCCAGCGCGGCAGAACATGCAAATGAAGATGGCCCGTAACTCCAGCGCCGGCCGCACGCCCGAGATTCATGCCGAGATTGTAGCCTTGGGGATGATAGGTGTTAGCGAGGGCGATTTCGACGCGCTGCGCGATGCGCATCATTTCTGCAAGAGTGTCGGGTTCAGCGTCGGATAAATTGGCCACGTGGGTGTACGGCACGACCATGACGTGCCCGGTGGTGTAGGGATAGCGGTTGAGGATGATGAAATTCTTCGCCCCGCGGAGAACGATCAGCGCACGCGCATCGTCGCCCAATTCCAGCGCGTCGCAGAAAATGCAACGATTATCCGTGGCGTCATCGGCGACGTAGCGGTAGCGCCACGGCGTCCAGATGTAATCCATCCCACTCAGTCTCGCGCACCGGAAGCAGAACCGGCTGCGGCCTGCGGATTATTAACGAAATCCTTCAATTCCTTGCTGGGCTTGAAGAAGGGTATTTTTTTGGGCGGCACTTCCACCTTGGCGCCCGTCTTGGGGTTCCGGCCGGTGCGTCCGCGGCGCTGCCGCGTGCGAAAGCTTCCGAAGCCGCGAATCTCGATCTTATCGTCCGCCTGAAGGGCGCTGATAATGCTTTCGAAAATCGTCTCGACGACGGCTTCAGATTCCTTCCGCGGTAGCTCAGTTACGCGCGTCACTTCTTCGACCAAATCCGCCTTGGTCATGGTGTGTTCCAGGTTTTCCTGCTCTCCGGCTGACATCGGTGCAACGCCTCCTCTCGGGGAACGAGCCGCACCTACCTTAATTATCATCAATTTAGGGCTGGGTAAACGGGTTTTCGCCGCAGCCTGGCTGCGCGGCTAGGACGATTGGCGCTTCGCCATGATGGCGTCGCCGATGGTTGCGTTGGGAGAAGACTTCGACGAGCGGAACGATTGCATCTCGTCGCGCTCGGCCTGTTTCTGCGCGGCGCGGTAGCTCAGGCTGATTTTGCGCTGTTCCGGTTCGAGCCTGAGAATCTTGAAATCGTATTGCTGCCCCGGTGTGAGCACCGAGGTTACCCTCGCATCGCGCGAGACTTTCGGCATCTTGTCGCGCTCGCCCTTGGGGCGCCGTTCCTCGATTTCAGAAATGTGGCACAACCCTTCGATGCCCTCGGCCAGTTCGATAAAAGCGCCGAAATCGGTGGCGCGCGCCACCCGCCCTCTCACCACATCGCCGATTTTGTTGGCTGCAAACCAGTTTGCCCAAATGTCATTGACTTGCTTGATGCCCAGAGAGAGCCGACGATTCTGCGAGTCAACTTTCAAGACTCTGGCCTCGACCTTGTCGCCCTTTCTGAATTTCTCGCTGGGATGCTTGATGCGCTCGGTCCAACTCATATCGCTGATGTGAATGAGGCCTTCCATACCTTCTTCCAGCTCCACAAACGCGCCGAAATCCGCTAAGTTGCGGATGCGGCCGTTCACAATCGAGCCAACCGGATACTTCTCCGCAGCTGCTTCCCAAGGATCGGGCAACGTCTGCTTCAAGCCGAGCGAAATCCGCCGCTGGTCCGTCTTCACTTCGAGAACGACCACCTCAACCTCGTCGCCAACCTTCACAATTTTCGATGGATGCTTCACGTGCTTCGACCAGCTCATTTCGCTCACGTGCACCAAACCCTCTACACCGGGCTCAATCTGCACAAAGGCACCGTAGTCGGTCACGCCGACGACCTTTCCGTGCACCCGCGCTCCGACAGGAAAGCGCTCCGGCACGCTGGCCCAGGGGTCTGGCAGTAATTGCTTGCGGCCGAGTGAAATGCGCTGCTTATCCTTGTCGAACTTGAGGATTTGGACCTGAATTTCCTGGCCGGGCTGGACTGCAGTGGAAGGGTGCGGCGCACGCCCCCAGATGAGGTCACTTACGTGCAGAAGCCCGTCCATTCCGCCAAGGTCGACGAAAACGCCGTAATCGGTAATGTTCTTCACGCGCCCGGTCACCACCATACCCTCGGACAAAGAAGCCGCCAGGGCGTCACGTTTGGCTTTCTGCTCGTCTTCGAGAATCGCGCGCCGGCTCACCACCACATTTCCGCGCTTGCGATTCAGTTTTAGGACGCGAACGTCCAGTTCGCGGTCTCTCCAGGCCTCCAAATCGTGGACCGGCCGCAGCTCGATCTGCGACGCGGGCAAAAACGCGCGCACGCCAATATCGATCACCAGCCCGCCCTTGATTCGCTCGGTGATCTTTCCGCTGAGGGCCGTATGTTCCCGATAGGACTTCTCGATGCGCTCCCACACACGCCGGCGGTGCGCCCGGGCGTACGACAGCAGGACGTAACCGTCCTTCTCGTCATGTAGTCTCTCAACCTCAATCGTCTGCCCTTCGCCGAACTCGATGGAGGTCCCGGAATCGAGGAATTCCTGGGCGGGGACCAAGCCCTCGAATTTTCCGCCTACGTCGACGACTACGCCCACTTCGATCACGGCCAGAACACGCCCTTCAAAAATCTCCCCTTCGGCCGCTGTCTGGGGAGTCGAAAACTGGTCGAGCAGCTGGTCCATCGTCTGGGACGAGTCCGCCGTCTCGACGGTTCCCGCGTCAGGGGGAGTCTGGCTTGCGCGAGACGGATCGTCCAGGTCGGTACTCGGGGCGAAATCCCCCTCCCCAGAGTGGGTTTGGACCAGGGGCTCATCGGCAACGGGTGCCCGAGCCACTGCCGCAGCGACCCCGCCCGCGCGGGGGCTCAGAGCTGGCTGGGCAAGGGAGGAATCCTCCGGTATCGGCGAGGTCGAATCGGTTTCAATGGCCGATGGCTGTGGGTCGTGCTTGGATGACATCAACGACGGCCTCCGTCGAGAACATGCCCGTTTGCCGAGGGTGGGGCCTCGGTCACTCCACCCAACAGGGGCCAGAGCAGAAGGGGACAGAACGCCTTCGCTCGACGTTCTATCGCGGAAATGATACGCGTCGCGTTTGCGCGTTGTCAACAAAACTGAGTACATTAAATACATTAGTACGTTCTGCGTGAACGTCCCGCTTTCCTCCGTGCAACGCATCGGATGTGATACATTTGCGCCCGATGCGGATATTCGTCCTGGGAGCAGGTGGCACTGGCTCTCTGCTGGCACAACTGCTCAAGCGTCAAGGGCACGTTGTTTGGTGCGGCGACCGCAACCTCGAGCGGGCGCACCATTTCCTCAGCAAAAAGAACGACATGGAAGTCGTTCGGACGAACGCGCGGAACATTTGGTCGATCGTGCGAGCCGCACGCGGGGCCAATCTGATCGTGAACGCGCTGCCGGCCGTCTTCAATAAGATCATTTTGCGGGCGGCCTTGCGACTGCGCGCGCATTATCTCGATCTCAACTCGCATCTTGTCCATCATCCTTTTCGGCCCGAACAGTTTCGTTTTCACAAGCAGTTTGTGGCCAAAAACCGAGTGGCGCTGGTGTGCGCGGGTGTTGCCCCCGGCCTGACCAACCTGCTGGCCGAGCGCGCTGCGGAAATGCTCGATAGCGTTCAGTCGATTCAGATTCGGCTTTTCGAGAGCACCGAGAGCAAAGACCCGATTTCCACCTGGTCTGCCGACGTGGCATATGACGAAGCTACTTCTCGCCCTCGAATCTATCGCAACGGTCGGTTCGCGCTGGTCCGGCGGTTCGAGGAGCGCGAAAAATTCCGCTTTCCCCCGCCGATTGGAGAAGTGCCTGTGTACCTGGCGGCGCAGGACGAAGTCTGTATGCTGCCTTACGTCATCCAGGTCCGCGACGTGGACGCCAAGATCGGCGGCAACGACATCGAACGCCTGCGGCGTTGGCATCGCCAGGGCCGCCTGAACCGCTCGGCGGGGATCATCCGTGCACGATTCCCGGAAACGCTGACCCCGCGCCGCGTAGCGAAGCTGATCCGCACCGGGGTGCTGGAAAACGCGCGCTTTGCGGCGACGGTGCTGGTCGGGGGAACCAGGCGCGACCAGCCGCTGCGGATTCGATTCGACGCCAGTTTCCCGTCGCTGTACATGATCCGGCAGCGCGGCCTGGTTTCAACGCCCATTGCTTACGCGACGGCGCATCTGGCCGCGATTTTCATCAAGCATTTTCCGCGCGATTCCGCCGGTGTGCTCGGTCCGGAAAGCCTCTCGGCGGAGAGCCGCCGCGCGGTCATTGCCGCCGCGCGATCCCGCGATTTTCGCATCGCGCTCAAAATCACGCGCCTCAAACACAATGATGAAGACGAGGAGTTCTAACCATCGCAGAGACGCAGGCGCCCCACCGTCCTCCCCTTTCGGTAGTGGGTCATCTCTAACGACGCCGGCCGTTGTCAAGGGTGTTTTGATTTTGGTCCAGGAAGGTCTGCCGTCCGCGGTGCTTGCCAAATCGCCGTAGTGGGTTAGGATCATCGCCGAGGAAA
>JASHRC010000118.1 GCA_030037525.1 Candidatus Acidiferrales bacterium | reverse complement strand
GTGGTTCGCGTTGCTCGGCGTAATCGTCTGGTACATTCGCCAGGCACTCTTGAAATTGCGAGGAGTCCTATCTCCCAAAGCGACCTGAAGCTGCGATAGAAGCAGCAGATGAAGGAGATGCTCGCGGGCGTGACATTTTGCACGCCGGACATCACCTTTGAGTGCGAAGTCACGCTCCGATCTCGCTGGCATGGAGTGATGGAGTATAATCTCGCACAACACGATGGGCCGTCAGATGCGTACTTGGATAACAATGGCCCCCTGATCAGTGCAACATCGGTGAGGAGGCGCGAGACAGTACACTTTGGGAGAGTGAAATGAAAGTTCGAGACCTTTTCCTTGGCGCTCACTATGTAGGCAGGGCTGATGGGGACAAGAGGAAATACTACGTCTTCCAAGCGGATGTTGGCTACCTGGTTCTAACCCCGAATTCGGACCGCAGTTTCACGATAAACGTCGTCGATGTCGAGGCACCGGAAGTTGTGACTAAGACGTTCAAGGGGAAACAGTTGACCACGGTGCGGTTAAGAGAGAAGGGTCGAAGGCCTGACCTCTTCGGTAGCCCTTTCGCTGCGTTGAATGCACTATATGTTATGGTTGCCTTGGGGCACGCTCGAAAGTTGAAGCGCCGCGAGGGGAGAGCCATGTTGTTCAAGATTCGATAAGTCTCCCAGCGCATTCTTGACTCACACGACCGAGCCTTCTCCCTACCAAACCGTGGCTTGCCGTGTGAAATGCCTACCGGCGATACTACGATCAAAGGGGAATTTTCTTCCCTCGAGGCTTCGATGGGATTACCCGCGATGAAAATAGCGCAAACGATAAAGCCGCATTCAGGCAGGTAACGTCGGACGCATTGCTGCCACGAGCAAATTCGCGCGAGATTTCTTCAAGTTCTCGATCCAGAGGCAGTCGCCGGGCGCGAGCAATCTTGCGCCGGAGCTTTCCTATCACGTCAAGCGTGTGTTCGTTGGGAGAAATTTCACGTGTTCGCCCGATGAGCCTGTGAGCAACATCGTGGAGCGAAGCGGTGGAACCCAGAGCATGGTCAATATTGCTGGAATTCGCGATAGAGAGCAGCGTGCAGGCTTCCACTCTAAATCTTGGGTCCGTGCACCGTATCCGGGCAGAATCGGGGTGAGCACGCAAGCGTTCGGCAGCTCTAGTGACAGCTGGGGAAATATCTTCATGCGTCGAATTCGCCAGGTCGATCTTGCCCGCAGCATCATCTCGGATCATCGGAAGTATAGAACGAAGCAAATCCGCCAGGGTCCTCCGACCAAAATTCTTTAGGCTCAGAAGTTCGGCGATCGTGAAGTGGCTAAGCTGGGTCAGGTCGGTGAGGCCGCGTTGCTTTTGTAGCTTTCGGAGGCCCGAAGTGGAGGCAGCACCTTTGGCAGAAAGTGAGGTTCGGCTCGTCCGCCGTTCCGGCATAAAAGCGCATCTGCTGCAAGCCACGCGGCCATCTGACGAGGGCAGAACGTGAGCCTTCAAAACCTACAGAACTGGCTTTTGTAGGTTTGGTAGCCACTCGGATGGCCCAGAGCGCACACGTTCAGCCATTCCAGTTATCGAGTTACACTGCTCTTGCGCGAGAATGAGCAATGCCGATTCTCCGCTACCGCGTATCGATGTTTCTGCTTTGGATTTTCGTGGCTTACGTACTTCTGCTGCTCATCGTACGCGTATTCGAGCGCCGCATGATTTTCTTTCCGGATTATCCGGGGCGGTTCGAAGGCGACTGGCATCCTCAGGCACTTGCTCCTGAGGATGTGTGGCTCACTTCCGCCGATGGCACAAAGCTTCACTGCTGGTGGGTTTCCGAGCCGAATGCCAAGTTCACTTTTCTTGCCTTCCATGGCAACGCGTCCAACATCGCCAACCGTGCGGCGACATACGAGTTCCTCCGCAATACGCCAGCCAACATACTTGCTCTCGAATATCGCGGCTACGGTCACAGCGAAGGCAAACCGAGCGAAGCAGGCATTAATCTGGACGCAGAAGCAGCGTATCAGTATCTCGTCAATGAAAGGCAGCTCGATCCCAAGTCGATCATTTCATTTGGCCAATCCTTGGGCACCGCAGTGGCCACTCATCTTGCTGCTAATCGTGTAGTCGGTGGAGTCATCCTGGAAGCGCCTTTCCCCTCTGCAGCTCGTGTGGCCAGCAGAGTTTATTGGTTTCTCCCCGGCCTCAGTCTTCTGATTCACGGCCAACTCGACACGGAATCCAATCTGAGGAAGATCGCGGCACCCATTCTCATCGTCCATTGTGTCCACGATCCAGTCATACCGTTCCAATTCGGCCAGCAGGTGTATACGTCCGCACATGCTCCGAAGCAATTTGTTCAGATCAACGGCTCATGTCATGAAGAAGCGTCACTCACTGATCCGATCCAATATCGCTCGGCGCTCCAGAGTTTTCTTGGCTCGCTGACCGCCGCGCGGTAACGTTTCCGTTCGATAAAATGTGCTTACGCATAGGCTTCAGAACCTACAAAACCAGCTTTTGTTGGTTTGTAGTCAAAGGAAAGCCGCCATTGAGTCGCTTCAGCTCTGCTTCGAGGTCACCGCATAAAAAGCAGCGGCCTCTTGATGAATGTGCTTGACGGACTATCGCCGAAGGCGTGAGATTCGAGGCGGCGATCAGCGCAATGGCGAAAAGGATGACAAACACAAGGCGTATAGCGACTCGGACCATTGGAGTCTCCTAAATTCAGTACAAGAGGGCAACCCAGGGACCGAGGAACGTGCGGATAAGCGTGAGTGGATATGTGCGGCGCGGGCCCGGAGCGGATGTGAGCGTCATCTGGTGTCTTCTAATGCCCGATGTCAAGCGAGTTTTCGTGCAGGGCGCCACGACTCAAGTTGCCGGGAACAACAGTTCGCAGCAGGGCCAGCCGGTCGTCCTGCGTGGGAGGAGACTTCGTCGGGAACACGCCCGCAACGCTGAAGCTGGCTCGCGGCAAGCACAGCATCCGTGTTTCGATGACCGGCGAGGAGTGCGACGGTCAGCGCACAAGGGTCTTGTTCACAGCTCAGCCCTCCGAATTATTCGGCGGGTGCATCATCTGGCCCATGTCCATTTTCTGGAGATCAGGTAGGATCTCGAACAGGCGTCTGGTTGATGTCCCACCTGAATGTTGCGAAGCTCCATGCTTCCGCCTTCGTAGATCATCTTGACCGGAAAGGCGAGGCTGGGATCCACCCACGCTGTGCTTTTATAGACCTTTCCATTTTGTTTCGTCGTGATGCTTACCTTTTCAAAACGTCCATGCGCATGTTCGTTTTGCCCATATACAGCTTGACGTTCGCGGACTGGTTGCCTCCCGTGGCGGCGGTGTTGATTTCATCCGCCGAAAACTCGGATCGAGAATTGCCAGGTACCTGGTGCGCAGCGCGTGCGCTCGCTTGCAACATCCACAAAGCCATGAGCAGAAGTGAGCAGATGTCGGCGCAGTTGTTATGGGAAACCGCTTGAAACCAAATAGACTTAACTCCAGAGTCCCAATCCCTAGGCCGTGGGTTCGATTCCCCCCGCCGGCACCACATCCCAAAAGATTTAGCTCGCCTTCTCGGAAATCGCCGAATCGTCGGTGTCAGTTCTGGTGTCAGTTTGCCCCCCGCCCTGGACCGGTTTTGGGGCCGTCAGACACTCTACCGCGGCAGCCAGATGACCGGGCTGAATGCGCGCATACGCATCGTGAGTTGAGTCTCGGAATGGCCCATCAGGTCGCTCCACTGAGGGGGTATTGACCGGGGCTGTAGAAATATCGGGAAGAACTACCTCTGGCTTTGGCAGATGGCGCGCGGAGCGTGGCGCTGGGTTCGCTCCCAGTTGTGGTAAACGTCCCGCCCTGGGCACCGGGAATGCCCGAGGAAGGTCGTTGCAGTGCTGTGCAGCTTTGCGACCGTCAGTTGGTTTGGGCGGACGGTTCTTCTTGAGGCTCGAGGGGTTCGCCGCACGGGCCGCCCGTGTGGACGGGATGGGTGCCGCTAACGCTGGCTTGGCACTTCTTTAGGGCTTCCAGTTGGTCGGCGGGGATCAGAGCTTCGGCTTGCTGCGCGGCTTCCTGATGGATTTGGTGGATCTGCTCCTTCTTTTGCTGGGCGGAGAGCGAAGTGTCTTGGCAGACGCCTTGGATCTTGGTTCTTGCGGCTTCCATGATGGCGCGGCGTTGCTGCAGGACCTGGGGGGAGATGCCTACTTGGTTGGCGCAGGCGATGTGTCCTCCTTTTTGCGTGCCGGAGGCCATGGGGTTAGAGGGCGTCGAGCCCGACGGCGCGGACTTGGATTGCTGGCCCGACACGGAAGCGGCGGCTAGCGCTACGGCGAAGAACAAGAGACGCGTCTTCGGAAAGTTCATTTTTGTCCCCCTTGCTTTGCCGCGGTTTTGCTTTGGATGGCGCGGCTGGGGTTCAACGTAGCGCCGAGGTTGGTGGGGCGCAATGGAACCTCCGTTCAGTTGAGCACAGGAAGTTAACGGGGAGAGGAGGTCAGAGAGGGATACCTTTCCTTCTTCAGTCCTCTCCCGGCAAGGGGTGTCAAAAGGAGGGTGGTGGGGCCCCGGTGTTGCCGACCCAAATCCGGCTTGCGCCAGAAATGGTGCAGAATTCCAGTGCTCATAGTAGTGCTAGTTTGAACCGTTTGAGGGCGCATGGCAGCGCGTGATGGGGCACACTCATCGGGAGCACCCACCGGCGTAAGCTGATCGCCCTGCCTTTGCTTTGGTGCCAGCCCGCCTCTTCCGATGGCGACCGCATAGGTCTTGATCACCGAATCGCCAGCGAACAACTCCATCTTGTGCTCCCTTTTTGAGCACAAGCACGGGAGTGGCCCTCTGCTGTGGAGTGCGAAGGACGACGACACGAACAAAATCGGGAGAATGCCAACTCTGATCGCCGGATTCGTGGTGCGCAAAAGCGTACTCGACCCATTCGCGCACGTGCTCCCGCCAGACGGTTGTGTGCTTCGCTCGAGCTATCGCCGGCAATTGATGACGCGATCGGAACAGACTACAATCCAAGCCGACTCAGTGGAGGATCTATGAGGAATGCACTGTTGGCGCTGGTGCTTTCAGTGTTTGCGCCGCCACTGCTTGCACAGGGTGCTCCGCCACAAGCTGCAGCTGACCAGCCCTACACCATGGAGTACTACTACAAAGTGCAATGGGGACACCAACAGGAGTTCCTGCAACTCTTCTTCAAGAATCACTACCCGCTGCTCAAAAAGGGCGTGGAGAGCGGTCGGATGATTTCTGTAAGGATTGAAACGCCCGCCAACCACATGACTGAGGACGCACGCTGGGACTATCGCGTGACGATTAAATACAAGAATTCGACGGTGGCGACGACGGCGAACCCTGAGGAAGAATCCCTAATTAAGGAACTCTGGCCTGATCAGGAGACCTACAGGCGGGAGGAACAACGGCGGTTCGAGATCTTGCTCGCTCACTGGGATCTTCCAGTTACCGATATCACACCATCGAAATAAAGCCGCCCGTGAACATGTAAAAAATCCGACTGAGCCGAGAAGCGTGAACTTTACGAAGTTCTCCCAGGGGGGCCGTTTTGGCTGATCGATCAGCAACGAATAGGCTGTCTCTGTTCGAAGTCATGGCGGGATTTACGGCAGTTGATGTGGCTGGAACGGCGTCGCTTGCGGCGGGTACGAAATGGAATCCGAATCAATCGAACGCTGCCAGCATTCCCCTGACGTCGCGGCAAAAAACTCTAGAGCCTGCGACTCCGGGTCCTGCCTAGAATTTTGAAGGGATCCCTTGAGGCTCCTGCTTTGGAGTCCTCGCCGAAGGCAATGATGCCCCGAGTTCCTTAAAACCTAAAAGTTGTAGTTTACTTTTCGCCCCCTGCATGGGTATGGTATTCGCTCCGCGACAAATCCAAAGACGAGGAGACGTGAAAATGGCTCCAGCGCCAAAGAGAAAAGCGCTATCGAAGGAAAGAGGACTCACGGCCAAAAATCCAGCGGATGTACTGCAATTGGCCACGCAGGCGGGAGTCAAGATCGTGGATCTGAAGTTTGTGGACCTGCCGGGGGTTTGGCAGCACTTCTCGCTTCCCGTCGAGGACTTGAACGAAGACTTATTTGACGAGGGCATCGGTTTCGACGGCTCGAGCATCCGCGGGTTTCAGATGATCCATGAAAGCGACATGTTGCTTGTCGCCGACCCTGAGACAGCCTGCGTGGACCCGATGCTCGACATCCCCACCTTGAATTTGATCTGCAATGTCCTGGATCCGATTACGCGCCAGCGTTACAGCCGCGACCCACGATATATCGCGCAGAAGGCTGAGAGCTATCTCAAGAGCGCAGGGATCGCAGACCTCAGCTACTGGGGACCAGAACTCGAGTTCTACATCTTCGACGACGTGCGCTACGACCAAAATGCCCATTGCGGCTACTACTTCATCGACTCCGATGAAGGCGTTTGGAATACAGGCCGCCAAGACGGCCCCAATCTGGGATACAAACTGCGGCACAAGGAAGGATATTTCCCGACTCCGCCAGCCGATACGCTCCAAGACTTTCGCTCTGAAATTGTCCTAAAGCTGAAGGAAGTAGGCGTCCACGCTGAGGTGCACCATCATGAAGTGGGCACTGCCGGACAGGGCGAAATCGACATGCGGTACACGACCCTTACCAAGATGGCGGATAGCGTCATGTACTACAAGTACGTCATCCGCAACATAGCCAAGCGGCATGGGAAAACAGCCACCTTTATGCCCAAGCCAATCTTCGGCGACAACGGCTCGGGCATGCACACTCATCAGAGCCTGTGGAAAAACGGGTCCAATCTGTTCTGGGACACAAAAGGCTACGCGCAGATCAGTCAAATGGCCAGGCACTACATCGGCGGTCTTCTGCGCCATGCGCCGGCCCTGCTGGGCCTCTGTGCCCCAACCACGAACTCGTATCGGCGCTTGGTGCCAGGGTTCGAGGCGCCCGTAAATTTAGTACATTCGCAGCGCAATCGATCGGCGGCTGTGCGCATACCCGTGTATTCCAAGAGCCCCAAGTCGAAGCGGATTGAGTTCCGCTGCCCGGATCCGGCCGCGAATCCCTATTTGTGCTTCGCCGCCCAATTGATGGCCGGTCTGGATGGAATCCGCAATAAGATCGACCCTGGTGAGCCGATTGATAAGGATCTCTATGAGCTTGAACCCGAGGAGGCGGCAAAGGTCAAGAGCACTCCGGGTTCGCTTGGTGAAGTGCTCGACGCTCTGGAAAAGGATCACGCCTGGCTGCTCGTCGGTGACGTATTCACGCCCGATGTGATTGAAACTTGGATTTCATACAAGCGGGAACGCGAGCTGGCTCCCGTAAATCTCCGACCAGTCCCGCACGAGTTCTTCCTATATTTTGATCTCTGATCCCATCTGCTGTCGGACGGGAAAAATGTCGCCCGCTGACCGCTCTTGACAGGCGCCGTGGACGGTGTGACCTCGCAAGGGTCGGAATTTCGCCGTCTAGAGCGCCTTGGGGGCAATCGCAGGTGAGCGGTGATCGTGTGCCTTGGACAGCCAGAGCGTCGGCTCCTCGCCCACTCTGCCGATGCCGGTCTGGGATTGTTCAAACCGAAGCACTTCGCCAAGATTGGGGAAGGCGCCAAACACGCCAGCACGTGCCACCACGATATTGACAGTGCCAAGCCGCGCGCGTAGATTGAGTGGGTAGTCTCGGAGGAGACCGTGCTCCTGAGAGTGCTCGCTTCGCTTACGGCAGTTCTCGGCCTCGGCCTGCTGAGTCTTCCCACAATGGCGGCGAGTGAAAAGCCTTTGGGCGTGGTGCTGACCGCCGAGCGTGCCAGGCTCGACAATGCCAGCGCGACGATTGGCGCGGACGTCTTCTCGGGTGACGCGCTAGTAACCGATCAGGGCGGCTCGATGCGGATAACCATTGGGCCGAGCCAGGTGTACCTCCTCGCAGCCAGCTCGGCGACGCTAGAGCCGGATGGGAACCGAGTCCAAGCCAGAATAAGCATCGGTGTTATGGGCTTCTCTACGCCGGCCCCGGCGCAGCTTGAAATCCTGACCCCTGTCGGATTGATTCGAGGCGCAAACCCGCAGCCAATCTTTGGGCAAGTTCACGTCTTGAGCGCCAGGAAAATTCGCGTGAGCTCGTTCAAGGGAACCCTAGCCTTCACCGACAGCAATGGCGAGCAAAGGCTGATCCGGCAGGGCGAGACCTACGAGGTGGATTTGGGTCCAGACGATCAGGAGCCCCCGGCGCAAGGCGGCGTGACACCTGCCGTACACAGTGTGGATTTCAAGAAAGTGTTAGAGTACAGCATCCCAATTATCGGAGCGGGCCTTCTGGCCTGCGCGCTTTGGCCCGAGAGCCCAGACCAATTGGGCTGCTGGAACAATTAGGCCGGATCTTCGGACTTGCTCGTATCCCACCGCTGGCGCCCCGTAGGTTGTACGTTCGTGCGACAGGACCCCGTACGAGCCTCTGTGGGTCTGGGTGTGTCATGAGACAACTCACCAAATTTCAAGGTCTCACCAAACGGGACCCGAAGCGTCAATATAGTACTGAATGAATCGCCCCGCACACCCGGCCGTTCGATGGGGGTCAGTTTTCGCGCACCTGTTGATCTTTTTCGCATACACCCTCAGTGTGCCTCAGGCCGGCGCGGATGAGCCTTACGCCCCGAGCCGCGATTACGATCTCCAGGACATTCGCACCCATCTTTGGTTCGATTTGGCGCAACGTGCAATCCGAGGAGAAGTCACTGAAACTGTCCTCATGCTTCGCGATGGTGATTCCGACGTCAAGTTCGATTCGGTCGGGCTCGAGATCCAAAACGTGGCGCTCGACGGTAGTGAAACCAAATTCACGGTCGAGCCCAAGCAACTGATCGTCTCGCTTGGCAAGCCTTCCAGCCGCGGCGACCGGCACGAGATCACCATTCGCTATGATGGTCGGCCGAAGAAGGGTCTCTACTTCGTCCTTCCGGACAAAAATCATCCCGACCAACCGCAGGAAATCTGGACCCAGGGCGAGGCGGAGGATACCCGCTACTATATTCCGCTCTACGACTACCCCAATGACCGGACGAGGTCGGAGATGCTGCTGACTGTCCCCGCCAAATGGATCACCGTTTCCAATGGACAGTTGATCAGCATCAAGGAAGAAGCGGACGGAACGAAAACCTGGGACTGGAAACAGTCGCAGCCGGTCTCGACATACCTGCTGACGGCGATCGCCGGAGATTTTGTGGAGCAAGAAGACTCTTGGCGAGGCGTGCCTTTGCGCTTCCTCGTGCCGCGCGGAGACGAGTCCAGGATTGAGCCCACCTTTGCGCACACCAAGGAAATGCTCGATCTATTCTCCACCAAGCTGGGCGTGCCCTACCCCTGGGCGCAGTACGCGCAAACGGCGGTGGACGACTTCGTTGCGGGGGGAATGGAGAATACCAGCGCGACCACGCTGAGCACGCGCGATCTGGTAAATCCGGCCCTCGCTCCGGAGCTCCGAATCGGCGATGACACGGTGGTCTCGCACGAGCTTGCGCATCAGTGGTTCGGCGATCTGGTGACCTGCAAGGACTGGGCCAACCTTTGGCTGAACGAGGGATTCGCTACCTATTTCGAACACTTCTGGCTGGAACAGCATTACGGCCGCGACGAAGCCGATTATGACTTCTGGCGTGACCAGAGCCGCTGGTTCGGACAAAGGAGGCTGTTTTCCGTCCCCATTCTCACGCGGGATTTCGACGACTCCACCAAGTACGACGGAAACGTCTATAACAAGGCAAGCTGGGTGCTGAGGATGCTCCGTGAGCAGCTGGGAGACGAGAATTTCTTCCGGGCCCTCAACCAGTACCTGGTTCGAAATCGCGGACAAAATGTGGTCACAGCGGATCTTGAGAAGGCGGTCGACGAGACCTCTGCGGTGGACGTGGACAAATTCTTCGACCAGTGGATCTACGGTGCCGGAGCGCCGGAATTTCAGGTGGGATACAGCTACGACGACAAAGCGCAGCAAGTGACCCTCGACGTGGCCCAGACGCAAAGCCCCGAGGGCCGCGTCGGCGTCTTCGAAGTTCCGGTCGAGATCGAAATCGCGACGGCCAGCGGCGCGCACACCTATCCGATCGAGATCAACCAGGTGCGCCAGAGTTTCCGCCTTCCTTCCGACGGACCGCCGCGGATGGTGATCTTCGATAGAGGCGACAAGGTTCTTAAGAAACTCGATTTCAAGCGGGATCCCGCCCTTCTGGCCTACCAGTTGGAGCACGCCGAAACCGTTCCCGATCGCGCAGAAGCCGCCGTTGAACTGGGAGGGCTCGGAAGCGATTCCCAAGTCATTGCGGCCTTGGGCGAAGCGGCGAAACATGACCCGTTCTGGGGGGTGCGCGCCGAAGCTCTGAAGGCGCTGGGCAAGATCGGCGGCGACGCGGAGAAACTGGTCCTGGCAGGACTCGAAGATCCCCAGCCGTGGGTTCGCGAGGTGGCTGTGCGAACGCTGGGTTCCTTCCAGCAGGAGAAGGAGGTGGCAGCGCGCCTGACCGACATGGCCGCACACGATCGGGCCTACCGGGTGAGGGCGGCCGCGCTTCGCTCGCTGGCCGAGGTCAAAGCGCCCAATGCGTACGTAACCTTGTCGGCGGCGGTCAGTTCCGACACGCCCGACGACATTCTCCGCGAGGCAGCGCTGGGCAGCTTTGGTGTGCTCGGCGATCCGCGGGCCGTGCCCGTCCTGATGGCCTGGTCCGCTCCGGGTAAACCCGTGGGCGGCCGCGAACAGGCGATTTCCGCGATGGCCGAACTGGACAAGACCAACCAAACGATTACTGCGGCGCTGGTCTCCTATCTGCACGATTCGGATTTCGATCTAAGGGTTACGGCGATTCTCGCACTCGCTGCGCGGGGTGACCGCACTGCGATTGGCCCGCTCGAGCAGATGCGGGCGGACGGCGAGCTTACCGTCGGTGAAGGGCCTTATGTGGATAGTGCGCTCTCCATTTTGAAAGCGCATGCAAAATAGGCCGCTGATCGAATAAAGGTCCAATCAGCTCGCGGGCATGGCCTCAGAGCCTAACGCGCCAGGAGAATCCGCAGGTCGCGGAGATTGTTTCCGGTTGGGCCGGTGATGATCGCGTCGCCCAAACGAGAGAAGAAAGTGTAAGCGTCACTGTTGCGGTAGAACTCGGCGGGATCGAGCCCGGCCGTACGCGCCCGAGCGAGCGTCTGGCCATCGGCCAATGCTCCTGCCGCTGGACTATTGCCATCGATTCCGTCGGTTCCCGCACTGAAAACCGTGATCTCTTTGCCCGCAATCTGCGGCACGCAGGCAAGCACAAAGGAGGAATTGCGGCCCCCGATTCCGCCACCCGTCACCGGGCTGCTCAGTTCGCCGTCGGCAAGGACCGCGACGGGCCGCCCGTGGCCGACTTTGTTTTCCGTCTCGGCGTGTTTCGCCAGCAATCGAAGGAGATAATCGGCGGATTTCTGGACCGGCCAATTGTCGGTCACGTGGTCGCAGAGACAAATGTACCCTTCCGCTTCACTGGCCTGGTGGGCTGCGTGCGTGAGTTCCTGCAAACCCAGCAGCAGCTCGAATTGGGAATGCTCGAAGGCCGGATCGTTCGGCTTGGGGGTCTCGCCAAGGGCGTGGCTGTCAAATGCAATCCGCAGGGAGGCTGGCAGAAGTTCAACGAGCCTAACATCTCTGGCGATGCGCTCGGCGTCTCCGGCCGTCGTCGGATCCGGCAGCGTCGGGCCGGACGCCAGAGCGGATTCTTCACCCGGCGGCACGTCGCTGATTGCCAAGGTGAGTTTCATCGACCGAGGGGCCGCAGCAGCCAACCATCCTCCCTTGGTCGCCGACAGATGTTTGCGAATCGTGTTGATTTCGCCGATCGATGCCCCGCAGGTGACCAGCGCCTGGTGCAGCTGCCTGAAGTCTTCGAGCGTGACTTGGGGATCGAGCGGCAAGTCCACCAGCGAGGAGCCTCCGCCGGAGATCAGAAAAACAATCAGGGTGCGCTCGCCAGAGCGGCCCAGGCGATCGAGAATGGCCCGGGCGGCTGCGAAGCTCGCTTGGTTGGGAAGCGGATGACCTCCGACAAAAACTTGCCAGCCGGCAAGTGCGCGCGGTGGATTTCGAGGCGTAACCAGAATTCCATCGACAGCAAAATCCGGCGCAAGGGTGTGCAGGAAAGCTTCGGCCATGGGAAATGAGGCCTTGCCGAAAGCGATGGCGACGATCTCGTCAAATTTGCGTAGGTCGAGGATGGATTCGCCGGCGCGGATCCGTGAGCCCTGGCGGGCAAGCTTGCGCTCAACGGCCCGAGCAACGTCCAACGCCGCAAGAGTCTTCTGGAAAA
This sequence comes from Candidatus Acidiferrales bacterium, assembly GCA_030037525.1. Lineage (GTDB taxonomy): Bacteria > Acidobacteriota > Terriglobia > Acidiferrales > UBA7541 > Palsa-295. The sequence goes on along the minus strand of JASHRC010000118.1, from coordinate 4,331 downwards.
CGCGCTCGGCGGTCTGCTTCACGTCTTCTCGATCACGGCTGCGCCGGCACGAGCAACTTCGAAATCCTGGTCTTCTGTGCCCGCACTGACGCCGATGGCGCCAATAACCTCACCATCGACGACCAGCGGGATCCCCCCGCGAATGGGTGTTTGATGAGCCGCGGCGGCGACCGCCAGACCAAGGGCCACCGGAAGATTCACTTGATCGCCGGACATGGCCGGACCCGTAGGCGCGCGGCGCATCGCAGCTGCCTGCGCCTTCACGAGCGAGATGACAATCGAGGAGGGCTTGGCTCCGTCCATTCGCGCAAAGGCGAGCAAGTGTCCGCCGTCATCGACGACGGCGATGGTCATCGGCACGCTGATTTCCGCTGCGCGGCGCTCGGCCGCAGCAAGGATTGTGCGGGCCCCTTCGAGCGTAAGCTTGGGATGATTGCGCGTGACGAGCGGCATCGGGACGTCCCCCCCGTTACAGGCCGAGAGCCTCGGGATTCAGCGCATTCGCCGGGCGACGGCCCTCGACGAGTGCAGCCACGTTGGTGGCCGCCATCACCGCCATCCTAGTACGAGTCTCGATGCTGGCGCTGCCGAGATGCGGAGCGAGGATGACGTCCTTCCGCAGGATCAGAGCAGGATGGACTTCCGGTTCGCGTTCGTAGACGTCCAGTGCGGCGCCTGCGATCCGCCGTTCTTCGAGAGCGTCCGCCAGCGCGGCTTCATCCACGACCGGCCCACGTGTCGTATTGATCAGATAGGCGGTGGGCTTCATTTTGCGAAATGCGCCGGTCGAAATCAGGTGCCGCGTATCGGGTGTGAGCGGCACGTGCAGGGTGACGAAATCGGACTGGCGGAGAAGGTCGTCGAGCGGCACGAATTCGACGCGCAGTTCGCTTTCAATTTCCGGCGACAATCGCAAGGGGTCGAAGTAGAGCACGCGCATGTCAAATCCCCGCGCGCGTCTGGCAACCGCACGGCCGATGCGCCCCAGCCCGACGATCCCCAGCGTTTTGCCGTGGACGTCGGCGCCCAGCAGTTGATCGAGGTCCCAACCGGGCCAGGTACCCGAACGCGTCCAGCTGTCGCCTTCGACTAGCCGACGGGCGATGGCCATGAGCAGCGTCCAGGCGAAGTCGGCGGTCGTTTCGTCAAGGACCCCGGGCGTGTTGGTGGCGATGACCCTCCGGCGGGTACAAGCGGCAACGTCGATATTGTCGTAGCCGACCGAGACGGTCGCAGCGATGCGCAGTCGGGGTGCGGCATCGAGAAGCTCTTGGTCCACTCGTTCGGTCAGAAGGCACACGAGCGCGTCTTTGTCCCGAGCGCGCTCGAGCAACTCGGTGCGCGGGATGCGTTGGGGCTCCATCCAGTATTCAACCTCGCAGTACTGCTCCAGGATCGCGCGCGCCTGAGAGAAAAGCGGGCGCGTCGCCAAGGCCTTCGGCTTGGTCAAACGACACCTCCCGAAATGCTCCGAACCCGGTCCGGTAGGATACACCAGCAGCCTTCTGATTCCGCGCGCGGCCCGGTCAAATCCGACCGTTCGTTGACGGTCGTTTGAGGGCCGACTATAGTCGGGGTACAGCGCGCCGACAGTCATGGATTCGACACTGCTTGACGAACTCGAAAAGCTGCTTGGCCCTAGCGGCGTATTCCACGAGCGCGAAGACTTGCTGCTCTATGAATATGACGGGTCGGTTGAACTGGCGCGGCCCGACTATGTCGTTTTTCCGCGGACCACGGGCGATGTCGTCAAAATTGTGAGGCTGGCCGGCCGCCATCGGGTTCCGCTCGTGGGACGCGGTGCGGGCACGGGACTTTCCGGAGGCGCTCTGGCACGCCAAGGCGGAATCGTCGTGTCGTTTGCCCGGATGAACCGCATCGTCGAGATTGATGTCGGAAACCAGCGGGCGCGAGTCGAGCCGGGCGTGGTGAACGCGGACCTAAGCCTGGCTGTGGCGCACGCGGGTCTGCACTTTGCGCCCGATCCTTCCAGCCAAAAGGCATGCACGATTGGCGGAAACGTTTCGGAAAATTCCGGTGGCCCGCATACGCTCGCCTATGGCGTCACGACCAGCCATGTGCTGGCGCTCCAGGTCGTGTTGCCGAGCGGCGAAATCCTCGCGCTGGGAAGCTCCGCGGTTGATCCTCCGGGCTATGACCTCACCGGCGTTTTTGTCGGGTCGGAGGGCACGTTCGGCCTGGTCACCGAGATCACCGTGCGGCTCACCCGACTGCCGGAAGAAGTCAGGACGCTGCTGGCCGTTTATGATTCGATCGATGATGCGACCGAGACCGTCGTTGAGATTACCGCGGCGGGTATTACGCCGGCGGCATGTGAAATGATGGACGGGTGGACGCTTCGCGCGGTCGAGGAATACGTACACGCGGGGTTTCCCGAGGATGCGGCGGCAGTGCTGCTGGTTGACGTAGATGGGCTACGCGAAGTCGTCGAGGACGAAGCCCAGGTGGTCAAAGAGGTTGCGAGAAAGCACCACGCGCGCGCCGTTCGAGTGGCCCAAGACGCCGCCGAGCGCGACCTGCTCTGGAAGGGACGGAAGAACGCATTCGGCGCCGTAGGACGCGTTTCGCCGAGCTATTACACGCAGGACGGGGTCATCCCGCGTACGAAACTGCCTGCCACCCTGCGCCGAATCGGCGAAATCGGCCGTAAATACAACCTGGCAATCGGAAATGTTTTTCATGCCGGTGATGGCAACCTTCATCCCATCATCCTTTTCGACCAGCGCAACCAGCAACAGTTCGCCGATGCTGTTCGCGCGGCCGATGAGATCATCGAATTCTGCATCGCCGCCGGAGGCGCGATCACCGGCGAGCACGGCGTCGGCATGGAGAAGGACCGGCTGATGCCGTTGCTTTTCACGGAGGCGGATTTGGATTTGATGAAACGGGTGCAGGTTACGTTCAACCCCGATGGCTTGCTGAATCCTGGAAAGATTTTCCCGACCTCCAAAGGCTGCGGCGAAATCTACCCCCGGCCCCAGCCTGCGCCCCTGGCGCCGTCTCGATGAGCGTGGCCGCCGCCGTTTCCCAAAGCCTTGGGACAATTGTCGGACCTGCCAACGTCACCAGCGAGCCCGAGGCGCTGCGCGCCTATCGCTTCGGGGGAAGGAATCCAAAGTTCGGCGTACGGCCTGGTTCCGAACAGGAAGTCGCGGAAATCGTGCGGCTCGCGGGGAGAGAAAAGCTCACCTTGGTTCCCGTCGGGGCTCGCACCAAGCTCGGTATGAATATTCCTGTCGGCGGATATGATGTGGCTCTCGATATGACCCGGCTGGATCGGCTGGTCGCCTACGACCCCGGCGATCTGACGCTCGGTGTGGAAGCGGGCCTGCCGCTCAGCAGGCTTGCGGGTGTTCTCGGCGTCCATCGACAGTTTCTGCCGTTGGCCGTGCCGTTTGGAGATCGCGCGACCGTCGGCGGCACCATTGCCTCGGGAATTGATTCGCCTCTCAGGCAACGGTATGGGACGGCGAGAGATTACCTCCTCGGAATGGAGTTTGTGACGGGCGATGGCCAGCTCGCTAAGAGCGGCGGACGCGTGGTCAAGAACGTCTCCGGCTACGATCTGCACAAACTGATGATCGGCTCTTTCGGGAGCCTCGGTGTCATAACCAAGATCAATTTCCGGACGTTTCCTGCGCTTCAATCGGTCGGTGGACTGGTGGCCTGGTTCGATTCGGCCGAAGACGCAGTCGCGATGCGCCACCGGATCGCTCAGTCCTCGCTCCGGCCCTTGACGCTCGAGATCTTGAGCCCCAGCGCCGCCGAACTCCTATGCGGTGATCGCGATGCGACTGATGAAACTGCGCTTGCTGGCATCGCCAACCGACGCTGGACGCTGCTGGTCAGTTTTGTCGGAGGCGAGAAGGCCCTAGAAAGATACAGGCACGAGTTGCGGGAACTGGCTGGGTCGGCCGAAGCGATCTCGCTTGAGGAGCGCGATGCATCGGCCGCAGTCGATTGTGTGCGGCAATTCGTTCCGATTGCGCTGCGGTCCTCACCGGCAAGCGTCATCGTCAAAATGAGTGTCTTACCGAGGCAGATCGGCGAGATCCTCGACGGCGCAGCAGGCGCAGCGGCGGGGCAGCTCCTATGGGCCGCCCTGGCTCGGGGCGTCGGTGTGATCTACTTGGCACTGCTCCCAACGGCGCGCGATGAACAGGCGCGCTTGGCCACCGAACGGGTGTGCAACAAGCTATTTCAAATGGCCGAGCGAAAAGGAGCGAACTTCACCCTCGCCTGGTGCCCCGACCCGTGGGGGACTCCACGAAAAACAAGACGCAACGACCTGGACCAAATGCGCAGCATAA
>JASHRC010000117.1 GCA_030037525.1 Candidatus Acidiferrales bacterium | reverse complement strand
TTGCCGTAAAGCCCGCCCTTTCCTATGAGCAGGCCGTTTGCCCGCGCCCGCTCGAGCAATGCCGTCGTTTCCGCCGGAGCCGGCTCCTTGCTCTGGCGATCGCGGACGAGTTCAAGCGCTTGCATCATGCCCATACCACGGACATCTCCGATCAGAGGATGTTTCTGCTTCAGCTCTTCGAGCTTGGCGCGGAAATGCCCGCCGATGGTGTGCGCATTCTCGAGCAGATTTTCCTCCTCGATGACATCGATCACTGCGCGCGCCGCAACCGAGGTAACCGGATTCCCTCCAAAGGTCGAAATGGTCAGGCCCTGGAACTTGTCTGCGAGTTCGGCCGTGGTGATGGTCGCGCCGACCGGCACTCCGTTCCCCATGCTTTTCGCGCAGGTAATAATGTCGGGCGTGACTTCCCACCATTCGATGCCGAACCATTTTTTGCCCGTTCGCCCAAAGCCGGTTTGCACCTCATCGGAAATAAACAGCCCGCCGTAGTTCTTCACAATTCTGAACACGATTTTGAAATATTCCGGCGGCGGCGTAATGAAACCGCCGACGCCTTGTATGGGTTCGGCCATGAAAGCGGCGATCGAGCCACTGGTGCCGGTTTGGATCAGGTTCTCCACATCGTGCGCGCAGGCGACGCCGCAGTCCGGGTATTTCAAATGCAGCGGGCAGCGGTAGCAGTAAGGGTTCACTGCGTGTGCCACTCCGACGCTGATCACACCGCCTTTGCGCCACGCCGCTTGCGCCGTGACGGTCTTGGCGAGGGTCGATGAGCCCGCATAGGCATGCCGCAGCGCGATCACGTCGTAGCTGGGCCCCGCCATTCTGGCCAACAGGATCGCAGCCTCGTTTGCTTCCGTTCCGGAATTCGTGAAAAAGGTCTTTTGCAGCCGCCCAGGAGTGATCTGGGCGAGCTTTTCTGCCAGCGCGACGATCGCTTCGTTTGGGTAGAGCGTGGAGGTGTGCTGGAGCTGATCCACCTGCGCTTTGATCTTGGATGTGACCTTGGGGTTCGAGTGCCCCACGCCGATGGTCAGAATCCCGCCGAAAAAATCCAGGTACCTGTTGCCTTCGATGTCCCAGACGTACTGCATCGAGGCACGGTCGGCGACGAGCGGCTGGCGATAGTAATTCGCCACTGCGGGCCAGAGATATTCCCGGTGCTTGCGAACGATTTCTTCGCTCCGCTGGGTCGTGCTTTTCGGTTGCGTGGCCATGTTCCCGGCAGTTTACTCTGTGCCTTGCCGGTCGACAAGGCGACTGCCAAAAGAATCAAACACGTTCGCAGTTTCCAGGGCTTCCCGTATAATCCGGTCCAGCGACGATGGGTGCGATCCTAACCAACCTGGCGCGGGCGGTAGGTCGCGTGCTTCCCGATTGCGTGATCCTCAGCCAGGCCATCGCCTTCAACATGTTTTTGGCTTTTTTCCCTCTGTTGCTTCTCGCGCTCGGCCTATTGGCAGGAACGTCGCTTTTCCCCGACGCTCTCAAAGAAATCCCGAATCGCCTGATGATGATTATTCCTCCCGGGAGTTCCCGGGTGGTGACTGAGTATTTTGTCCGGCGCACGGTGCATCCCTGGACATGGTTCTCTCTGGGTCTAGCGGGGACGCTGCTCGCCGGTTCCCAGGTCATGCTCGGCTTCATGGAGGGCTTCCGGTTGATCGAGGGTGATCTGATCCGGCCCAGATACTGGCGCCGCCAATGTCGCGCACTGGGACTACTTTGTCTGACCATTGTGCCAATGCTGGCGGTCGTGGTGCTCACGGTTTTTGGCAAGCAGTACCGTTCCCGCCTGTTCTACATCGCTTCACCACGATTCGTGCCCGAAATTGAAATTGCCAGCTACATGACCGTGGTTTTCGTTCTGGCCATGGCCGTTCTGGTGCTTCTGTATCGGATCGGACGCCCCGGCCATTCCGGAATCCGGGAGCTGCTGCCAGGTGCCGTCGTCTCGACTGTGTTGTGGTGGGCAGCGGACATCGCTTTTGGCTCCTACGTTCGCCGGATGCCTTACGATCTTGTTTACCGGGGGCTCGCCTCGGCAATTGGCTTGCTGCTGTGGATGTTTCTGACCGCGATCATCGTCCTCCTGGGCGCCGCTTATAATGCGGAGGCTCGCGAGGCTTCGAGCACTCGGCGCCCCCTCACGATTCTCACCCCGTAGGCACCGCGGGTTTCACCGGACCGGAGTCGCCTGCGTGCGTCGGCCCATTGCGCCCAGCGCCGTAATTGGTACACTAAGGCAGAAGCAAAAATCGCCCGCGGTGGTTTGCTTCCACCTCCGCGGAGGCGCGCCATGAGCGACATCCACGTCGAGTGCTATGCGGGCCACCGGGCTGATGAAAAGCCCCGCCGCTTTGCAATCCGGGGACGCCAATTCGAGGTGGATGAGCTCGATGGCCAGTGGTACTCCCCGGAAGCGAGCTATTTCCGGGTTCGCGCCGACGACGGCAATTATTACGTCCTCCGCCATGATGAAGCGCAGGACTTCTGGACCCTCGACGGTTTCCGCGCCGCCCATCACCAATAGATCTCGCCTTCCGGAATGTCCGGCGCCAGTTTGGAAATATCCTAGTCACCACTTGAGCGGGTGGGTTCACCTTCAAAGGAGAGGTTAGCGAGGTTCAGGTAACTCTTTGCTTTACCCTCGGCGTGGCCCCGCAACTATTGTAGAACCCGCGGGTTAAACTTTCAGAAATCGTGAAACACCTTACCGAGCCCCGCACAGCAAGTCTTTTGACACGGGTTTTGGCCGCGGTTTTGGCCGCAAGTGTGGCAGGCGGCTCCCCGGTCGCCGCCGGTGACAAGAAGAAGAAATCCCAGATCGAGCTCAGCAAGAAATTCAAAGGTCGGCTTCCCATTACCGAACTCACCGAAGGTCAAGCCATCGTGCATGCGCTCAACCGGCTGGCCTACGGGCCGCGCCCTGACGATGTCGAGCGCGTCCGCGAAATGGGCCTGGAAAAGTGGATCGATCAGCAGCTCAATCCGGGAACCATCGACGACTCTGCCCTGGAGGAGCGGCTGAATCAGAACTACGCCACCCTCAGGATGTCTTCGAAAGAGCTGCTCGAGAGCTTTCCCACAGCCGCTCAAATCGCCAAAAGGGAAGGCGAGACCAAGCAAGAGGCCGCGGCACAGTTAGAGGAAAAGCGGCGCGAGGCGCGGGAAGCGATCCAGCAGGCGGGCGATCCCCATAACATGCAGATGGCCCTTGCGCAAATGCAGGGGCCGGGCAGGCCGGTTGCCGAGCTCTCGATGGCCAAGCTCGAACGCGCCATTTACAGCCAACGCCAGCTCGAAGCGGTGATGGAGGATTTCTGGTTCAACCATTTCAACGTTTTTGCCGGTAAGGGTGCCGACCGCTGGCTGCTCACCTCCTACGTACGCGATACGATTCGGCCGCACGCCATGGGCAAATTTCAGGATCTGCTGTTGGCAACGGCGAAAAGCCCCGCCATGCTGTTTTACTTGGACAATTGGCTGAGCGTCGATCCCGACGCCTTCAAGCAGTGGCAGCAGCAGTCCACTGGCCGCGGGCGGTTCCAGGGTTTGTTCGCCTCAGGCTCTCTGCCCGGCCCACGAGCCTTTCCTCAACCGAGCGCAAATCCCTGGAATCCCCAGGCAAAACAGCCTCCCAAGCAGCAGGAACGCGGGATTAACGAAAACTACGGCCGCGAAGTGATGGAGCTCCACACCGTGGGCGTCGACGCCGGTTATACGCAGCAAGACGTAATCGAGATGGCCAAGTGCCTCACTGGCTGGACGATTCGAACGCCGCGCGTCGATCCGACATTCGTTTTCAGGCCGGAATTCCACACCTCAGGCAAGAAAGTCGTGATGGGTCACACCTTCGATTACGGCGACGAGCGCGATGGAGAGGAAGCGCTCAAGATGCTGGCCAGCGACCCGCACACCGCCAAGTTCATCTCCACGGAACTTGCGCGCCATTTCGTCTCGGATAACCCGCCGGCTTCGATCGTGGGCCGCATGGCCGCCAACTATCTCGCAACCGGTGGCGACATCCGCAGCCTGCTCCGCACGATGATCTATTCACCGGAATTCTGGTCCCAGCAAGCCTACCGGGCGAAGGTGAAGACCCCCTTCGAACTGGTTGCCAGCACCGCCCGGGCACTCGGTGCCGAGGTCACGGTTTCTCTGCCGCTAGGTACCTGGGTGGGAAGAATGGGGGAGCCACTGTTTCTCTGCCAGCCCCCGACCGGCTACCCCGACAAAGCCTCCACCTGGGTGAATACCGGAGCGCTGCTGAATCGGCTGAATTTCGCCCTGGTTTTTGCCGGCGGCCGAATGCCGGGCTCCCGTGTCAATTTGCAAACGATGTTCGGCGACGACGCGGCCAACGATCCCGAAAGGGCGCTTCAGCGCTCGATCGATCTTTTCCTCGACGGACAGATCGATCCCTCCACGCGGCAAACTCTGGAAGCTCGGCTGGCTGATCCGCCGATCCTGCAAGCGAGCCTGGATGACCCCATCCGGCAAGTAAACGAACCTCTGCTCGCGGGATTGCTATTGGGCACGCCAGAATTTCAGCGGCGATAGTTTCACTTCGAAGGAGAACGGCAATGCGTATCTCGCGGCGTTATTTCCTGAAAAACGGCGGCATCGCCATGCTCGGCATGGCCTCGTTGCCCTCGTTTCTCGCGCGCGCCATCGCCGCGACTCCTGCTCCCAGCAAAAAGAAGATGGTGGTGCTGTTTCAGCGCGGCGCGATGGACGGGCTGAACGTGGTCGTTCCCTTTGGCGAGCCCGATTACTACCGCCTGCGCCCCACGATTGCAATTCCCGAGCCCCGTTCGGGAGCGACGGACCGAGCCCTCGACCTGGATGGATTCTTTGGTTTGCACCCGGGTCTTGAACCATTACAACCTCTATTCCAGGCCGGCCAGCTCGCCATCGTGCAGGCCGTCGGCTCGCCCGATCCC
>JASHRC010000116.1 GCA_030037525.1 Candidatus Acidiferrales bacterium | reverse complement strand
GCGCAGCAATTGCTGTGCTCTTGCTGTTCCTTGGCGTGTTTTCGTCCTCGAATCCCAAGAAGATAGCCAATGGAAGACCGGCAGGAACCCCGGATTTAGGGCGCAGAATGACTCCAGGACAGCAGCGCACTGGCAAAACGGGATCGGTGACGCCTCTTTTGAACGTGCAAAATAGTCAACCGGACACCGGCGCGGAGGAAAACGTGACTCCTGAAGAGGTCGGTCGAACAGCTCGGCCCACTCAGCCGGTCCCCGCATCGCAAAATGTCACGACCACGAACTCCGCCAATCAGGGCCCCTATGCTCTGGGGAGAATCAACTTCTCCGATACCGCACCGATCCAGCAAACTCCTGCGGCAGCACCCTCGCCCAACCGGGCAGCATCGGACGATCTGCGCAAGCCTTCATTGGTCTTCGTCCGGAATCTTCAGAGCGACGGCAATGCCGGAAGCCTCCGTGCTAAGCCGGTTCCCGCAGCATTGGGCGAAAGTCCGATTACTGTGAATTTGCCTGTGGGAACACGTCTAGTCGCCCGGTTGCAGTCAGTCGTGAGCAGCGCGGTGAAAGCGCCGGTCCTAGCGGCGATTGAATACAACTACGAACGAGAGGGCGAAATTGTTGTTCCGGCAGGAGCGCAGGTGGTGGGCACGCTTCAGCAAGCGGACCGATCCGGCTATGTGGGAATCCGCTTCGACACGATCCAAATGCCGGACGGATCCACTGAGACGATTGATGCGACCGCAATGAGCTTGAGCTTTGGGCCAATGAAGGGGGTTGTGAGCGGCAAGAGAACCGGAACAAACTTTCTTATCCGAGCCTTCACAGGCATTGGTCAAGCAGCTTCCTATGTGGTGGGATCGAATGGCCTTAACGCTCCCTTATCCGAAGGCGCCTTGCTCCGAGACCAGATTGCCACAAACATCGGAATCGCTGGGAATCAGCAATTGAACAGTCTCGCATTCAATCAAAACATTATAGTCTCCGTTCCAGGAAACACCAGGTTTTACGTCGTTATTGAGAAGGGTACGAATGTGCCGGACCAAGTACGACCAGCGGCGACACAGCAGATGACTAGTACTCCGCTCCCAACCGCAGACGAACTCCGCCAGTTAATGCAACTGAGGCAGGAACTGAGCGCGCTCTATCAGCAGCCGAATCTGCAGAACACTCCACAACAAGCTCCGCAGCAATGAAGGAGATGGAAACTCGATGGAGCCGAATTGGAAGCCTCTCGAGGAGAGGCAGCAGGCAAGAATCGACCTCTCCCTCCGTTGAACCGTGCCGATCTTGTGGGCGCTATCAGTCGTATTCGTGGTTAGCCGCCAGTCTGCTCCATCTCGCTCGACTGCTCTACCCCTCACTTTTTTGACAAGCGAGGAAACTACGCCTAGGTTTCCCCACGCTTGAATTGCTTCTCCGCCCGAGTTGTCGATCCACGGGAGGGGCGAAGCAGAAAGGGGTACGATTCCATGAAGGTCAAAGTAAACGAGGCATGGAGGCGAGCACTGGTCGTGTCCGCTATCTGCTTCATTCTGGCGGGTCAGTACGTCTGGGCGCAGAACCTAGGTCAACAGCCTCAGGTCAACGTAGCTGTTCAAGGTCAGACTGCCGCTCAGCCAGAGGGGGCCTTCCTGAATTTCATCAACTGGATTGGCAACGTCATCGCGCCCGTGGGAGCCGGTGGTGCTGTGGTCGGCGCGGTTGTTTCGTGGCTGCATGGCAGAGGTGTGGGCCGGTGGCTCGCCGCAGCGGCGGGTTTGCTGGCGGTTTCAGGAGTGACCCGGTTGCTCGAATTCTGGATCGCCAATGGGGCCGCCGGCGTGCCGTAATCAAGGCAAAAGCGCTCGGCGGAGCTGGCAGGCAGCCTGCCAGCCGCCGCTTGATCCCGATAAGAAAGAGAAAAAAGGCGATGGCCGTCCCACAGCTTTTGAACGACGTTATCCAGGTTCTTTTGCAGCTCGCACCAGCGGCCTCGCTAGTTTCGCTAGTTCTGGCGGGAATCAGCCTTCGACGCGAGGGCGGAACAACGTTCCTGGTAGGCGGCAGCTTCACGAAATGGATGTTTTGGGCCGTTGTGTTTGTCACGCTTGTCCCGCTCCTCGGATGGTTTACCTCATTCGGGGTTTCTGCCCCGGTGCCGGAAGGAGGAATTGGTAGCTCGTGGCTAGCCTCATTTGAATCGGCCGTCTCGAGCTTTGTTACAAATTTCATTGCGGGCCGGATTATCACGACGCTGGCCGCGTTTTTCGTGCTGCGGGCAATCCTTGATGCGGCCTCAGGGGAACATCCTCTGCCTTCAATTCTCGCGGGGATGTTCTTACTCGGCGTGCAACCCACATATTCCCTAATCGAGAGCTACAACACGGGTACCCAGTTCGCCACTGCCGATGCCCTCGACAGCCTCTGGAACTATCTGGCCGGAACCATCATGCCGATTGCGGCGGGACTCGCCATGGTGGGGGCAATCATCAATCTCGCTACTCACCGACCAGCTATGCGTCTCGTGGTTGTGGCACTCGCGATGCTGTGCGTTTCGGGAATCTGGAAATTGGTCCTTTCAATGGAGGCATAGAGACGGCCATGTCATTCACGAACGGGATCTTGAACCTAACAAACTGGGCTGGAAACGTGATCCTGCCCACGCTGGCCGGCCTGTTTTTTGCCGTCGCTGTTCTGAAGTTTGCGCACTCGGAGTCATATACCTCACCCATGTACGGAGGATTTCTCTGTTTGATGGCTTCCGGCCTCCTACGCGCGATGGAGACATTCGCTTCACAGCGGGCCTGGAACGACCCCGACGTTTACTGGATTTCCTTGGTGACTCTGGTCGATTGGATTTGCAACGTGCTCATGCCAGTGTATGCAGCATTGCAGGTAGCGGCCGGAGCACTGCGCATGGGACTCGTCACACGAATTCATCCCACGGAAGGATGGATGAAGCATTTCGTAGTAGCCGCCCTGTGCCTGATGTTGTCTGGGCTTGTGCGTCTTGCCGAATTTATTATCGCACGCGGAACTGCCGGGGTTCCATAGGAGAACGACAGATGCCGCTCGAAGTGACACCCGTTTACCGGAATTTACGCACGAGAGTCACTTTCTTTGGGCTAGAAGCCGAAGACCTGTTTGCGATCCTGGCCCTGGCGGTAGTGGCGAACACTCTCGGAAGGTTTCTACATCGCGAGATGTTTGGACTGCCCATGAATATGGTCCTTGAATACGTCGTGCCTGTGCTGAGCATCCCGGCGCTCATGCTGTTCAAGTACGGCAAGCAGCGCGGTTATCTCCAAGACTGGGTGATGTTCCATGCCAAACCGCACTTGTACTCAGCACTCGAGCGGGATCGTGAACTCGTTCGGGAATACCTGCGACAGGGAGATTAAGCGATGCCACTAACAGTTGAGCAATATGAGCAGTCGATGGGCATGCCGCCGTTGTGCGAGCAACTTCGGATTCGTGATCTCCTCGACAACGTAGCCGTACAAATCAACGGGTCCATGGTGGCTGGCTTCGAGCTGGGAGGCATTCAATCGTATTACGCGAGCGACGAAAGGCGCAACCGGGTCAAGGGCCTGCTCGAAGCTTTGGTGAGATCGCTGCCGGAACGTTCCATGCGGATGCAAGCGCGATTTGAGATATCCGAAGGCACCGGCGATCTCTTGGCGCGCTACAGCCGTGAGCGGCAGAACGAAGGCTCCGTGCTCCGCGAGCTGGATGGTCAGCGCCTGGGGCTCTGGCGGAGCCGGGAAAATGCCGGATTCTATTTGCAGCATTTCCTCCATCTTTATTTCGTTTGGAATCCGAGAATTCACCACCAATCACCCGACTTGGAGTGGAAGCGAAAGATGAAATCCGGAGGACCCTTCAGCGGCTCGGCCACGAAATGCATTGAACGATCGCGACAGGAGCACGAAGAACTCCTCGTCGAATTTAGCAGCCTGCTGGCGGGCGTCGAAGCCACGCTTCAGGCGACGGGCATGACGAGCCGCAGGATGACCCATCAGGACATTTTCCTTGAGATCAAACGTGCACTGCATCCGCTGGGCAATGATGCGCTGCCATATCGCTCGCCGTATGAGTCACTCAGGTATGAGAGCGCGCGCAACCAAATGGCGAACGTAAATATCGAGGACGAACAGGATGACTACCTCAAGATCGGCGGCCTGCTCTATTCCTGGATCAGCTTAAAGGATGTGCCCGACGCCACTTTCCCAGGCATTTTGCGCGAGCTCGTAATCATGGATTTCCCCCTGGTCGTCAATGTTGAAATCACGCTTCCCGATCAGAGCAAATCGATTAAGCAGTACAAAAGCCGACTGCGAAAGATGCTCGCCGCGCAGAAGGACTTCCATGGAGGCTTTCGGATCAACGTGGATGCACAGGTGGCGGAGCATCAACTCGTCAAGGTTCTGCAGGACCTGATTTCGACCTCACTGAAAGCGTGTCAGATGAGCTTGATCGTGACAGTCAGAACGTCGCGCCCCTGTCGGAACCGCATGGAGAGGGAAGAAGCCGAGCGCATCCTTGCTGACCGGCGCCAGCGTTTGCTACACGCCATTGCTCGGATGAACGGCAGCCGCGGAATCCCCGAAACACTGGCGCAGAAGAGGCTGTTTTTTTCCAGCCTTCCGGCGATGGCAGGCGAGAATCGGCGCGAGCTCGACCTCCTTACGCTCAATGCCGCCGATCTGTTGCCCGTCGAGACGCCATGGCGAGGGACTCAGCATTCGTCGCTCATGCTGTACGAAACACCCTACAGGCAACTGGTGCCGTTCTCGCCGTTTGATGCAAGCCTCGGCGACGCCAACATGCTGATCATGGCCAAGACGGGCGGCGGCAAGACATTCATGGCTCAGCTGTTCCTGCTCATGATGGCGCGGGCGAACCCGACAATCTCGGTCATCGAACGCGGCGATTCCTATCAGGCGCTGGTAGAACTCATGGGTGGTCGCGTCATCGATGTAAGGCTCGACGGCTCGGAGACCTTGAATCCCTGGGACCTCGCTGCTGGAGAAACGACCCCGACCAAAGAGAAGGTGGCATTTCTCAAGAACCTCACCCGGCACATGATTGGCGATAGTCCCGGCTCGGACAGCTCGCTGCTCGACAACCTCCTGAGCGACGCGATTGCGCGGACCTATAAGCGGTGCGCCATTCGCTACTCGAACCCGATTCCCACATTCAATGATCTGCGTGAAGAGCTTGCGCACTGGCGCGATGAGGAGAAGATGCAACGCACCATTGACGAGGCCCGTCTGGCGGCCATCAAGTTGCGTGCCTGGACAGGAGAACGCGGGATCTACGCGAAGCTGTTCGATGCACACACCACGATGCAGCTCGACGGCAATTGGCTTTTTTTCAATGTCGAGGGACTCAGCGCTGATCCAAAACTCGAAACGGCCATGAGCATGCTGATTGCGAATACTGTGGCGTCCCGCGCCGGAGGGAAGACCGGGCAGCCGAGTATTACTGTCCTCGATGAATGCTGGTTTCTTTTGGATTCACCGACGCTGGCGCCTGAAGTCGTTCAGCTGTTCCGTACCGCGCGCAAGAGGAATGCGAGCGTCTGGGGAATCAGCCAAACCGTCGAGGACTTTGTCGGGACCGAATTCCAGCCGCGTGAGCAGGGCCCAGGAATTCTAAAGAATGCCAGCACGAAGATCATCGGGCAGCAACCGGGAGACGTGAGCCCCCTCGTGAACCATTTGTTTCTAAATCCTGTAGCTCTGAACGAGATCAAGCGGTTCAGCTCGCCCCGCAAAGGAGACAGCGCGGATGCGCTTCTGGTGCTCGGAGAAAAGGCCGAGACGACGCAAACGATTCGTATCGCGCCGACGGCGATTGACTACTGGATCTGCACCACTTTTCCAAGAGAGAGAAGGTACAGAGCTTGGATTTTGAGGCAGTTTCAGAATCGGCCACAGATTGAAACATACCAGGACCTCGCTCGAAAGTTTCCTCATGGGTTGGCAGAAGTGCCGCCGTTGCCAGAAGAAATCTCTGGCGCGGTTTCAGGAGCACAGCCATGAGCGGCCTGATCCTTGTGCCCTGGAAGGAGTCACTATGCTTTTTCTAACGAACTTTTTGTTCGGCCTTCTGTTCATTCTCTTTTCCTATTTCATGGTGGCTGTTCGGACCCGCCGACAGGTTTTGGCGCTCACGTTGTCGGCCGCCCTTGCCATAGCGCTCATGAATCCGCCGACCACTCATGCACAGGCGAGCCTTATAGCCGCGATTCAATCTGTCCTCAACGTGATCAATGGGTTGATCAAGACGGCATTGAACTCAATCAATTCCATCCGAACAGCCGTCAGCAACTTCTACCAGCAAGTCGCTTGGCCTATCGCCTTGATCAATCAAGCCAAGGCTCTTGTGACTCAAACGATTGGCCAGTACAGAGCCCTCATGCAGAACATTTTTGGTATCAACCTCAAAAGCGCCACGCTCGCACATCCGGCTGCGCTCGAGAACATTATGCGGAATCACCAGATCGCAGATTTCGACAGCCTTACATCCGCGTACGCGAACACGTTCGGAACTCTTCCACCTGTTGCGGGAGCTAGTCCGGCCGACCGCGCGATGATGGATATGGACGACGCACTGGCAGCTGACAATATGAAGACGCTGAAGGAAAGCGATGCTGCGGATGACCTGACGCTCCAAGTCGCCAATAACATAGAGGACGCTGCAAGCCAAGCCGCTCCGGGGTCCGCACCATTTGTGACGGCGACCGCAGTAGTGGCAAGCATTCAGAGTCAGGCACTTTCCCAAGAAATGCTCGCTGCAGAATTGCGCCAAGAAGCAGCTCGTATGGCGCACGAGAATGCACTTCGGAAGCGCGGAGCAACCATGACGGGTGATGTGAATACGCAAATTCTGAATCTCTTGAAGCGGAACTAGAACGGAGAACGGCCATGCTAAAAGTTGGCGAGAGTTTGAAGCGCGGCTCGCGATGGGTTTGCGGGCACAAAAGCCGCACGTTGGTTCTATTGGTAGTGCTCGCTCTGGCCGCACCAGAGCCAGTGAGAAGTCAGTTCCTCGATCCTTGCTGCGCAATCATGACCGCTGGCCTGAGCACGATTAGCAGCACGTTAAGCGGCGTGATTGGTGGAGGCCTGAACCGAATCGTGTTGATCGAGCAAGGAATCTCGAATTTTGAGCGGACGGTTGTTTGGCCCGAGAGTTTCATCAATCAGGCCCGCGCTCTGGTAGGGAGCTTGCAGGGAATATTCACGCAGATTGAAGGCGTGATGCGGATACCGGTGAACAGCGCCACCCTGCCGGCAACACGGCAATTCGAGCAGAACTTGCTATCCCGCGATCCGAATCAGATCGCCCAAACGAGTGGTGACTATGCAGCGGTCTACGGGACGGTTCCAGACGCCACAGGAGCTTCGCCTCAAACGCGAGACATGGTCGATATGACAGACGCCGCGGCCGAAGCTACAATGAAACGAGCAATTGAAATCGACGCTCTCTCCGAGCTCGAACTCCAGGCAGCAGACCAGATCAACCGGAATATTCAGGCTGCGGCACCGGGCAGTGCTCCGATCATCGAAGCGCAGGCCGATGCGTGGCTTGTGCGTGCCAACGCCTATACCCAGGCAGCCACGGCAGATTTAATGCGGGTACGCGCTGTTGATCTGGCCGATGCCAGCGCAAACATCAAGAGCGGTGCGGCGAATACGGCGGCAGTACAGCAGCAGATTTATAACCTTCTGAAGAGGCAGTAGGCGGTGTTTTACTTCGAGCAACTCCTCCAGACAGCTCTCAGCGGGATCGACGCAGCGAACGTCACCGGCGCGGTTCTGGGGCTCGCGGGAACCGTCCTTCTCCTTAGTTTTCTTTACAGCGCGTACCAAGCGTTCGCGGCCGGCGGCGATGTGCGAATGCTGGCCATTTCGGGAATCAAGTATCTGATGCTGGGGCTTGTCTTCGCAAATTACGGAGCCGTATTTCGCGATGTCAATGGCATGTTCAATTCTGCCGCCGATTTCATTCACAACTCAACGGGCGTTGGGGATGTATTCGCAAACTGGATGAACCAGCTGTCGCAATATTGGCAATCGAACGGAAACACGTCCCTTTGGAATCTCGTAACTGGTCTCGCTTCGGGGGTGATCAGTCTGTGGCTAATCCTGGGCGCGTTCGTCATCTTTCCTGTGTGCTATCTGATCTTCACTGTCTTTTACGCCATGTACGGCTCGGTGCTGTACGTAACTGGGCCTCTTGTTCTTGCCTTGCTGCCGACCCGCGGGCTCGGCCAGCTATCGCGGACCTACCTTATCAACCTTATGACCTTCCACACTTGGGGACTAATTTACGCGATCATCCAGGTCCTCATGTCCGCTGTGAACCTGTCCAGCATTGACGCGGTGCTCGGCGCAAACGGTATCCTGAACAGTTTCGTTGGCTCAAGTCAAATGATCCTTCTGGCACTGACGGCGAGCATTTTCTCATTTTCAATTGCACTGATCCCGTTCATTGCAAGCAGGATTGTTCGTGGTGACGTAGGTAGCACAATGCTGACGCTCGTTAGCACGGCGAGCGCCGCAGCTGGTGCCCTCGCCAGTCTGGCTACTGCATCATTTGCCGGAGTTGGTGAAGGCGCGCTGGTTGCTCGATCCGCTGGTGACGGACCACCACCACCCCCTCCTCCCCAACGCCCCGACGCGTCGTCCGGCCCAGCACCAACGGGCGTATCAGATGTGTCAGAGCCGGTTACAGTCGGGTTTGAGTCCATGCCACCAACGCCAATGCTCGCAGCTACCCTTAGTGGGACGAGTGATAGAGAGCCTAGCGGCGAAAAAGAAAATTCCCCTCCTTTCACGACATCACAGCCTTCGTCAGCATCAGTGCGGCATTCGTCAAGCAGTTTGAGCCCAAAAAAGTGGATTCGAGGCAGATATTCCGTCGAGTCTGCCTATCGAGGCATGAGCGGAAAGGAATAGCACTTGGCAAAGGCCAACACACTCCGAGATCCTCCTGAGCTGGCGAGCTACACGAAATATTACGAACACGACGGCCTCCTCCGCGCCTACGCGAATCGTGCCATGTGGCTAGCCACGATCTTTGGCATCCTTGCTCTAATATCTTTGGTGTTCGCCATCTGCGTCCGCCTTCAAGCACCAACAGTGATTCGGGTGGACAAGGATGGAAACGCTTCCGTTGTCAGCGGTCCACATCCACTGAGCATAGGCGTGTTTCGTCTCGCGGCGAATGCTTCCACTAGTGCGTCCCGAGCTGCCGCGCCGACCGATTTGGAAGGCAGAGCCATCGTGCGCCACTTTCTGCTTCGTTATCTCGTCTATACTCCGGACTCAGCGGATAGGAATATAGCCGAGGCTCTGAACATGATGACCGCAAACCTTCGGGCCTTTTCGATGAACAACCTTCGCGAGGAGAACACCGTTGGAAAGATCAAGAACGAGTGCATCATTTCTGACTTTGAGATTCGGTCGATGGAACACGTGAAGGGGACGCCATGGACATACACGGTTTTTGGAGTCAAGGAAGTTCATCGCGTAAGAAACGGGACGGAAGCGATAGATCAAATCGTCAGTCGATTTAACGTTCGCTTGGTGGAAACAACTCGTTCGGAGGTGAACCCGAGTGGACTGTTAGTCGCCGAGTATGGCGAACAGCAGATGGTAGGTGACCGGGAAACTGGCCTACTTCAAAGGAGTGATCTCGACCGGGACAGACACTGAACGGCTGTGCGTTCATTATCGCACGGCAAACGAGGCAACGGCAGGAGCGATAGTGTCGGAGTGGTCTGTAGGGAACCGCAGCTCGCGGCGAATGGGCACTTCCGAAGACTGGGTAACAAGCTCTGGCTAGCGGTCCTTTAAAGAAGGAGGAGACGTGAGGAGGTTTTGGATTTCCAGCATTGCTGTTGCAGCACTCAGCTGGCCAACGTGGAGCCAAAAAGTGCTAGTTGAGAAGCCGAACCAGCAAGAAATCATCCATGTTCAGACTTCTCTTAACCATCTGACGGTTCTCGAAATGAGCGAGCAGGTAAGCACCGTCGCCGTGGGCAGTTCGGCCTTCAAGGTGGAATGGCGCGAAAACAAAGTCTTCATCGAACCCACGGAACCAAACAGTGCAACCAATCTGTTCGTGTGGACTCCATCAGGGCGTTTCAACTACGAGCTCGATCCTGCGGGCGCGGTGCCCGCGATGGTCTTTGCGATCGATCAACCCGCTCCCGATCCCCCGGACGTCGTCGCAGCAAACAGGCAGGCAAGTGCTGCACCCGATCCAATCTCGGCGAAACTGTTGCTCCAGGCTAGGCCAGTTCGCATGCGCGGACCTGTTCCAGAGACAAACGAAGTCGCAATTTATCTGACGGATTCACTGGAGCGCAACGGAGAGGTCCTTATTCTGTATACGATTCGGAATGAAACTAACAACACATACGTGCCCGGCTCGCCACAGGCAGTAGCCCTCAGAGCTCCCCGTTATCGCGAGTCGCTTTACGAACTTGCGAACTCCCAGCTGACTCCTAAGGAGGCAGAGCGGCTGAGATCCATGGGTGAAATCCCGCTTGAGATCGCAAAAAGCGAGATGCGCACGTCGCGAATTGAGCCAGGCCAAGAAACGACAGGCATCGTTACCGTCAAGCTGCCGGCGATGCAGTTAGGACCGAAAGTGCTGCAGCTGAGCTTCCTCGCAAGCCCGGAGGGGCCGGTTACCGCAACACTGGTGCTGTAAGATGTCGCAACCTATTGGTCTCACAAAAACGCCGCAGCTCCCGTGAAGGGTACATGGCGATAATGCTGGTTACAGTCACCGGATTTGGAAGTGTTTGGCAGCGTCGCTTTGGGAAGGACGAGAACGATCAGAGAGTGCGGCCGGCGTACTTCAACACGACAGGTGTCCCCGTGAATGGAACAATGAGGACGCGACCCAAGATCGCCGGTCACGTGCGATTCAGCGGAGTTGAAGACTTCGATCCACTCCGGCCGTTCGCAATGATCAATACCGTGTTTGAATGTGCTGAGCCATCCGTGTGGAACGGGCAGAACAAAGTACGATTCAAGCGCATCCTGCGAGATCCACAACAACCCGACTGGTTCTTGGTAGTGGTGCGGGCTGCCGAGATCGGCCACCTCGACGCGGGCTCGTCCAGGTGGCGGTCGGAAGGTACGCTCCTAATTTCGTTCAGCCAGTACTATAATCAGCAGGAAGCGATGCTATTGATGCGCGCGAAAAGTTGGCTGCGGACAGACTTTGGCAGGTTCGAGCTGAGGCCATTTGTGAATTGGCCATGGATTGCGCGGCTTGAGCTTGAGCGCGTGGAAGTCTGAGAGCCGGATCTCAATCTCAAGTAAATCCCCAATTGCTCAGGGAATCGTAAAGTTCACACTGATAGGGCACTGCTGCGCGACGAATGCTGCATAAGGGCCCAGCTCTCGAATTCAAGGCCGCGAGGCTATCAGCGCCGCAAGCACGCTGACCGAAAGATGGGGCAAGCTCCGATGACGGTCTAGGACGGGACCGTTTTAGAAAGATCACTGAAAATGAATAAGAATATGAAAGCGCTTCGGTTTGAAACGTACGGTTCGCCCTCTGTCCTAAGCATTCAGGACTTGCCGCTCCCTGCATTGGAAAAAGGTGATGTGTTGGTACAGATCAAGGCATCGAGCATCAATCCATCAGATGTTGGCACAGTTGCTGGACGTTTCCACTCTAAACTCCCGATGACCCCAGGACGTGACTTCGCGGGAGTCGTGGTCGACGGTGGAGCATGGACCGGGAAACACGTATGGGGTACAGGTGCCGGCTTTGGGGTTATGCGCCCTGGCGCCCATGCTGAGTTTGTTGCCATGCCTTCCTCGTGGCTGGCGGAGAAGCCAGAAAGTTTGAGCATGGAGCAGGCAGCGGTGGTAGGCGTGCCTTATCTGGCTGCTTGGCAGTCCCTTGTGGAAGCAGGACGCCTGCAGAAGGGCGAGCGAATTCTCATCACGGGCGCCGGTGGGGCAGTGGGTAGCGCCGCGACCCAAATTGCTCACTGGAAGGGCGCCTCTGTGCTGGCAGCCGACATGACAGAAAGCGCGCAGGATGCAGATCTCTTCGTAAATCTTAAAGAAACAGACCTTGTGAGCGCCGTGCAGAAAGCGACAGCTGGCAAGGGGGTCGATATTGTGCTCGACACGGTTGGCGCAAACTTGTTTAGCTCCTGCCTTCGTTCGCTACGGGTCGGAGGAAGACAGATTGCCATTGCCAACACGGCCGGCCCCGATGCAAACGTTGCTGTTAATTTGACTGATTTCTACCATAGCCAACTGCATCTGATTGGAGTCGACACACAGAAGCTCACTGGCCCTGAAATCGCTGACATCATGAACCGTTTGCGGGAAGGTTTCCAGGACGGCTTTCTGCACGCTTCGCAACCCGAAACCAATCCATTTGAGAAAGCTGTCGAGGCTTACACAAAGGTTGCAGAGAAAGAGATCCGAACCAAACAGGTACTCGTGTTTAGCGGTTCCTCTTTTGATCGTCAACAGGCGCGAGTGTGCCTGTCAACCGAGGCGAATCCGAGCGCACGGTGAAAAACCTGGTCTAGAAGTTTCCTCAGCGATCTGAAAGGAGAAGAAAGCGAGCCAGAGAAAAAAAGGCACGCCTACCACACATGAGCTACATAAGAGCGTTTTCGGCTGTAAGGGCTAAAACGGGAGAAAGAAATCCATGAGGAACACAATCCCGTTCTGGAGAAAACCGATCGCCTAGTGCCGACGGAGGCGATGAAAGAAAAGGAGAAAGCAAGGCAAAACAAAAGCAGGCCAGGAGGGCAACATCTATGTGCGAACCGACGCCGACAGCTCGCATTCACGTTTGTTCTCGCTGTTCTTTTTTCTCTAACCTTATGTGGGATGCCTGAGGCGCAAGATCAGAACACAATCATGGATCAAGTCACGTTCGCTCCAGCAACGAAGGCCGAGAAGAATGCCGGAGCCTGGATCGACGGCGAATACGTAGGTTTCGTGAACGAGCTCCAGGGAGACAAGAAGGTTGTGCTTTTACCAGGGGAGCACGAAATTACCGTGCGCCAAACTGGCTATAAGGATTTCATACAGAAGATTGTGGTCGAACCGGGCAAGGAAGTCACACTGGCAATCAAGATGGAGCGAGATCCAGCCGCCCAATTCTCATCAGTGAATGCAGAAGTGAAGCTGAAGGTGACTCCCGAGCGAGCGGCGGTATTTCTGGACAACGCATTCGTCGGATACGTTCACGAGTTTGGAGGATTGGGAAGAGCCATGTTGGTGGCTCCGGGAAAACATCAGGTCAAGATCGCGCTCCCCGGATACAAGGATTTTGTGGCGGACATCAACTTGCGTCCGAACGAGAAGTACACAATCAAAAGGGATCTGCTTCCCGGAAGCATTAGGAGGCAGACCAATCAATCAAAAAAATTGAGTGTGCCCCCCCTTTTTGTAAATTGGGTTCACATGCATCACGCGAGAGGCACGAACGCGATCGAGCCTCAATTGAGCTATGGTCCGGTCTTGGACAACTGGTTCTGCCCTTCTTTCTCAGGGGCGGGTTCGACGATGATTTGGCCGTAAACCCAAGGGTACTCCTTGCACCTGTAGGTGAAGGTACCTGGTTTGTCAAAGGTGACCGTGCCAATGTCGAGAGGTTCGAGCGGGCCGGTCGTCCATGAGCCGTCGACAGCCACAATCGTGTGAGTCAGTGTGCCGTTGTTTCTCCAGCTGACTCGCGTGCCTGCTTTGACTCGCGCGCGGTACGGATTGAACTGGTATTCGTCGCTGAGGTAGTGCGAGCCTGTGAGGCCCATGTCTCGCATCAGCGTTGTGGTCTCGATGTTCGCCGTATCCGTGATCGGTCCGACAAAGTCTACCTCAGGCGGAACTGGCGGAGCCGGACGCGCCGGAAGCGTTCCGCCCAATTTGAACGCCCATACGTTGCCGCCGACAACGGTGGCGATGTACTGCTCGCCTCCGCTTTCAAAGCTGAACGGTGCGCTGCCGCCGATAGTGCCAGTCTGAAACTGCCAGAGGAGCGATCCGTTGCTGGCGTCATATGCTTGCAAGCTGCCGTCGCCGAACATCTGGAACACGAGGCCACCCGCCGTGGCGAGAGCGCCGCTCGGACGCCCGAGGGAGCCGCCGGGGATCTCCTTTTTCCAGACGATCTTGTCAGTGCGACTATCCAGTGCCGCCAGGACGCCCCAGCTCAATTTGTTCAATCCAGGCACACGCTCGCTGAAGCTGAGGCTGTAGAAGTCCGGATCCTCGACCCTTCGGAGCCACTGC
Source organism: Candidatus Acidiferrales bacterium (assembly GCA_030037525.1). Classification (GTDB taxonomy): domain Bacteria; phylum Acidobacteriota; class Terriglobia; order Acidiferrales; family UBA7541; genus Palsa-295. The sequence goes on along the minus strand of JASHRC010000116.1, from coordinate 37,361 downwards.
AGCCCCGCTTGGCCGGTGACATAGAAAAACTGTGTCTGTGGATCAAACGCCATCGGTGTGCCGCGCATGCCGTAGACTGGAGCCACAACATTTGGCTTCTCTGTCGAAGCGGCCGTGAAAAAGCAGCCCAGTTCGAAGCCCTCAGGTAGCGACTGCGTTTTCCAGTAATCGCAGTCCGGCAAGACGTGATCGGCGCCCACGGGATAGGGTTGTGTGGTCGCAGTCTTCTGGAAGGTATCTTCAGGTACGCGCCGCTCCTCAATGCGTCCCAGCGGCTTCCCGGTGACGCGATCGAGCATGAAGAGATAGCCATCGGTGCGCATGGCTGCAATCGCCTTCCGGGATCGCCCATTGATCTGGGCATCGAACAGCGCCGGCGCTTCAGCGATATCGGCCTCCCAGATGTCGTGCCGAACCAGCTGATAGTACCAGTGAAGCTTGCCCGTCTTGCTGTCCAGCGCGACCACGCAATCGGTATACAGGTTGTCGCCGGGCCGGTTTTCACCGCCGTATTGCGGGACAGCATTTCCGGTCACGTAAAAGTCCAGGCCGAGTTCCGCATCGTAAGTTCCAACTAACCACACGGCGCCGCCACCGTGTTTCCAGGCATGGTTGTTCTTGGGCCAAGTCTCGGATCCCGGTTCTCCCGGCGCCGGTATGGCGAACCACCGCCAAACCTCGCGCCCGGTCTTCGCATCAACCGCGACAATCTGTCCGCGATATCCAAAATCCGCATTGGTGCCTATGGAGACCAGTCCATCGGAATAGAGAGGCGCCCCAGAAAAGCCGCCAGTCGTTTCGCCCGACGGAGCGCCGAGGTATACTTTCCAAACAAGCTCTCCGGTATTCTCGCGGAGCGCGATGAGATTCGTATCTGACAGCCCCACGAACACCAGGCCCTCGCCTACTGCCACACCTTCTCGCGCCGGTGAACCCGGAGGACCAAATTGGCCCCCTTCTCCAGTGGCCGTGCGATAACGCCACACGATTCGCCCGGTCGCGATGTCGACAGCACAGACGAGCGGCGGCGCCGTCAGGAACATCAGCCCGTTATCGATTACCGGCATCACGCGGTACGTGGGAGACGGCCCGACCTTCTCCGACACCCACGCCGCGCCCAATTTCGTGACGTTCTGCGTGTTGATCTGCGCGAGCGAAGAATAACGCGTGTTGCCCGTATCGCCGCCAACCGTGGACCATTGGGTTGCGGCAACCACTGGGACCGCCACCAGCATGACCACAAATGCGACTGCCACGATTCTTTTCATATGATTCCTCTCTGCCCCGGCGTTCCTTTCTCGCACTCGATGACGATGGGTGCTCCGCGAAGGTCTCCCCACGTGGATGCAGCGCGAACCCCCCGCGCTCTGGGCCGAATCGCCGGAAATTCTGCCTTTGGAAGCCAGCTTCTGGAAGCTTTGGCGGGTCCCTTGAATCGCAGTCGATGCAGCACCGGACCGTGCATCATAGAGAATCACAGGCGCCCTGGTACCTGTGCGATACCGGCTCCCATCGTTCCGCTGCCGATTACAGCGACGAGGCTCTCTAGTGGAATCACACCGGAGGTGACCGCCATTGTTCTCAACCGCTTCCGGGTTTTGAAACGGTCTCAGTCTAGGCAGTCGCGCGGGAAACATCAGTGACGACTATCACAGCTTCTGAGGGTTCCCCTCTCTAGGGTGCGATCTGACACACGAACAGTGCATTTGGCAGGTCGACGCGCCTCCGCGTCCGCCAAGAGGCGTCCTAATCACTGGTTGGTCGTGGCGTTTCGGCTTACGCCCAGTCGTCCACCTTCACTCCGCGACGCAGACCGAAATCCGTGACGAACCAAGTCGTCTGGATTTTCCCACCCGTAACCACCACGCGGATCGCGTTGGCGTTGGTGAATGGCTTGATCAGCGCGTCCTCCGGCAGCTTCCTCCAGCTTGCATAAGGCTCAAGACCCTGCAGAGCCAGCGAAACATCGGTGCTTTGAATCACCCCGTTCCCCCAGAAGCACCCTGCCGTCTTTTCGACGTTTTGGGAGAACCATGCGCTTAACTCCGCCTTCGTCTTGAAACCATAAGCATCCTTGAGCAGTCCCGCAACGGTCGGATCCACCAAAATCGTGGCGGCCGAACCGGATGCCGAAAGCGAGCGCATGTAGTCTCGCATCAGATGATGCGTGGGGTAGAGGTTCTGACTCCCTCCGACGCTCGATATGGCCGTCCACCCGATTCCGACCGTCACGACATTGTCGGTAGACCGGAAGCCCATTTGAACGTGCAGAGGGTCCCAACCCTCCGGCAGTCCTTCTTCGTTTTCGGCAAAGCACAAGTTGTTGTATTGGAAGTTGCTGCCCAAGCTTTCCCAGGCATTTACGTTGTTTCGAAGATCGCCGACGGTTTTCGAGACGATGGTGAAGGCGCGGCCGACGACCGCGTTCGATCGATTGTACGGACCCAGGGCATTCGTCCCGCAGTTAAAGTTGAGCCGTTTGCAGATCGGACCATTGATCACGACCATGTTCGCCATGGAGCTTGTGGAGTTTCCGAAAGGCGCCTGCGTCGCCAGCGCCAAAATCACCGGAAAATGCTCGGGTGAAGCTCCGGCCATCACGGCGGCGATCGCGACTTTCTCCACGGTGAGCTGACGCGAACCGCCCGTGATGTCGACCGTCTTGATCACTTCCTCAGGCTTATGACTGGTGCCCTTCAGCATTTCCACGACGAGTTTTTCGGTGGGAAGCTGAATCCAGTTGTAGTCGGTCCAGCCCTTGTCTTCAAACAGGTGCCGCAGATTTTCTTCCGTGTCAGGCTTCAGAAGTCGCGACTCTTCGGGCTGATCCGGCGGCTTGCCCGAGATTTTTTCTTCCGTGGTCAGAGGATCCGTGAGCGCTTTGACCACTGCGGCCATCAACGGCTGGCCAGTCAGCATGTCTTTACCGGCCACATATCCGACATCCACGGCGCGTGGCTGCCCCGTGAAAGGAAACGGAACGCTGACATAGCGGACCGGCATACCGTTGCTGTATTTGAAATCGTAGTCGATGGCGTAGTGCACCACGTTTGCTGAAGCGATGCCTATCGCGGGAATCTTGAGTTGTGTCTGAATCTGCTTGGCCCAGCGGCTCACGGCCGCGCAGCAGCCGTTTCAACCGGCGACGCCCACGATGGCTCCGTCGGCTTTATTGGCGACCATTTCCTTCAGGATCGCGGGATCCAGGCCAAACATGCCTTCCGGGGTGATTTTCACTACGGTCTTCACGCCCGTGTAGTGCTTCTCGAGCCACTCGGTCATGGCTCCATAAAAGTAATTAGCCGCATCCGGGCCCTCCCAGGAAAGGTTGATCATGTAGAGCGTTTTGTTATTGAGATTGTCGAGCGGAGGCGCCAAAGGGTACCGCGTAACCAGCTTGTTTGCTATGCCTGGGTTGAGAACTGTTGTCAGGCTCTCGCCAAGGGCTGAGGAATCGTTCGAAGCTGTTCGTGCATGGATCGGAGAACCTGCGACTAGCGCCGGACTTGCGCCCAGCATTGCCAACATCTTTCGTCTGTTCATGATTCCTCCTTGATTTCGCTGAACGGAAAGCGCATCCCGCCAATGACCTCACACGTCGACGACGCAAACTTGACCGCCTACCTTCACAATCTCCCCTTCCCGGGCATATACCTGGATTATCCTTCCGTCCGATGTCGCGGCAATTTCCTGATTCACCTTTTCCGTTTCAATCTCATACAAGGGCTCGCCGGCCTTGAATGACTCTCCCGGCTGCTTGTACCACTTGACGATTGTGGCTTCCTCCATGTTCATGCCGACTCGCGAGAGCTGCAGCGTCGTTCTCATGCCAATTGTTTGCTGCGAACCAAATCTGTTGCGATTTGTACGATGCGGTCCTCACTGGGCAGGACGCGGCTCTCAGCGTTGGGCGCGTACGGCATGGAAACGTTCGGAACGGTCACTCGCTTGATGGGAGCCTTGAGGCTTGAGAATGCCTTGTCCGCGATGATGGCGGCAATGTGGCTTGCAGCGCTGCAGCGGTCGCGCGCCTCGTCTACCAGAATCGCCCGCCCCGTCTTCTCAATCGAACCGACGATGGTTTGCTCATCGAGCGGCACCAAAGTACGCGGGTCAACAACTTCTGCATCGATTCCCGCCAAATTGAGCTTCTCTGCAGCGCTCAGCGCCGGCTTCAGCATGGAGCCAATGGCCACCATGGTGATGTCGGCGCCCGCGCGCGCAATCGCTGCTCTACCGAAGGGCACCGTGTAATCTCCGTCGGGCACCTCGCCGCTATCGCCGCCGCGACCGCTGGCCTCCAAAAAGAAACTTGGATTTTTGGTGCGAATCGCCTGTTTCAGCAGTCCCTTGGCATCCGCCGGAGTAGCCGGTACGAGCACGTTGACGCCGCCGAGGTTCATCAAAAGCGGGTGAGGTGTGTCGGAGTGCTGAGCGGCCGTGGAGCGGCCGCCGCCGTAGCCGGCAATGACGGTAAGGGGCAATTCGATCTGCCCCCCGGTCATGAGCCGGAGTTTGGCCATCTGATTGGCGATCGCATCAAAGCCTGTGTAGATGAAGTTGGAGAACATCATGTGCAGCACGACGTGATAGCCGGTAACCGCCGCCCCGACGGCCATCCCCGCGAGGGTGGCCTCGCAGATCGGGGTGTTGCGAATGCGATCGTGTCCAAAGCGCTCCAGCAATCCTCTGGTATCACCGAAAATCGCGAGTTCCACGTCTTCGCCGAACACAATGACCTTTGGATCCCGCTCCATTTCCTCAAACAGAGCCTCGTTGATCGCCTGGATGTAGCGTTTACGCGGCATGCTGAGCCCTCACGGTTTCTGCCCGGCGAACATAACCTCAAAAGTCAGTTCTGGATCAGCTGGCTCGCTCGCTTCTGCGAACCTGACGGCGTCTTCCACAATCCCGGCGATCTTCGTGGAAATGTCGTCCAATTGGACGGCCGTGCGCACGCCCATCGACACCAGAAGTTTCGCGAGACGGGAAATGGGATCGGCCTTGCGCCATTCCTCGATTTCCTGTTTCTCGCGATACTTCCCCCCCGCGAGAAATAGATCTTCCGACTCAAGGTGCCCCTGAATGCGATATGTCTGCGCCTCGATAAAAGCCGGGCCTTTGCCGCTGCGGGCCCATTCAATGGCCTGGGCGGCTGCCTTCCACACCGCTACGACGTCGTTGCCGTCCACAACTTCGCAGGGGATTTTGAAGGCTCTCGCGCGATCGGCGATTTCCCCGGCCGTGACCGTAACGGTCGGCGTAAATTCGCAGAAGTGATTGTACTCGCAGACGAAAACCAGAGGGAGTTGCCACAGCGTGCTCACGTTGAGGCATTCCATGAAGACGCCCTGGTTGGCGGCGCCATCACCAAAGAACGCCACCGCCACGCGTCGATTGCCGCTGAGTTTCGCGCTTAGCGCAGCACCGGTCGCGATTGCGAAACCGCCGCCCACGATTCCGTTCGCACCGAGGATTCCCTTGGAAAGATCGGCCACGTGCATCGACCCACCCATGCCCTTGCAGATGCCCGTGCGTTTGCCCCAAATCTCGGCCATCATCGCCTTCGGGTCGCCACCCTTTGCGAGAAAGTGGCCGTGACCCCGGTGCGTGCTGGTGATCCAATCCGTCTCATCCAGATTTGCGCAAACACCGGCCGCCACGGCTTCCTGACCGATGTAGAGGTGTACGGCGCCGGGGAGCCTCCCAGCTCCTGCATCGGCCCTCAAGCGCTCTTCCATGAGTCGTATGAGGGTCATCCTCTCAAACAGCGAAACCAATTGCTCGTTGGTCGGATTCATTCGTCTCTCAGCCACGATTCAATCTTCCGATTATGCCGCGACTCCCCATGATTGCATCCGTATATCGTTTTCCAGCGACGGAAGCGAGACATTTCGCCGGCACGCGCAACGGAAATCGGCGGGATCTTGCCGTCACGTAAAAGTTGATGCCCTCGAACATGGTCAGCCATAACCGCGCCGCGCTCTTCTTTGACCTAGAAGCCTGGGAAATCTCGCCATGGTGGTCCCCACGGGGCACCGCACCATGCCGATGCTGTTATATAATCGCGCGCGTTAATTGTTGTCAACACATCATTGCGCGCGCATCGGCCACTCGGTATGATTGACCCTGCCAGCCCATGTCGGTGTGACTTCGGCCGCGCAGAATCCGACGAGGAGCCAGTGCGAGGTCCGGTCCCAGAATCCGTGGAAGAATGCCCGGTTCTCAAGAGGGGATTCGATCGCATCCCTGCGCCGGATTCCTCTATCGTCGGCAAGGACGGTCTCGCCTACCACACGAGGAAGAGGAATGACCACTAGTCCTGACGGCGTGCCGGTGCTCGAGAGCAGCAAGTCCTTCGAAGAACGATCTCGAGGTATTCGCCTCGCCGGAGCCAAGCGTCGCCATGAGCCTGCGCCCCATGTCGACGCTCTGATCCGGCTGGTTTCTGTGCGTATCGTCCGGATCGCCGAATTGATTCTTCGTATTGGCACGCTCACCTTTAAGCAACGCTTCGGCGTGAAGCCCACCGATCTGCGGATCTTGGTGATGCTCGGTGCCTATCAGCCGATCTCTGTGAATGAGGTCAGCCGCAGAACGCACGTTGACAAGGCCTGGATCAGTCGCTCGTTGGCGGCTCTGGTGCGCCGCAAATTGATCACCAGGACGGCACATCCGTCTGACAGCCGCGCTTCGTTGCTCTCGTTGACAACAAAGGGTGAATCGCTCTTGCGGGAGATCGCGCCAGTCGCGCAAGCGTATCAGCGCCAATTGCTGCAAGGACAGCGAACTCGGGATGTGGAACGCGTACTCGATTTGCTCTTAGCTCGAGCCGAGGAGATCTTTCAGCGGGAACTACAACAGAGAGGCCGTACCCCCCGTCGGCGTTAGGGCGCGCATGTATCCGCCGCGCTGATGTTTGTTCGCCGGCGAATGGAAGAGAGCCGAAGCCAATGAACGAGCTAAATGGCAGGGTTGCATTTGTCACTGGGGGAGGAAGCGGCATCGGCCTGGGCATTGCCATGGCCTGCGTGAACCGCGGGATGAACGTCGTGCTCGCCGATGTCCAGCAGGAGCACCTCGACGGAGCGCTTTCGCACTTCCAGACGCAAGGCCAGGGGCAGAGGGTCCACGCGATCAGGTTGGACGTTACCGACCGTGGGGCGTACCAGAACGCTGCGAGCGAAACTGAGGGTGCCTTCGGTAAGATTCACCTACTCTGCAACAACGCCGGCATAGACATCGCCGGCCCGTTCAAGCAGTGTGCCTACGCCGACTGGGACTGGGGATTGGGGGTGCTGTTGAACGGCGTTGTTAACGGCATCCTCACCTGGCTGCCGCGAATCTTGAAGCACGGTGAAGGTGGACATATTGTCAACACCGCATCCATGGCTGGTGTGATCGTGGTTCCGAATTGTTCCATTTACAACACGGCCAAGGCTGCTGTCATCGCTCTATCGGAGACGCTGCGGAGCGAACTCGCGCCAGACAATATCGGCGTCTCCGCCTTCTGCCCCGGACCGGTTCTGACAGCCATCGGCGACAGTAGCCGGCTTCGCCCAGAAAAATATAAGAAGGACAGCGGCTTGCTGGCCTATGAGGAACAGCGACGGCAACGGATGGCCGCCGTTCAGTCTCCACCCTGGATGAGTATTGAAGAATGCGGAGAGCGGGTTTTGCGCGGCGTCCAGCGCAACGATCTCTACATCTTCACGCATCGTGAATTCAAGGAAGGCGTCGCGGAGCGCATGGAGGCCATGCTGGCGTCGTTCCCAGATGAGCCCATCAACGAAAGGCGCGCTAAGGAAATCCCGTATCTGACTTCCAATCCGATCTTCAAAGAAACCATCCGAGCGGCGATGGGGAGATAGGGTGATCCGGCGGGAGAGGCCCTGTTGGGGTTTTGGGCAGAATCGCGCTGATAGAGGAGGCTACGGACATGGAGCAACACGGGAAACTGACGGTCCTAGATCCCCACGGGCAGCCCTCCGGCATTTTCGGGCGTCGTCTGGATGCCCAGTCGAAGCCCGGTGACATACTGGATCCGGTCGCGCAGCCCAGCGGCGACCTGAAACCACTTTCCATGGCGCCCCGCACCGGCTCGCTGGACGGCAAGACGGTCTACTTGGTGGAGACGGGATTTGCGGGCAGTCTCGAATTCATGCAGGAACTTCAGGACTGGTTTTCCGAGCAGATGCCGAGCGTGAAGACCGTTGTGCGGCACAAGCGTGGCACCATGTTCACCGATGACCCCGAGCTGTGGATGGAAATGAAGTCCCGCGGCGCCCATGCCGCCATTCTCGGCGTCGGTGGTTGAGAGGCCTGTTCGGCGAGTGTCGCCGATTACTCGAGAACTCTGGAAGACGAATACGGGATCCCGACCGCCCCTTTGGTCACGGCCCGATTTGCGGATTTTGTCGAACGTGACGCACGCGTTCGCGGCACGCCGTTGCGCTTTGCTTTTCCTCCCTATCCGGTCATGGGCATGTCGCGGACCGTGCTGCGCCAGTACATTGAGGGAAACAATCCGATCACCGCAAGGCCATTCATACAGGAAGTCGTGGAGGCGCTCACCTTACCGCTCACAGAAAAAGAAAAACACCCTACCGCTGCGCCCCGCAAGCCGCGCCGCCCGCGCTTGCTCCCCGCGGCCACGGCGGAGGATCTCTATCGGCAGTTCGTCGAAAACGGATGGACCGACGGATTGCCCATCGTGCTTCCCACCGAAGAGCGCGTGGCCGAGATGCTCACGGGAACCGATCATGTTCCCGATGAGATCGTGGGCCGCATGTGTGTCACCACGCATCAGGAAAGGTTAGAGTACACGGTCGAAAAAGTGGCGGTGATCGCGGTAATGGCGGGAGCGCGGCCCGAGCATTTTCCGGTAATCCTCGCGCTTGCCGAGTCGCAGGAGCCGTCCATGCCGAGCTCGACCACGTCCTGGGGCCGCATGATGGTGGTGAACGGGCCCATTCGCAACGAGATCGGAATGAATTACGGCACGGCCGCGCTCAGTCCGTTCAATCTCGCAAATTCGGTCATCGGCCGGGCATGGACGCTGATGAGCATTAATTTCGGCGATGCGCGCGCAGGCGAGAACTTCATGGCCTCCTTCGGCCACAATCTGAACTACAACAACATGTGCTGCGGCGAAAATGAGGAGCTGAGCGTCTTCGAGCCGTTTCACGTGCAGAAAGGCTTCCGTCCGGACGAAAGCGTCGTGAGCTTGTTCCGTGGATGGAACATGCTCAACTTCGGCCTCGGTCCGGCGAAAGAAATGGCGCACGTTATCTCTACGTTTGGCTCGATGGGGACAAGCATCACCTTCGTCGTCGATCCTTTGGTTGCTAAGAATCTACGAGTCGAAGGGTTCAAGACGAAGCAGGACGCCTGCAAATGGATCGTAGAAAACTCACACGTCCCCGCGGGGCATTATTGGGAAGGCCAGATGCAGTCAGGCTTTGCGAGAGGGCTCGCGCAGCAGGGAATCGAACCATTTGCGACGTGGGCCAAGCTGCCGAACGACGCGCTCATCGCTCCGCGGCGTTCGGCCGATGACCTCAACATTCTCGTCGTCGGCGGCGAGACGAACCCGATGTGGATCACCACGGACTTCGCCTACACACGAAGCGTCTCGGTCGACAAGTGGCGGCCGAAGTGCGGAATCCGCCGCGACGCGAAGCCGCTGCGCATGCCCGAGCCCGTAACGTGCAAAGATGGCGCCTGCGGCATTCCCGAGGCCGCGCTCCCGACCTTACCCGCCACCGCTACGGATTGACGCCACAGCGTCTATCAGCGGGCACGGGCAAGCCGGCGCCCGGAATCAAGAGGCCTTCATCTCCACGCGTCGATGGAAACGCCCCTCCCCGGCATGAAGTCGGTGGCGAACCAAACGCTCGCCGTCTTGCCGCCGACAACAACCGCGTGGATGCCCTTTGGGTTCGTGAACGGCTTGATCACCGCGTCGCCGGGAAGCTTTTTCCAGCTTGCGTATGGCTCAAGACCCTGCTCGCCCAGCGGACCCAGCATGCTCGATACAATGGCATTTCCCCAATATGACTGCGCGATCTTCTCAACATTCTGCGAAAGCCACTCGGCCAGTTTTTCTTTGGTGGTAAAGCCCTGCACGTTGTTGAGCAGCTCCGCAACGGATGGGTCCATGAGCAGCGTGGCGCCCATTCCGGAGAGTGAAGACATGTAGTCGCGCATCAAGTTCTGAGGCGCGTAATGCTGCTCGACCCAGCCGGTGCTGTTGATGAAGTTCCACCCGGTGAAGATCGTGAGCACGCTGTCGGTCGGCTTGTGGCCCATTTGGACGTGGAACGGCTGCCATCCCTCCGGAAGAGCTTCCTCATTTTCGGCGAAGCACAGATTGTCGTATCGCAGAGGGTTACTGAGAGAAGCGAAACCCGTCACGCCCTCGTCGTAGCCCTGGATGATTTTGTGGATGAGCGTCATGGATCGCCCGATGACAGAGTTTGCATCGTTGTTCGGGCCTAGTGCGCCGAGGCCGCTGTTCATGTCAATCTCTTTGCGAATCGGCCCGTTCACCACAACCATCTCCGCGATCGAAGTCGTGGAGTCCTGATACGGCACCTCGTTCGCCAGCGCAAGGATGACCGGCAGATATGCAGGCTTTGCGCCCGCCATAACCGCAATGGTGGCGACCTTTTCCACTGTAAATGGCCGGCGCGTCCCAAATGTTCCTGCAGCTGACTTGACGATCTCATCCGGCTTGTGGCCGGTGCCTTTCAGCATCGCAGCCACTCGTTCCTCTGTCGGAATGATGACCGGGTTATAATCGGTCCAGCAACGCTCCTTGAAAAGGAGTTGCAGGTGATCTTCCGTGTCCGGCGGAAGCAGCCGCGGCTCCGGCGTCGACTCGGGAGGATTGCCGGACATCCTTTCTTCCGCGGTCAAGGGCTTCGTGAGGCCGTCGACGATCGCCGCCATCATCGGTTTGCCACTGACTGTATCTTTCCCTTCGATGTAGCTCCTGAGCACGGATCGTGGCTGGCCCGAGAAAGGGAAAGGAACGCCCACATAGCGAAGCGGCATGCCGGTGTTGTATGTGAGGTTTGGGCCGATCCCGAATGACACGACGTTCGAACCGGCAAGAGAGACCGTGGGTATACCGTACTTTTGCTCGATTTCTCCGGATTCGTGGCTCACGGCCCCGACGCAGCCGTGTCAACCCGCGACGCCGAGGATGACGCCGTCGCCCTTTTTGTCGGCGATTTCCTTCCACAGGGCGGGATCGTCGGTTACGAAATTCCCTTTCTTCACCTTAAGGATCGTCTTGACGCTGGGCATGTGCTGGGCAAACCACGCTTGCATTTCCTGCAAGATACCGTCGTTCTGGCCCATGCCTCCCCAGTCGGTATCAACGAGATAGATCGTTTTGCCTTCCAGGGTGCTGAGGCGGGGCGCAAGCGGCACGCGTTGCGCCAATTGCGGGGTCACGGCAGGATTCAGGGCGGTGACGAGCCCGCTGGTCACCGCTGCTCCGGCCTTTGGCGCATTTCTTGAAGCGGTTCGCGCGTACGACGGCGCGTCGGCAACGAGCACCGGGCTGACGCCCAACAACGCCAACATCTTTCTCCGATCCATCGCTGTTTACCTCCTCGAATTGCCTCGCATACACTAGGACTTGTCTGGCAGCCCGCAGGTTCCATCGGCGCAGCCGTCCGTTACGGGCTTCGCGCGCCACTTGTCGACCGACGCGCTGGTTGCGTAGGCGAAATCCGACACCTTCCACATCGGGCTCGTCTCGCCGCCCACCACGATGATGTTAATGTTCTCCGGGTTGTGGTAAGGCGCGATGAGCCTGTCCGCGGGAAGTTTTTTCCAGGTCGCGTACGGCTCAACACCCTGCTCGGCAATCGGAGCCATCATCATGTGGATCAAATCCGTTCCCCAAAACTGCCCGGCAGGCATTTTGAAGTTCTCCGAGATCCAGCGGCAGAAATCAAGCTTGGTTTGGAAGCCTTCGTTTCGCTTGAGGTGCCGCGCCACGAGCGGATCCAGTATCAATGTCGCCGACGAAAACAGCCCCGGCAGCGCCCCGAGCAGCACGCACGTGTCTTCGCCGACGGATCGTTGCGAGGAGCCGACCACGTTGTTCACAAAGCTCCAGCCACGGAACAGGCTGACAACACTTTCCTCGGAGCGGAATTTTTTCTGGACGTGAAAAGGTTCCCACGCACTCCTTTCCTCGTTCTCGGCGACGCACATATTGTTGTAACCAACGGGATTGCCCTGCGAACTCCAGAACTGCTTCTTCAGCCGAAAATAGCCCCAGTTGATCGTGAGAAGCGTCCAGGCGCGCCCGATGACGGAATTCGCGAGAGTACGAGGACTGAAGGCTCCAATTCCGGAATTCATTTCGATCTCATTGCGAATCGGACCGTTCACGAGAAGCATGCACGCGAACGGGGTCGTCGAGCCGGGAATCGAGGGATGTCCCGTCGATGCAACAGCGAGGAGAACGGGCAGATGCTCGGGCCTCGCTCCGGCCATCACGCCCATGATGGCCACCATCTCGACCGTGAATTTCAGATATTCCTGGGTGTCGTGCAGAAAAATTTCGGTGACCACCTCATCCGGCGCACGGTTTGTGCCGGCCAGCATTTCCACAACGCGTTCTTCCGTGGGCAGGATGATGGGCAGCCCATCGGTCCAGCCTCTTTCATAGAATAGGCGCTGCAGATTGTCTTCCGTATCCGGCTCAAGCAGGGCCTGTCTCACGCCCGTCCGCGACACCGGTGCGAAATCCCCGGTGAACTCGTCTTCGCCCACAGGTTTCGTGAGCGCCTCGACGACCTCTTCGATAACGGTCCGCTCTGTTGCCGGGTCCTTTCCTTCGATGTAGCCGCGCAACACGGAGTGCGGCATGCCGACCACCGGGTGCGGAGTGTAAATCACCCGCAGCGGAACGCCGTGAAAGCGCAGATCGTCAGTCAGAAAACCGGCGAATTCGAAGGTCGAGATCGGCGCGGTTGGGATTCCGTATTCCTGCTCGAGAGTGCGGGAGCAAGTGGCGACCGCCACGGCGCAGCCAGGTCAACCCGCCACGCCTAAGATCGCGGCCTGGCCCCTCTCCTTGATTTCGTTCCAGAGCTCCCTGGCATCATCGCGAAAGATATTGCCGGTTTTTCGCCGCCGCACAGTGGTGACCGAGGGCATGTGCTCGGCAAACCACGCCTGCACCTGATCGAGGAATCTGCCGCTCCCACCGAACCCGGTGTCGACCAGATAGATCGTCTTGCCATGCAGGCTCTCAAGACGTGGCGCCAGCGAACGAAACGACTGGGTCTTGCCTGGTGCGCCCTCATCAGCAGCTCTGACGGTTCGGTATGCTTCCGGGTTCAGAACCGCCGAATGCAGCAGGGTGGCCATGGCATGACTCCGGTCAGGGTCGGCAAGCGCTACCCTGAGAGTCTATTTCCAGCGCTCAGCCGCGCCTTAAGGGGACTGCAACAAGTACAACAAACTGCCGTGTAGTTGTCAAGACAACATCAATTTCCTTCAGCGCCATGTATCGACCGAGACGCTTTTGACGTATCTCATCCCGCCGTAGTCCCAATACAGGTTGTTCGACGATCCAGTGACGAGGATGTTGATTTGCGCCTTACTCCAGAAATGAGGCTTCGCGCCGTCCGGGCCCTGGTAGAGCCAATCCGTCAGTTTGTCTACCGTATCGTAACCTTCGTCCTTGATGTAGTTGGCCACAGCCGGGCTGAGGACTGCGATACCCCCGAAAAGCTGATCCTGGTCATCGAAGATGTTCTTGAGCTCCTGGGCAAAATTCATCTCTTTTTGCCAGACGGCGTACTTCGAGTTCTTTGCCGAAATGACGCCCCATCCTTCGAAGATGCTCACAACGCTTTCCTCCGGCTTGAATCCGTGCCGGACGCTGAAAGGTTTCCAAGGGGACTCCTTTTCGTTCTCGGCAATGACAATGTTGGTGTAATTCGCCGGGTTCCCGATGACGCCCATGTAGGTCTCGCCGACCTTGCCGCAGTTTCCCGCGTTGATCGAAAGCAGGGTGTAGGCGCGGCCAATTGTGGCGTTGGCATGGCTGAACGGCCCGAGCGCGCCAATCCCATAATTGAGACCGATCTCATCCCGAATCGGCCCATTGATTACCACCGCTTCAGCAAAAGAATTGTCCGAGCTGGACATGGACTCCTTGCCTGCAGCGGCGATCGCCAGGATCACGGGAAAGTATTTGGGATCGGCTCCCGCCATGACTGCGTTCACCGCAACTTGCTTCACGGTATAGGACCAATATTCGAAAACCCCCGGCGTGGGCGAGATCTTGCCGACAATCTCATCGGCCTTGTGGCTCGTCGCCTTGAGCATTGCCTCCACTTTCTCTTCGGTCGGCAAGACGATGGGGAGATGATCGGTCATCCCCTTTTCTTCGAAGAGCCGCTGGAGATTGTCGGCGGTATCGGGTCCGAAATGGTCCGGGCCGGCGGACTGCGGGATGGTCCGCGTGGCTTTGTCTTCATCAGCGAGCGGGGCAGTGAGTTCCTCGACGATTTCCCGCATGACCGGCTTGCCGCTGATCGGGTCCTTTCCTTCGATGACATCCTTTTGAAGCTGTTCCGGGGTCTTGCCCCATACAGGTGATTTGACAAATGTGAATCGGAGGTGGGGCATTCCTTTCTTGGCGGCATTTTCTTCGACGAGACTCTTGAAATATTCTGTGATGATGGAGACGGTGGGTTTGTCAAGGGAAGATTCGATGTTGATGCAGTGGCCAACGACCGCCGGCGAGCAGTAGCTTCAATGCCCGAGCCCCATGATCACAGCATCGCCCTTTGCTTTGATTTCCGCCCAAAGGGGTGGGTCCTCGTCGGGAAAGCCTCCGGCTTTCCGGCGGTAAACGACATTCACTTTAGGCATGTTCTGGTTGAACCAAGCAGCCATCTCCTTTAAAAGGACATCCCCTCCGACAAAGCCGTCATCGACGATGTAGATCGTCTTGCCGTCCAGAGTGTTGAGTCTCGGTGCCATAGCCAACAACTTGATCTCGGGCGGAGTACCCAGGGGACTCAGTACCGTAAACCTTGGCCCAACGGTGGTCGCGGGTTCTGATTTCCTTCTCTCTTTGGCCAGAGCCGGATTACCCAGGCTCAGGCAGACCAGTGCGGCCGATAAAGCGGCGAATCGTAGCTTCATGGATTGGCCCTCCCTACCTTGGCCGCAGCCTAGCCCCGCGCCGCCTCGCTGTCAATAATAGTTTGTTGTCAGCACAACGACCAGAACCGGCGCCGGAAATGCCGGGACGGCGCGAGTGTAAGAGCAGTGCTGACGAACAATCCTCGTACCAGAGAAATTCGAACGACTTAGCCCACCCGCAAGTTTTTTATCGTGAAAAAGTACTGGATACGGAAAAACGGTTTGAAATGATACGGCGGCCGCTTGGGGGCTACCGCATCATGATCCGAAACCGACTGCCAAAGATTCTGTCCGGGCGCGAGTTCACCGCGCAGGAAATCCAAGATGCATATTGTGGGAGACGATCAGGAGTCCGAAGCCATCCCGATCAGCAGTCCGAGGTGATGCCGATCAGGGATTCGATCTGAAGACGATCACCTTTTTGCGGCAATTTTGGGGGATTCGCGCCGAGACGCGGCACGATTGAAGCTCGAGGTTCGCTCACCATCGAATATTTTCCCACACTTTTTTCAAGCGCTCCATATCGGCTGTGACCGGCACATCACCCCCCGTCGTGACAATTGCCGGATGCGACCTCGAGACCACGCCGCGCACCCGTTCGCCGATTCCGACCCCGCTGGTATCCCCTGGCTCGAACTGTTTGGGAGGAAGCGCAACCCCGAATCTCGAGGGCATGAGGCCTCGGAACTTCTCGAGCCTTTCGGGAGCGAGTTCGTCGAACGCGGGCGAAACCACCGCATCCCACCGTTCACGTGCGATCAAGGCCGAATTTTCCTCCGCCGAGCGAGGATCGGTGAGCAGGAGAACGGGGAGCGCCTCATAAAACCGCACAATGTTGATCGCCGTAGCAAGGCGTGACATCCAGTCCGCGAGATCGCTTTCCGAAAGCGGAGGAAGAGTCTCCTCGCGCAGGAAGATCACCTGCGCACCCGCCTCCACGAATGCCTTGGCGATGCCGGTCATCACCGCCGCCGCGCGATCGACCGCAGTCGAATCCAGATCCTCGTAGCGCAAAGAGGCACGGGAGCCGAGCTCGGAGAGGTGCGCACCGAGCGTAAGCGGCCCGCTGACGCTCGCGCAGAGAAGACAGTCGTCACGAACCATCGGTTTCATTCTGCGAATCACTTCGACCCCGACCGCAACACGGTCGCTCCGCTCTGGCGCAGCGGTCCCGGAGAGGGATTCCCTTGCCGCGGGATGCTGTGGCCAAGCGAGCGAGCGCTTCGAGCCATCCGCGTTCCACTCCACCCTCCCGCCCAGCGCCTCTAATTCGAGAAACGGGTCGAAGTAGCAGGTAATTCCATCCGCGCCGAGATGACCCCGAATCTGACGCAGCGAGCTCGAAATTTTCGTTGGATTGTTCAGAAATTGGCGGAGCGTCAGGTTTTCGATTCGCGCGCCGTGCGAAAAAACGATCGGCAGGAAAAGCGGCCGCGGCGGCTCGACTCCCTGTACGAGTCCCCGCGCGATCCCGCGGGGAGTGGCGCCCACTGCCATGGCTCGCTACCGGACGACCGGTCCGAGCGGCCTGGCGTCCGGCCAGGAGCCGTACCACTGGAGAATTTCCTCGGGGGGTTTTTGCGCGCTCCACGCCTTTTCGAACTCCGCGTAGGGTTTCCCGCGAGCCAGCCGGGCGCGTCGCTCCTGGTCGCGCTGCTCCTTGGTTTTCTCCGCGTCCAGCTTGCGACGCTCGGGATCGTAGGCGATGCGGTAGATGTTCTGCGCCGTCCAGTCGGAGATGATTTGCTTCCGCAGGTCCTCGAGCACGAGCGCCGGATCGCGCTCGAGCGGATCGCCGTAACCCGGCCCGCCGCCCGAGAACCCAAACAGCACATCGCCCTCGGCGTAGGGTTTGGGTCCGCGGGCAATCAGTTCGTAGCTCCACTGCCCGTGGATCGAGCCCTTCTCCACGATGGAGCGAAAGTCGAGTGTCAGGTTCGGATCGCCCTCGGCCATCTCCTTGAGCAAATCCGCCTGGCGAATGCTGATCCCGGGAATGGGGGAGGACGCATAACCTCCGAACAGAGGCTGGCCCAGGGGAACCTTGCTTCCGTTGCCCATGCACATGGACACGCATCCGGGCACTTTATGAACCACCCAGTGTTGCGTGGCGCCCGAGCCTCCTCGGTGCAGCCCGGGGCCAGAGGAATCCTTCCAGTGCTGCGAGAGCGTAATGGTGATCGGGAGTTCGCTTTCGACCTGCTCGGAATCGGGCGCCCGCCCGAAGGCGCACCAGGCGAATCCGTACGAGTCCATGCCATCGTCGCCCGCGCGCCCTCCCTGACCCATGGTGTTCAGCATAAAGGACAGGACGTCGGAAACCGAAAGGTTCCACTGGGAGACGCCGGCGCAGATCTGCGAAGTGTGCTGGCTTCCCGGAGGAGCGGCCACCTGATGCCACAGCGCACCGTTCGAGAAAACCATCTTGGCGAAGGCGCTCTGAGTCGCGTTGCGCGCCTGCATGCCGATATAGACGCAGCAACTGGTTGCCGCCGTCTTGCCGGGATAGACGAGGCTGCCCTCGGGAAAGATGAAATCAATCGGCGCGAACGTGGAGCTGCTGATCGGCAAATCGTGGAACATGTACTCATACATGAAATTGGCGACGTGCCCCACCACCGCCTGCGGGTGCACGTTATAAGAAGACGGCGTTTCCGGCGAGGTTCCGTGGAAATCGAAAACCAGGCGTTCGCCCCGTTTGGTCACCGTCAAGAAGCAGGAGCGGACCAAGGCCGGGGTCCAGCCCATCGCGTCGTTGAAGGTGATGGCGCGGAACACTCCGTCCGGCAGCGCGCGAATTTTTTTGCGCGCGCCTGCTTCCGCCGTGTCCGACATTTTGCGCAGCAGCCCGACCACGAACTCCGGACCTCGCTTTTCCGCCAGCTCGAGTACCCTCACGCGGGCGCGGTCCGCGGTGGTGCAGCGCGCGCGCAGGTCGGAAACGAACATCGCCGGAGCACGCATCCCGTAGGCGCAATACATCTCCAGGAAATCGTTCTTGATCTCGAAGTTCTCGCCGATCTTGATGGGCGGCAGATTGAGCCCCTCTTCGAAACGCGATTTGGCACTGACCGGCATGCCGCCCGGCTCGGTCGCGCCCGTCTCGGTGGTGTGCAGCGCTGCGGTGGTCCAGGCCAGCAGCTGACCTTTGTAAAACACGGGCATGATGGCTACCTGATCGGGGTTGTGGATGCCTCCGTATAGCGCATCGTTCGTGTACCAGATGTCGCCGTCGCGAATGCCCGGATTTTCCGCGTAGTATTTCTTGATGAACTTGATGATGATAGGCTGGATGATCGCGTGCAGGTAGGTGCCGCAGGCGCCGTTGATCAGGTCGCCGTTGGCCGTGAAGATGGCCACCATCGAATCGCCCGATACGCCGAAGTAGCTCCGCGAGGCGCGGACGAATACCTCCATGGACTCGTCGAGAATGTCGTTGGTGATCTGCACGCCGATTTCATAATCGCCCTGCGGAATTTTGGCGGCGCATTGCTGTTCATACTCCGTGGGGGGCGCGGGCTTGAGCCATTCGAGTTTTTCGGCCAGTGTGGGGATCGGCATTGCGGTTCCTCGATTCTTTCCCTCGTCTACTTTTCCAGGATGCCCAGCCGGCGCTCATCGAGCGAGACGCGCATGTCGGGCGGCACCACCATCGTCGTATATTCGCCCTCGATGACCGCAGGCCCAGGCACGACGTTGCCGGGAGCGAGCGACTCGTAGGCGAAAATGGGTGTCTCGCGAAAATCCTTTTCGCCCGCCCACAAAACCGGGCGCTGGCCCTTACGCGCCGGCCGAGGATCGCTTGGCCCGAGCGGCAGCTTCGGCAGCTCGACTTTTGGCGTGGTGACGATGGCCTTCAAAATGAAGCTCTCTACGAAAATGCCGCCTTCGGGATTCACCACGAACGGGCTGAAAGCCTCGGCGAATTCCTTGTTGAACGCGTCGCAAACGGCGCGCACATCTGCCGCCGAGTGAATCGCAAGCTGCGGCGAAAGGGCGCGCTTGACGTGGAATTGCCCACCATAGAGCATGTCGAGTTCGAGCACGAAGGCGGCCTTTGCGGGATCAAGTCCGTCGGCCGCGAGATCCCTTCGCGCCTGCTCGAGGAGGCCCTCGACCGTGGTGTTAAACGCGGAATACTCCTCGGTGAGCTGCTGGTTCCCGGGGGTCATGAGCGTCAGTTTTTTCGACGCTTCATAGACGTGCATGATGTCCATGGTCGAAGAGCCGTAGGCGCAAAAGACCGGCGAAAAGGAAAACATCACGGCCTTGGGGATGTCGCCCTTGAATCCTTCGGCGTGCGTGGGCCCGGCGCCACCCGCGACGAACAGAATGAAATCCTCCGGGCTATACCCGCGCAGGTGGACTTCCTTCATGATCGCACTGGACATGTTGCCATTGACGACCTTCCGGATGATGAGCGCCGCTTCTTCGACGCTCATCCCGAGAGGCTTGGAAATTTTCTCGCGGATGGCTTGAATCGAGCGGTTCTTATCTAGACGCATCCGCCCGCCGTAGTAATACTCCGGATTGAGGTACCCGAGCACGACATCCGCGTCGGTGACAGTCGGTTCGCTTCCGCCCAGGTTGAAGCACGCCGGGCCGGGCATGGAGCCGGCGCTGCGCGGCCCCACCTGCAAGCGGTTTTCGAGTAGGCGGTTGACCGAGGCGATCGAACCGCCGCCCGCGCCGATCGAAAGCGTCTTGATCATGGTGATGCCGACCATCCAGCGGTCGATGATCGGGCGGAAGTCGTAACTGCGCACGCTGTCCTTCACCACCATTCCCACATCGAAGCTCGTCCCGCCCATATCCGTCATCACCACGTTGTGGTAGCCGAGCGATTTCGCCACGTGGTGCGCTCCCATGAGGCCAGAGACCGGGCCGCTATTGAAGGTGCGGCTCGCCGAGGTGCGGAAGACCTCGGCGATGCCCCCCGAGCTTTGGATCATCAAGAGAGGCTTCTTGTAGCCGCGTTCCCGCAGGCGGTCCCACATCGCGGAAAGTTCGATCTGCATGGAGCGCTGCAGGTAGGCATCGAGGATCGCCGCGAGCGTGCGCTCGTACTCGCCGAGCTTTCCGACCACCTGGCCGGCGAGGACGACGGGCATGTAGCCGATGTGAAACTCCTTGTACTCGTCGCGAATGATCTCCTTCACGCGCCGCTCGTGGACTGGATTCAAGAAACCCCACAAAAGCGAAACTACAAATCCGCGCGCGCCGCGGCTCACTAGACAACGCACCTTTTCGCGCACGTCGTTTTCATCCAATGGCCGGATGACCACGCCGCGAGAGTCGACCCGTTCTTTTACTCCCACGATCATGTCGCGCGGAACCAGAGGGTCGGGCTTGTGCTGGGTGGCGAGGTTGCGCCGCTCCTGTACGCGCGTGCCGTCGATCCATTGCGCGCCGCGGCCAATCAGCACCACGTCCTCGTGACCTTCCGTGGTAATCAGGCCGAGGCGCGGGCCCTTTCTCTCGATCAGCCGGTTCATGGCGATCGTGGTGGAGTAGCGGATCATGTCGACCGACGGCAGCAACTCGTCGAGCTTCTTGTCCAGCGCGGCCGCGCCTTCCTCGATCACGCGGGAGAAGCAGACCGAGAGGTCATACGGCGTGGTGGGGACTTTCTTGATCAGCGTCTGGCCATCGTAATGGAGGACCAGATCGGTGAAGGTGCCGCCGACATCGATATCGATCGAGTTCACTCGGCCGCCTCGAGCCGCCGGTTGCGGATCACGTACTCGCCCTTGCGCAGCCGCTCCTTGAGACCGTCCAGGTCGAGCTCGATGTCATGCGTGAACGGATGCCCCGGAGGAAGATATTCCGTTTCGATCTGTGTTCCGCAGCCGGGACAATAGCATTCGACGATGCGCACCCACACGGGGTCGGGAGAGAAATTGAACGCGGCGGAAACCAGCGGCTGGTGGATTTCGCGAGGATCGCGGTCGTACACGAGGCACCCTTTCTTGTAATTCTCCCGCGCCGGTCCCAGCACGCGCTCGCACCGGTTGCAGATCCACGTCTCCTTTCGAAGATCGAGATCCAGATACTCAGTGATGCGAATCCGTTCGGTTTCAGCTGACATCGATTCCCCCTTCGCTTCCTCGCCGCTCGAGCCCGCCTTTCGCTTCAGGAGACGCGCTCGAACCTTCCGTTCCCGTAGCGGTCGAGCACGATCGCCCAGCTATCCGGCACGAAATAGGTGGTGTTTGCGCCCTCGAGGATGGCCGGGCCCTCCACGCGATTTCCAGGCCGAAGCGATTCCCAGCGGTAGATTTGCGCTTCGCCGGACCAGCTTCCCCATAGCACGCGCCTCTTGCCCAGCCGCGCGTGAGAGGAGTCTCGACCTTCTAGCGGCCGCTCGGTGAGCGGCAGCTTCGGCATGGGCTTTCGTACGCGCAACCGGAGCAACTCGAGTCCGATCGGGCCATTGGGCGTGCCCATCGCTGCTCTCAGCGCCGCCTCGAGCTCCCGCGCGGAACCGAGCGCCGATTCCGGCCAGGCCACCGGCGCCGAATGCGGCCCTTTTCCCCTCACCTCGAATTCGATTCCGTAGATGAGCTTTTCCGGCCGGATCCCCTCGCCGAGCAAGTCCTGGGCGCCTTCCTTCTTCATCTCCTGGAGCATCGCGCCGATGCGCTTGACGCCGGCATCGGAAATCTCCTCGTCCGCAATCGCTCGCTCGTATACGTGCGAAATATCCGAAACAGACGACCCAAAGGCGCTAAACACCGGACCCAGAGCGAAAACCTCGACGGAGGTGAGTCCCGAGCGCTCGGCCACGCCGCAGGCGAACAACCCGCCATTGCCACCATAGGCGAAAAGCGTGTGCTTCGAAAAATCCCGCCCCAGTTCGGACCGCGCATGACCGATCATCCCGGCGACCAAATCGAACGCCCGGCCCATAATCGCGCCCGAGGCCTCCTCGGTCGAAATTCGCAAAGGCCCGGCGACGCACTCCTCGATCGCCTTCCGCGCGAGCTCGCGGTCAATGGGCTTCGTTCCGCCAAGAAAATAGTCCGGGTTGATTAGTCCCGCGGTGACGAACGCATCGGTAAGCGTGGGCTTATCGCCGCCCAGCGCGTAGCAGGCGGGGCCGGGATACGAACCCATGCTTTCCGGGCCCAGCTCGACCGGCGGCTTCTCGCCGGGACGCGGTTTCACGACGCTGCCGCCGCCCAGCGCGATCGAGCGCAGGTATGGCAGCGATAGCTCCAGGGGGATGCCAAACAGGCCGGAGGGCTTCCGATAGATGGGCTCGCCGTGCCCGAGCACGCTCATCTTCGCCGTCGTCCCGCCGATATCCATGGCGATCACATCCTCTAACCCCTGCGCCTTGGCCACGTAGGCGCTTGCGAGAATCCCGAGCACGGGGCCGGATTCGATCGTGTCGATGGCGCGCGTCTTGGCCACTCCGGCTACGCCGCCATTCACGTGGCTCACCAAGAACGACCCGGCATAGTGCGACGTTTCGCGCAGATCGTCCTCGGCTTTGAACAGTGTGGCGGCCAGCGCGCCGTGCGTGTACGCGTTTACCACCGCGCAATAGGTGCGCGTGCGGTCATCGGCCACCTTCGAAATGTCGCTGCCCGCGAGCACCGGCACGGAGCCCAGAAAGTGGTCCGGGTACTGCTGCCCGATGATGCGCTTCAGTTCGAATTCCCGCTCGGGAGCGCGGTGCGCGCCGCGGAGACTCACGCAGATGCGGCGCACGCCACTTTCGAGCAAAACGCGCGCGGCGTTCATGATCGCCGCTTCCCTCGCCGCCTCGCCGACGCCGATCACGTCGCGCGGCGCCAGGAGCTTGCCCAGGATGGTGTTTTCGGCGTCCCGTCCGTAAAGATCCCGCTCGTGGCCCTCGGAAACAAGCAGCCCGATGCGCGGCCCGCGCAACTCCGCGAGCACGTTCGAGGTGATCGTCGTGGACCAGCGAATGAGCTCCACGTTTTCTAGAAGCCTCGCTGCGTCCGGGAAATCGAGCCGCTCGGCTGCCTGCCCCAGGCAATCAAATAGGCACACGGTCAGGTCGTGCGGTGTCGTATCGACCTTCACCGAAAGAACCCTATCGCCGCTCGTAAACAGGCCGTCGGTGAGTGTTCCGCCTACGTCGATGTCAACAATCCACACGCGTTGCCCCCGGGTTTACTTGAGACATCCAGGAAACTCCTGAGTGACTTTGATCCACTGCGGTTGGATCGAAACGGAGAGCACTCGCCGCGCGCCAGTGCCTGCCATTTCGTGGCATGCTACCGAGTCGAGCAAATGTTGTCAAGACATCATCAGGACAAGGACGCACGCGGCCAGAGCGTGTAACCGCTACACTCGGGAACGGCTCGCCCGTGCGCCTTTCGGGTGCATCGCTACGAGCCTCCCGCACGAACCCCTCGCGCGACGTGGTGCTCCAGATGGCCAATGTTCGGATTTTGCGGTCCACCCAAAAAAGGATTCTACATTAAAGAGCGGCGCCTCGCACATCGCCCGCCCCTGTAAAACCTGTAAAAGAAGTTGTTTTGACAACGACAACGGCTGAACGCTAAAATGGTATTTTGTAACGCTGCTTTTTAGCCCCGCATCTCCACCAGCGGAGGCACATCAATGGCAGACGCCGCAAGAGGATTTTCCGCAGAAGATAAAGCGATGGCTCAGTTGGAAGTCATGAACCCGCGCGGCGAAATTCCTCCGCCGCCAACGCGTGGTATCACTCCGCGCTTCCCGGCTCTTGAGGGCAAGAAAATCGTCCTGATCGATAACGGCAAATTCGGCGCGAACAATTTCCTGGACGCCCTCGCGGACATGCTGCGAGAAAAATATCCCACGGTGGCGGTGGCCATGTATCCGAAGCCCCCGGCGCAAACGATCACGAACACCCCGAAGTGGTATCCCACCGTCAAGCAGCAAGGCGATCTGTTCGTTTTCGGCGTCGGTGATTGAGGGAGCTGCACGTGGTGGGGTTCCCACGACACGGTCGAAATTGAAAAATCAGGAATGCCGGGCGTTTACTTCATAACCAGCGAATTTCTTTCCGACGCAAAATCTGCAGCCAAAGACGTCGGCATGCCGGGGATCCGCATCGTCGCACTCCCGGCCGGCCAATACTATCGGGCGCGTTCGAGCAAGGAGGAAGCCGAACCTCTGGCTGCCCGGTGTTTCGATTCGACGATCGACGCGCTAACCCGGCCGCTCGCGCCCGAAGAAGCCAGGCCCTCCCCGATCGAAAGGCAGCGCGAAGATGGAACCATTCGTGTGAGCGCCGCGGATTTCCCGAGCGCCTTGGAGAAACTCAATGAGTTGTTCCTGGCCAATCACTGGGCCGACGGCTTGCCCATCGTTCCGCCCACGCGCGAATTGGTCGGAAGGATGCTCGCGGCAACCACGCGTTCGCCTCAAGAAATCATCGGGCAGGTGGCGCCCAAGAACGGCACGGCTACGGTTGAAAAGATCGCGATCAATGCGGTAATGGCCGGCGCGAAGCCCGAGTATTTCCCGGTGATTCTCGCGGCGATGGAGGGGTTCACCGACAAGCACTACGATCTAACCCACCTGCAAGCTTCCACCGGCTCGTTCACGCCGGTCGTCATCGTGGATGGCCCGATCGCCCAGGAGTTGGGGTTTAACTCCGGCATCGGGATGTTGGGCCATGGGTGGAGAGCGAATAGCACCGTGGGCCGTGCGCTTCGGCTATCATTGTTGAACCTCGGCCAGACCTGGCCTCAAGTGAACGACATGGCGCTTACGGGAAGGCTCGAAGCGTACACGTTCTTCACTTTTGCCGAGGACACGGCGAGGAGCCCGTGGGAGCCGTACCACGTCAGTCTCGGCTACCAACCCGAGGACAGTACCGTCACGGTAGCCACCTCGGTAACCTCCCCGGTGGTTTTCGGCGGTGGTGCCGTGGCCCCGTGGACGGGGCAGAGCGTGATCGATTCGATTGTCGCCCGAGTGAAAAGCGGTGGAGTCGTTTGGCCTCACTCTCAGACGTATATCCTGGTGCTACACCCGGATTGCGCGATTGAGCTCGCCAAGCATGGCTACAGTCGAAGAAGTCTTCAAGAGTACCTCTATGAGCAAACCCGCCTGCCCTATGAGAAGATCGCCGGGCCTGTCTTCTTCGGGCACGACAATGAGATTGATTTTATCCGGGCGTCGATCGCCGATGGCCGAATTCGGCCCGACCGCGCGCAGGTCTTCCTAGACGCGCTCAAGCCCGGCGGGCGCATCCCGGTCGTGCAAAGCCCCCGTGATTTTCACATTGTGGTGGCGGGCGGCTCGCCAGGGTATGATCTGCTCTTCAGTTACCCGGGAACGAACTGGGCGAATCAGACAAAGCGAGTTTCCGGAGCTACCTTGACCGTCGCCGGGCGCAACTGAGAATCCCGCGGGAGTGCCTTTGCGGGCCCCAGAAGACAGCGTCGAAGTCGCGCAGCCAGTCTCAAGTCTGTAAAATTGAGCTAAGAAGGCATTGAGGCGGGTTATGAGCACAACCAATATCAACACAACGGCGAAGGCTAAGGGTTTCCCGCTTCCTAGTTCGCTGAAGGTGGTCCCGGGCACCGAGCAGGCGCAGGCCGCCTACCCTTACTACATCCAGTTCACGAAGGAAGACGACGAACGCTTCTGGTTTTACAACTCCATGCATTTTCCTGAGCCGATGTGTCTCTTCGACATGATCACCGCGGAAGCGGCGTATGCTGCGCTGGGGTCGGCCAATACCCGAATCCACTGCTTGCCGACCACGCTTGGTATCGATTGTCGGATCATCAATGGCCGCGTTTACATCGGCGGCAACGCGGTGACCGATCCGGTCGAGATTCAAAGACGCACGGAAGAGTTTAAGCGTCGCGCTTTTTATTACTATGCGAACTGGGAGCGGCTTTTCGCTCACTGGAAAGACAAGATGATGAGTCTTATCCGCAGCGCCGAGGCCCTTCCCAAGCTTGACCTTCCGGAATTCGAGCCCCTCGAACACGTGCACGCCGGCCGCGGCGTCGCCTCAAACCACTACATCCTCGAAACGTATCAGAAAACCATCGAGGGCTATTTTCAGATGTGGCACTACCATTTCGAGTTTCTGCTGCTCGGATATGGCGCCTACTTGACCTTCTTCGATTTTTGCAGGAAGGCCTTTCCGGAAATCAGCGAGCAGACCGTAGCGCGGATGGTGGCCGGATTCGAGGCGGAAATCTTTCGCCCCGATGACGAGCTCAGGCGTCTAGCCAAATGCGCGATCGAACTCGGCGTCGATCAGCAGTTCGGCCCAGGCCGGTCGCCGGAGCAAATCATCAAGTCGCTCAAACAATCAGGAGCACCCGGCCTCGCGTGGCTCAACGAGCTCGCTCGTTCGCGCGATCCCTGGTTCAACATCAATGTGGGCGATGGCTTCTACCACTACCATCGTTCTTGGAACGACGATCTTTCCATGCCCTTCGCCGCCCTGCCCGGCTATATCGAGAATGCGCTAAAAGGCCAGCGCCTGGAACGGCAAACTGACAGGCTCATGGCCGAACGCAAGCAGCTCATCGCCGATTATCGCGAGCTCCTGGAAACCGAAGAAGAACGTGCCGCCTACGACCAGATGATCGAGCTGGCACACCGCGTGTTTCCCTACGTCGAGGGGCATAAGTTTTATTGTGAGCATTGGTACACGAATCTCTTCTTCAACAAGATCAGGGAGTTTGGCGCTCTGCTGGCACAGCACGGTTTTTTCCCCGACGCCGAGGACGTATTCCATCTGAGCCACTACGAGCTGGAGGCCTCCCTCATCGACCTCATGATTTCTTGGTCGAACGGTTCGCTCCCGCGAGGCCCAGCATACTGGCCGGCCATCGTGCGAGAGCGTCAGGCAGCCATCGCCGAGTGGGCGAAGCACGACACTCCGCCTGCTCTTGGCCCGGTTCCCGACATCATCGACGATCCTGCCATCGTGATGCTGTGGGGCATAACCCGGGAGAATCTGGACACCTGGCTGAAGGCGGGCGAGCAGCCGAATTCCAATGAGATCCGGGGAGTCGCCGCTTCGAGTGGCGTGGTTGAGGGAATGGCGCGCGTGGTCAAGTCCGCGGAGGAAATCGATCGCTTGCGCCACGGCGACATACTCGTTTGCCAAGTAACCAACCCGACCTGGGCTCCGGTTTTCCAGAAGATCGCTGCAGCCGTGTCAGACATCGGTGGCTCCATGAGCCACGCGGCGATTGTCGCGCGCGAATACGGACTCCCCGCCGTTGTTGGCACTGGCACCGCGACGCAAAAGATCAAGGATGGCCAGCGCATCCGTGTCGACGGGGGGCGGGGCGTCGTAACTCTTCTCGACTAGGACTACTTAGGCGTGTCCTCTTCAGAAATCATCGCCTGGTTCAAAGACATCGGCTTGTCCGATCGCCCCACGGTCGGAGGCAAGGGCGGTTCTCTCGGTGAATTGACGCGTGCGAGCATTCCCGTGCCTGCTGGCTTCGTTGTGCGCACGGCCGCATTCGAGCGTTTCATTTGTGAGCTCGAATCCGACGAGCCGATCCGCTCGCAGGTGGAAGCTCTCTCTGGCCAGGAACTTGAGAAGATCACCGCTCTCTCCGAGCACCTGCGCGCACGGATAGAAGGCGCGCCACTACCAGACGACATGAATTCGGAGATCGTAGCTGCCCATACCGAACTGTGCGGACTGGACAGGAATCCGCCTCTGGCGGTGCGCTCGTCGGCCACAACCGAAGATCGAGCAGACGCCAGTTTTGCAGGCCTGCAGGACACCTATCTTTGGACCATCGGCGTCGAGGAGACGCTGAAATGCGTGCGTTCCTGCTGGGCCAGCCTCTATTCGGCTCCTTCCATCGCTTATCGCCGCAAGCATGGCTTCCCGGAAAGCGGCGTAGCCATGGCCGTGGTCGTTCAAGGCATGGTCTATGCCCAAAAAGCGGGCGTGATGTTCACCCGCAGTCCGCTGACCGGCGACCGCTCGGTGGTCACCATCGAGGGGGCTTGGGGTCTCGGTTCCGCCGTCGTGAGCGGCCAGGTCACGCCCGACCGGTTCGTGATTGCAAAAATCACCGGGGAAATCTCGGTGCGCGAGATTTCCCATAAGCACGTCCAACACGTGCCCGCGCCGGGCGGCGGCATCCGAGCAGTGGAGACGCCCGAGCACCTCAGAGAAGCGGCCTGCCTGACAGACGTGGAAATTTCAGCTTTGAGAGATTTGGCCCGCAAAGTTGAGCGCCACTACGGGCAGCCTCAGGACATCGAGTGGGCCATCGACCAGGGGGGCCAAATCCACCTGTTACAGAGCCGCCCGGAAACGGTTTGGTCCTCCAAGAACCGCAAACCAGTTGCGAAGCCGGCCGACGACCCGCTTCAGCACGTCATGAAAATCTTCGGAGGCCGCCGATGACCTTGACGGCCAAGGACGTGGCCGAGATCCTGCGGCTGCTCGATTCTTCCACTTTCGACAGTCTGTCACTGGAAATGAATGGAGTGAAGCTGAACCTCCAACGCGGTCGGCCTGCACCGGCAAGACCAACCGCAGTCGCCGGCCTGGCGCCCGAACCCGCCCGCGAGTCTCAGCCTGAATCTGCTGCGCGCATAAAACCGCCATCCGACCCGGGCCTGGCGGAAGTTGCCTCTCCTCTGCTGGGAATTTTCTATCGGGCGCCCAAACCGGGCGAGCCGCCTTTCGTGGAAGTGGGATCATGGGTCAGCCAGGACACGGTCGTCGGCATTATTGAGGTTATGAAATTAATGAACTCAGTGCATGCGGGTGTGAAGGGCCAGGTGGTTGAGATATTAGCCGCGAATGCAACACTGGTCGAGTACGGTGAGGTTCTGCTGCGCGTGCGTCCGGAGGCCTAGCCATCGCAATTCGCCGCATCCTGATTGCAAACCGCGGAGAAATCGCCGCGCGCGTGATTCGAACGTGCAAGCGGCTTGGAATCGAGACTGTACTCGGAGCCTCCGAAGTCGATATGGACTCGTTGCCCGCCCGTCTGGCCGATCGTGCTCTGTGCATTGGCCCAGGCCGCGCTTCGGAAAGCTACTTGCGCGTCGATACAATTGTGCAAGCAGCACGAGGCGTCCAAGCCGACGCCATTCATCCCGGTTACGGCTTTCTTTCCGAACGTACGGCTCTCGCCAGGCTCTGCGAGGAGGAAGGCGTAACCTTCATCGGCCCCACGTCGGCGCAGATCGATGCCGTGGGCGACAAATTGTGTGCTCGCGCTCAAGCCGAGGCCGCCGGTGTGCCGATTGCACCGGGCGGACCGGTGGAGACTGTGGGTGAGGCTCTGGCGCTGGGCCGAGAGATCGGCCCTCCGCTGTTGATTAAGGCGGTCGGTGGCGGCGGCGGCCGGGGCATGAAACGTGTCGATCGGCTGGAGGATTTGGCCGCTGGCATGAACCTCGCGGCCGGAGAGGCAGGCGCCGCATTCGGTGACTCCCGCTTATATCTCGAACGATTCGTTGCGCGAGGCCGTCATGTGGAGGTCCAGATTCTCGGCGATGGCCGAGGAGGCGTGGTGCATCTGGGAGAGCGCGACTGCTCGGTTCAGCGCCGCTATCAAAAGCTGATCGAAGAGACACCGGCCCCGGAGCTTTCTCGGGACTTCCGCGCGCGCATCCATGCTGCGGCCGTGCGGTTTGCCGCGCAACTCTCCTACCGTAGCGCGGGCACGGTCGAATTCCTGGTTGATTTGGAGCGTGACGCTTTCTACTTTCTCGAAATGAACGCCCGAATTCAGGTCGAGCATCCCATCACCGAGGCGGTCACGGGCATCGATTTGGTAGCCGAGCAGATCGCCATCGCCGACGGTCGCGGGCTAGGTTCCAAACAGGAAGAGATCAGCACGGAGGGCTGCGCGATCGAGTGCCGAATTAATGCTGAGGATTCCGAGCGGGACTTCTGTCCTAGCCCTGGCAGGGTTCGGACCGCCGTGTGGCCCTCAGGGGAGGGCGTGCGGGTCGATACGCATATTTTTTCCGGCGCTCAGATTCCCCCCTTTTACGATTCGCTGATGGCCAAGATCATTGTTCACGCTTCGGATCGTGCTGCGACCCTGGAACGCATGCGTCAGGCGCTCGCTTCAACTCACATCGAGGGCGTCGCCACCAATCTCGGGTTTCATGCGGAAGTGCTGGCGGATCCCGAGTTTGGGCGAGGAGGCGTCGACACGGGCTTTGTGCCGCGTTTTCTTGAACGGCGCCTTGAGGAGGCCCGCGCCCATGGCTAGCATCCAACTGGTTGAAACGTCCCTGCGGGATGGAAATCAGTGTCTGTGGTCTGCGCTCGGAGTCGATACGGCCAAGACCCTGACCATCGCGCCGGCGATGGATCGCGTCGGGTTCAAAGCCATCGACTTCACGACTTCCACCCACATGGGCGTCGCCGTCCGTTACAAGAAGGAAGATCCTTGGGAACGCATTCGTCTCATGGCCAAAGCCATGCCAAAGACGCCCCTGCAGTTCCTCTCGACGGGCTTCCGTTTTATCTCCTGGGAGACCGCCAGCCCCGAATTTATGGCGCTTGCGTTTAAGACTCTCATCCAGAACGGGCTGCGCCGGTTCGCGCTCGCCGATCCCATGAACGATGCCGATTCCAACGTCGCCTGTGCGCGCATGATCAAGGCCGCGGGCGGCGAATACGTCATCGGCGCGCTCGTATTCACGCTGAGCCCTATTCATGACGACGCCCACTACGTCGCCCGTGCGCGCACTCTTGCAGAGAGCCCCCATGTCGACGCGCTCTACGTCAAAGATCCAGGCGGCCTCCTGACGCCGCTGCGCGCTCGCACCCTCCTACCTGCGGTCACGGCGGCCATCGGCAGCAAACCGCTGGAACTTCACTCGCACTGCACGATCGGGGTCGGCGAGCTGACCTACATGGAGGCGCCGGCGTGGGGCATCAGCGCTGTCCAGTGTGCGTCGGGAGCCGCCGCCGACGGCAACTCCAATCCGCCGTCGGAGCGGGTTGTTTCCAATCTGCGCGCGCTCGGACATCGGTTGGACATCGACGATCAGGCCCTGGCGGAGGTGAGCCGCTACTTTACCCGTCTCGCCGAGGCAGAAGGCCTGCCCGCCGGCCGGCCTCAGGCTTTTGACGCCGCCTATCTCCATCACCAATTACCCGGCGGGACCATCGGCACGATGCGTCGCCACCTTGCCGAGACGAGAGTCTCTCATCTGGAGGGCGCGGTGATTGAGGAATTGGGCCGCGTGCGCCAAGAACTGGGCTGGCCCATCGTGATGACGCCTTTCGCTCAGATGCTGATCACACAAGCCGTGCTGAATGTCAGTGGCGAGGAGCGCTACAGCATTATCCCCGATGAAATCATCCGGTACGCGCTCGGAAAATTCGGACGGCCGAACATCCCCATCGCGCCGGAGGTGATGGATCGAATTGAATCCCTGCCGCGGACGCACGAGCTGCGCGACGAACCAGGCATGCCTCCTCTATCGGAATTGCGCCAACGCATCGGTCCGGAACTAAGCGATGAAGAGTTTCTTTTGCGAGCCACCATGCCCTCGGGGCAAGTCGACGCAATGAAAGCCGCTGGCCCCGCGCAGCGGACATACGATCCTGACATGGCTCCGGTGATGAACCTGATCCGCCAATTGACTGCGCGGCCCGACATCGCTTACCTGTCGGTTGAAAAGCCAGGATTCAAGCTTGAGCTGCGCGGCCAAACTGCCTCGGTTGGAGCAGAGGCATGAAGCCTTCCCGCAACGGCTGGAATGAGCCCTTGGCCCCGGTCGAAGGGTTCATGTTCGATCTTGACGGCACGTTGGTCCTGAGCGACCGCTCGCTTGGCGGCTACCGTGTGCTGCCCGGCGCCATCGAGGTTCTGCGCGAGCTACAAGGTCGCGGCATACCGTTCGTGGTCCTGACAAACGGCACTGCATATCCGGCGGCGGAACAAGCGCCGAAACTGCGCATGCTGGGGTTGCCGATCTCCGACGAGATTTTGCTGACCCCCTCGATCGTGGCGGCAGATCTCATGACCAGGCACGGCGTCAAGCGCGCTCTCGTGCTCGGCATCCCGGGAGTCGGTCAACCGCTGGCTCAGGCGGGAATCGAGATTGTCTTCACCGGACAAGAGCGCGCCGATCAGGTCGATGCTGTGTACATCGGCTGGCACCCGGACTGTGGAATGAAGGACATCGAAACCGCCTGCAAAGCGATCTGGAATGGCGCCGATCTCTACGTCGCTTCCGACGTGCCCTTTTTCGCCACCGCTGGCGGCAAGACCATGGGTTACTCGCACGCCATTACCGCTGCCGTGCGCAAGATAACCCGCGCTCCCATGATCCTCACCGGCAAGCCTTCTGTGCATGCTCTGAAGCTCGTCGCCAAGAAACTCCGAGTGCCCATGCGCAGAGTCGGTGTCATTGGCGACGATCCTCTGGTCGAGATGATCATGGCGCGTCGCGGGGGCGCGATGGGCTTTGGAGTAACAACCGGCATTACCACGGCGGAAGGTTGGGCCTCCCAACCGCGCGGCCGGCGTCCACATCGCATCGTGCGCGAGCTAGGCGAGATCCTTGACATAACTACCGCAGAGTCACCGAGAAAATAGGGGGTCGTTTCCCCGTGGTCCTCGCAACTATGCCGGTCGAAGCGCCCATCCTTAGTGCTCACGAACCCCGGCCATCTCGGCCAAAACATCGAAGACCACAGCGAAATCCTCATCCGCCATGCCTCTGGCGCGAGCTGCCGTCAGGAATTCGTTTGAAATCGCGCTGGTCGGCATCGGAATATCGAGCTGTCGCCCCAGTTCCAATGCAAGCAGCATGTCCTTCTGCATCATATCGACGTTGAACCACGCCGGGTCCGGTAGTTTGAGAACGAAAGGCCCGCGATACTGAAGCATCGGCGAAGCCGCGGCACTATGCGTGAAAACATCGACGGCCACTTCACGGGGAATGCCGCTCTTCTCCGCTATCAAAATACCCTCGGAAAACGCCATCATTTGAACGGCAAGACTCAGATTTGTCGAGATCTTCATCACCAGAGCCAAGCCATTGTCGCCGACATATGTCACTTTATGCCCGATGTCGTGGAGCAGTGATTTCATCCGTTCAAACGTTTCGCGCCGTCCGCCGACCATCACGGACAATTTCCCCTCTTTCAGAGTGATCACGCCTCCCGACACAGGCGCGTCGAGCATGTCTGCACCCCTCTCGCGGGCCCGAGCCGCAAGATTTCGGCTGAAAGAGGGGCTCACGGTGCTCATGTCGATCAAGACTTTGCCGGACGCGAGACCCGCGAGAATCCCATCCGGTCCTTCGGCAATCGCCTCGAGTGCGGAAGAATTGGCAACCATGGAAAACGTGACCTCGGAGGCCGTGGCAACCGCCCGCGGGGAGTTCGCCCATTTCATGCCCTGATCCATAAGCCGCTCGGCTTTCTCGCGAGTGCGGTTGTATCCCGTTACGGCGTGCCCTCTCGCGAGCAGACGATTCACCATCTCGCTGCCCATCACTCCCAAGCCGACAAACCCTAGATTGGCCATGAATTCTCTCCTCGCCATTGCGCGGTCGGATTATAGGATCGATTAACCGAAGACGCTCGCCTATGCGACAATCGCTCGGTTTCGAGGTGCCGGGTGCGCAGAACTCTCATTCGCGACGCAACGGTCATCACCATGGATCCCGCGCTGGGCGATTTTCGTCCCGGGAGCATTCTGATTGAAGATGACCTGATTCGAGCGGTCGGCAGGCAAATCGGCCCTGTGGATGCGGAGATCATCGACGGCCACTCGTTCATAGTCATTCCCGGGCTTGTGAACGCCCACATGCACACCTGGCAGACCTGTTTAAGGGGAGTTTCCTCGAACTGGACGCTGCTCGAGTATTTCCGCTGGATGCATGCCGGTTTGGCAACCCGCTTTCTCGCGGAAGACATCCACATTGCCAATCTAGCCGGCTCGCTTAATCAGTTGAACTGCGGCACAACAACACTCGTGGACTGGTGCCATAACAATCCCACTCCGCAATACACCGATGCGGCAATCGATGGTCTCCGAGAATCCGGCATCCGCGCCGCTTTTTTTCACGGTTCGCCGAAGCCGGACCCCAAACCCGGAGAACGGCACTTCTCCGAGGTTCCGCACCCGCGCGGTGAGGTCGAGCGACTTCTCCGTGGCCCGTTCGCATCGCGGGATCAACTCATGACCTTGGGTCTGGCGATTTTGGGGCCTCACTACTCGACGCTGGAGGTTTGCCTACACGATTTCCGCATGGCACGCGAAATGGGCTTGATCGCTTCCATGCATCAGGGCGGCGGACCCGCGAAAACTCCCGAGGGCTGGGACGTGTTGGAGCGCGAAGAACTCATCGGGGACTTTGTGAACGTCGTCCAC
Source organism: Candidatus Acidiferrales bacterium (assembly GCA_030037525.1). Lineage (GTDB taxonomy): Bacteria > Acidobacteriota > Terriglobia > Acidiferrales > UBA7541 > Palsa-295. Next base: position 2,838 of record JASHRC010000116.1, on the reverse strand, counting down.
GGGAACGATCTCGCCAACGACCGATTGGCGCGTTTTGTCGATTGCGGCGTGACATTTTCACTGGCGCCTGAAAACGAAATGTCGCAAGGCCACGGCCATCCGATCATCGGGCGCTTGCGCAAACTGGGTGCGGCGCCCTCGCTCGGCGTCGATCTCGAGAGTGTGATTTCTGGGGACATGCTGACGGCGGCTCGAATCGCGCTTGCGCACCAGCGCTGTTTGGACAATGCGGAGTGCCGTGCCATAAGCGGAGAGATTCCTCCAACGTCCACCGTTCCTGTCCGCGACGCGCTGGGCTGGATAACGGTCGAGGGCGCGCGAATGCTCCGAATGCAGGATCGCATCGGCACCCTCACTGCAGGCAAGCAAGCAGACTTAGTACTGATCCGCGTCGATGCATTCAATGTTTGGCCGGTGCACGATCCAGTGGCGACTGTAGTCCTGCAATCCAGCTTAGCCAATGTCGATTCCGTGATGGTCGCAGGCGTGTGGCGGAAAAGAGAGGGGAAATTGCTGTTCGGCGGCCTGGAACGCGTGAAAGAAGAACTGGCGCGCTCGGGCGCCAGGATTCTGAACGAGTTGGGCTGGCGGCCAGATCTATTGCCGCCCGGGAGACAGGGACGAATCCCCGCAACGTAGGTCCCAGAGCCGGATTTGGCTCGCCGTTTGCGCAGTGCTTCAAAGGAATTCGTTGTTTCCCCGTCCCGCAGCCCAAAAAATCCGCGAATCAGGCTCTTTTCACTTGTGAACGAACCCGCCCAATGAAAGCTGCGGTCGGTGCGTGCACCTGCTGACACACGACCTGCTGCCGACCAACCACACTCTAAAGAACGGAATTACAAATGGCTGGCCTGATCGAAGCCTACGCGCTCGTCGGCGACTGCGAGACCGCAGCTCTCGTCTCCCGCAACGGATCGATCGACTGGCTTCGCTTGCCACGGTTCGATTCAGACGCCTGTTTTGCATCTTTGCTGGGCAAAGCGGAGAACGGGTTCTGGCGGCTGGCGCCGCGCGGTGATGCCCGCGTCAAGCGACAATACCGCAAGGGAAGATTGATTCTAGAAACGGAGTTTGTGACCCATACCGGTTCGGTCACGCTGATCGATTTCATGCCTCTCAGGAAGACGAACCCGCAGATTGTTCGCATGATTCGCGGTGACCGCGGCAGCGTGCAAGGAATCCACAATCGCGCAGTACGGCCAAGAGCTCGGCAATACAGTCTTGCTCACAGGTCAGACTCCACCGCCAGCCGACGCACTGGCCGCGGTGCACGATGCGGAGATCCGCCATCGCGAAAACGCTCCGAAGTAACCTGCCGGACCGCGGGCCCGGAAATTGAGCTGACCCAGAGCGGCCGGTGCTCACACCGTTCTAGATGGTCTGTATTGCACTTCAGCCAGCCGGGATGTGTATGCGAAGCCGACCGATCATGGATTTGGCGCGTTGGGGCCATCTGGAGTCGCTCACTCCGAAGCCCGTAGAAAGCTTGCGTTTCTTGGTTACTTGGGCCGCCCCTGGTAACCTTGCGCGATCATACGGATCGAGTACACCTGCGCTGCGTTGGCGATCTGTGTGCCGTCTGAGTCCTCGGCGCCGCGGGCCAGGATCAACAAAGTCTTTCTGTCGCGGCCGCCGAAAGACACACTGATAACGTCGCGCGGCGTGGGAATCAATCCGAGCCACGTCCCGTCGGGCCCGATCACCTGGATGCCAGGGTTCGTGCTCACGTAAATCCGTCCATCGGCGTCGATCGTGCTGCCGTCGCCGGCCGTGCCTTGCTTGAGCTTGGCGAGGTCTCGCTCGTTTACAAGCGAGCCATCCGGCTGTACATCGAAAACCACCACCGTGTTTCTATTGGTTACGTAGAGCCTTTTCTCATCGGGACTGAGGATAATGCCATTGGTGAAGAGGTTCTCTCCGTACTCTGTGACTACACCGTCGGAGCCGGCATAGAAGAGCCCTCCCATTGTGAAGTAGGCGCCGCCTCTGCCATCGGCCGAAAGATCGTTGAGGACGCTAGGAATGCAATCCCATGAATCACCGTTGTATTTGTCGGCGAGGAGCCTGCGTTTGGGCGCGAGCTCCCAAATTGCGGGATGTAATCCGCGTTCCGCGATAAACAGTTCGCCTCTTGAGTTGATGGAAAGCGCGCCGCCGGTGTGGGTATCGGTGTAGACGACTGAGGGCTTCCCGTGCTGATCCAGCTTGACGACATCGCTTTTGTCGTTCTGCGCAATCAGCAAGCCGCCGTCTTTAGTTCCCACGATTCCGTCGCCATTGTTGCCACGCTCCTGCCACAGGAACTTCCATCTCTGTCCTGTTGCGATGACGCCCGAAATTTCCGTGACGGTGTAGTCTCGCGGCGCAGGTCCGGTCGCGGGGAAACGGATGGGTGGAACCTTGCGTGGCGGATTCTTGCATGCCGCAAGCGCCGCGTCGTATCCGGGATCGGCGTTCGCCTGAAGCGATGGGGGAGGGGCATTGGGGGTAGCAGGAGGCAGTGGCGGAGCTTGATCTTGCCCCAAGACGGTTATGGCAGTAAGCAAAACGACAATGGTTGCGACGATTCCTCTTCGTTCCATAGAGCCCCCGGTCGCCCGGCAAGCGAATTCGAAGCAGAACCTGAGCTTAAGTCCGGCGCGGGAGTATAGCGCGGAATGCCCGCATTGGGAGCCAGCATCCCTCGGACTTCTGAGACTTCTGTTGCTTCCGAGCGCGGGTGGGCCGCCCGGCATATAATTCACATTCACCTCCATGAAATCTTCGTTCGAGCAAACGCTGGTCGAAGTCTGGCGACAAGTCCTCATCGAGAACACCCGGGCAGTCGAGCTGGGAGGC
>JASHRC010000115.1 GCA_030037525.1 Candidatus Acidiferrales bacterium | reverse complement strand
GGGGTGCGGACTGGGCTTTCTGACGTACGTTGCTGCAGAGTGTTTTCCGAAGGCTGGCATTACGGGCGTTGACCTATTCAGGCATGGCAGCATCTCTGAGATTTCGATGGATAAGGCAGCGAATAATCTCCGGTTGCCGAACACACTTTGCTGGTTTCCACACATTCGACTGATATTCCTGCTGTCAAGGAGCCGTTCGTCCGGCGTACAGAGACGAGATGGGTTCTATCCGTCCAAGGTCACTACGCCGCCGTTGCCGTCTACGGTGATGCGCTGACCGCTGCGAATACGGTGAGTCGCCAAGCCGGTCCCCAGTACCGCCGGTACGCCATATTCCCGCGCCACAATCGAACTGTGACTCAATGGTCCGCCCACATCCGTAACGATGCCCGACGCCAGCGCAAACAATGGCGTCCATGCCGGCGTCGTGATTTTGGCGACGAGAATATCGCCGGGCTTCATTTGCCCGAACTCTTCAGGGCCACGAATCACGCACGCTTTGCCCGTCACTCGGCCTGGGCTAGCGCCAATCCCTTTGAACATATTGCTCGCCGTCTGCCCAGCGCGTGCGGGCAGCCAGCGGCTGATGTTGAGGCCGAAAAGCCGACCGCCGCCCTTGATAGGCAGCACGGCCGGTGGTGCAACAGCATGCGCTTGCTTCCAAGTCTCGCCACGTTCTGCTATCGCGCGACAATAATTTTGCATTGGGTGATGGGCATCGAGCGCGCGCGCCGCTGCTTCGACCTCTTCCCACTTCAGCCAAAACACCTCGTCTGCTTCGGTCAGCGCACCGGCCGCGGCCATCCGGCGCCCGACTTCGCGGAATATGCGGCGCAGCACAGGCCATCCCAGCCCGACATCGGCAAGCGCTTCTTCGCGTAGCGGTGCCCAACGTTGAGCCCAGCGTAGCACGCGTGTAAATAATCGCCGACGCAGCCCGCCGAGCCGCGCCAGCAAGGCTTCCGTGGCCTGATCCCGAGCAACTGCAGAAGCAGCCTGCCTCTCGTGCGGGTTCCGTCCTTGCCCGGCAATGAAGTATTTGAGCGTTTCCATCAGCGCTGCCGGATCTTCAGCGGGCAGGCTCTTGGCGAAATCCAGATCGTAGACCACGTGACCAAAACGCCTTAGATGCTCTGCCAAGCAGACAGTGAATTCCCCCCAGATTTCGCGGTTGACCCCCGGCGGACATTGCGACTCGTACGTCGCCGCAATGTCCTTGCTGCTCGTCCGCGCCAGAAATTCGGCGAGATTGCTGTGCACACGTGCCCACATGGCCAGGTTGTAGAGCGACTTCTCGGCGCGGATCGGTGTGCTATCAAACCCGAGCAGGAAAGTGAGAGCTGGCGGGTCGTTCTTGCGCTTGATGAGGCGGTTGTATAGGTTCGTGAAAATGGCTTCGCTTGCGTTTGCGCCCCCCAGGATGGTCTGGATGCTGACATAGTAGTTTGCCGCCGCTTCCACGATCGCGCGCGTGCCGGCGAGTATTTCCAGGATGGGTACCGCGCTCAGGTCGCGTCCAGCCCACGTGCGGGTCACGTTCGCGTAATGCGGGAGGGTTTCCTCCATCCACCGCGCCCGGGCTGAGCGCTGGATCCTTATGAACCGCTGGATCAGCACGGGTAAGGCGGCCAGCATCCGAACTGTTTGCCATGCGTTGAAGCTGAAGTCGTAGTAGACGTACTCGTGGATCGTCACCAGCCCGACCTCGCCTGTAAGAATCTGAATGCGCCTCGATTGCGCCATTTGCTCCAAAGCTTGGTTCCAAAGGGGCAAGGCCAGCGTGGCGAACATTGGTGAAAGGGGATCGGGCAGCAATTCGGCCACGCTCACGCGCCAGTATTGCCGCCCTTCGCGTGGCACCTTCCAATCCGGCGTGGCGCGCGACGCGGGCAGCGCGGTCACTGGTCGCGCCTGCACAATGAAGATCTGCCCACCGCACATGGCCCATTCGATGTCCATCGCCTGACCATAAAGCTCTTCGATCTTGACGCCGAGCCGCGCCAGTTCAGCGGCTTGTGTGGGTGCGAGTGCGGCTCGTTTGCGCTTGTTCACAGGGACAGGCTCTTCGTGTATGCCTTCTTCGGATCGCGCCGTCATGACTTCTTTGCTCGCGATTTCCTGCGATGCGATCGCGCCAGTTTTTTTATTGACGACGATTGTGTCCGGTGTCACCTGCCCGCTGACGACGGCCTCCCCTAGGCCCCACGCGGCGTTGATGATCAGTTCTTCGCGCGACCCTGTCACCGGATTTGCGGTGAAAGCCACCCCCGCAGCCTGGGCCGGGACGAGTTGCTGCACGACGACGGCGATGCCGATGTCCTCCGAGCGGATCCTCTGCCGCTGGCGGTAATCGATCGCCCGCCCCGTCCAAAGCGAGGCCCAGCACCGCTTCACGGCGTCGATCACCGCATTGCCGCCGCGCACATTCAGGTACGTCTCCAGTTGGCCTGCGAACGACATCTCCGGGAGATCTTCCGCCGTCGCCGACGAACGCACCGCCACGGGCATGTCCGCGCCCAATTTCTCATACTGCTGCCGGATCGCCGTGGCGATCTCACCGGGCATTGTGCCTGCTTCAATCAGCGATTGAATCCGCGCCGATGCCTGATCGGGCGTGGTGTGTTCGTTCACCCCTGCCACCTCGGCGAGGATTCTCCCGCCGAGATGGTTCTCCTCAAGAAAACGGCGATACGCATCGGTGGTGATGTGGAAGCCGGCTGGAACGGGCAGACCGGCCGCCGCCATGCGCGCCAGCGATGCCCCCTTGCCGCCCACCTGTTCGAGCACCGCCTGGGGGCTATCCAGAGTGAGAATGAGTGGATTGGCTGGGGATGAGCTCATCGCGGCCACCGGTCCTCTCGAGGGCTGCCCGCCGGGAAAAATGTTCTATCGAAGGGGCAGCATCCCGGAGACGTGCCTAGCTATCGCTAGGCGGGTTCTCGCTCGACTAGCATCAGCGTCATGTCATCGCTGGGTGGTACGGAACCAACAAACCTTAACACATCGGCAATCAGGCGCTTCACTACATCTGTGAGCGGCAGCGTGCGCGCCCTTTCGAACGATTCGGTCAGACGCTTTTCGCCGTACTCTTCACTCCTCTTGTTGAACGCCTCCGAGAACCCGTCCGTGAAAAGCAGCAAGCGGTCGGCCGGTTTGATCTCGACTTGTCGAGATTCCACCTGTGCGTCAGCCATCGCCCCCAAAATCATAGCTGTGGGCTGGAGCCGATCTACCCCGCCGTCGGAGCGCTGCAAGATCGGGGCGTTGTGGCCGGCGTTCACGTACATCATCTGCCCGGTGGATGTGTCGAGCTCCCCGTAGAAAAGCGTCACCAAGCGGTCTCCGGGCGTGTTTGTGCACACGTGTTTATTGACGGCTGCGATCAAGTCGCTCCCCCTTAGCCCGGCCGAGCAAAACGCGCGTACGCTTCCGAGGACCGAAGCCATCAGCATCGCCGCGGACAGCCCCTTGCCCGTGACGTCACCCAGTACGACGGCGAGATGCCTCTGGTCCAGCTCGAGAACATCATAGTAGTCCCCGCCGACGATCTTGGCAGGCAGCATCCGGGCGTGCACAACCGTATGGTTCTTGCGAAAGATCTCGCGCGGGACTAGATCGAGCTGAATTTTGCGCGCTGTTTCGAGGTCGCCCTTCATCTCCGTGCCCAGCCTGAAGATCTCGGCGAGAATCAGGAGAATCAACCCCGCGAAAATCACGCCAATATTTACGGACCAGTCTGCATGCAACGTCAGGCCTGCCACGGAGATTTCTTTTGTAACGCGTGAGGCAAACCACCCACGGAACCCTGTACTCGCCAACGCGCCGAGCACGAGCACAATGCCGATCATTCGGATCCGTGAAGCGTTGGGGGCAACGAATGG
>JASHRC010000114.1 GCA_030037525.1 Candidatus Acidiferrales bacterium | reverse complement strand
GCGTTCGGTCCGTCGGGCGAGAGGCGGAGGTAATCGTTGAGCTCGGCGATTCCGTCCGGATTGTGCCCCTCCCGGAGGAGGACGACGCCAAGATTGAAGTGAATCATCGCGTGATTGGCATCCAGCTGCAAAGCTGCGCGGTATTCCGATTCCGCTACGCTCAGTTTATTGGGATCGGCACCCATGCTCTCGAGAATCTTGCCTTTCAGGACGTGGGTCGCCGTGCGGACCGGGTCGGCGGCACTAGCACTTTGGGCGGAAATTGAGGCTGGAAACCAGAGCGCAGCGAAAGTCAAGGCCAGGCAAAGGTAACCGGTTGGGCGGGGCATGGGTTTCGCCTCCCAAGTCGCGCAATGATGCCAGAAGATTCCGACCAAGGCCACTTAGGCAGACGAGGTTTGCCTGGAGACAGGGAGACGTAGCCGGAGCATACGGAAAATCCAATAGGCGGAGAGCGCGGCGAGGATGTGTTTGATCACGTGCCCCCCGACCATCCGCCCTATGGAGAAGACCAGACGATCGGTTGCTTCGAAAATCTTCGCAACGCCGTAGAGTGCCAGCGAAATTCCGAAATCGAGGGACCGCGTGTAGCGCGCCGGGAACAGCACCAGGAGCAGAACCATCACCAGCAGCGAGCCGAATTGCGTGATGGCGTAGGGTCGCAGATCGCCATGGCCGCGAGACTGCGTGATCTCCCAATCAATTACGGTGCCGATGCCGGCCGCAATCAGCGGCAGAAGGAGCCACAGGCCCGTGGTGACGTCGATTCGTTCGGCGATCAATGCAGCGACAAGCGCCAGGAAGCCAATCGTCATGGGAATGCGATCCCAGACGAGCGTGTGGTTATTCGGGTCCAGGTGGTACCATGCTGAGCCAAAGGCCGTGAGCGTTACGCCTATGAAGAACGCACAATACGGCCAGCGCTCGCGCGGATCGAGGAATCCCGCGCCGCGCAGGGTGAGCCCGATGCCAGGCAGCCCGACAAGAAGAAAGCACGCATTGGACAGAACGTTGAGGCCATTGGGAATACCGAGCACGGTGCGCTGATCCGCGAATTGGTGATACGCCTCGTTCTGCGGAATCGCCGGGAAGAGATATACGATGAAAACGGCTGCCAGCGTCGCCGCGAGCAAAACCCACACTCGCCGGTTCATCGCCCGGTGGATTTGCTGGCCCGCAGCGAATCGCGAAGGAAGCGGAGGATAGATGACATCTGCTCGATGCGCGCCGGGTGGTCGCCGAATCGCGCGGACTGATACAATTCGGTGAGCTCTCGGACTCGCACGGCCAAATCTCCCACCGGGATGCCAGAGGCGAACTCCAGCGCGGTCTCGGAAGGAGATTTCTTCCAGCCTCTCTGTTCAAGAAGGCGAAGCATCTCGGTGTATTCGAGCGAGGCGAGGCTGGCGGTCAAATTGCCCGTGCGCCGCGCGCGGAGACTCCAGCACGCCAGGGCGTAGCGAATCACAGACCGTCCCCGCAACGCGAACAACGTCACCAGCAGCAAAACCAGCACACTCGGCAAGAAATACGTCGAGGATTCCAGTCGCCGATCGAGCGCGAGCAGCCGTGCCATGGCGGCGTGTTCCCTGGCACGCCAGATGTCGCGCGCGCGATCGCCCCAGTTGCGGGAGGTCTTCTCTAAGTTCTGACCCAGCGTCAGCTGATGTGCGAAGTCGTAGTTGATTACCCATTCGGCCCAGGCAAACTGAAACCAGTCCCAGTAGAGGCTCATTCGGTCGAGCAGTCCATGACGGGGGTTATTGCCCGGCGGCGTTGGATCGAAGGTGATCCAGCCGTACTCGGGGAAAAACACCTCCACCCAGGCGTGCGCATCGCTTTCACGCACGATGTAGTCGCCGCCCAGGTCGTTGTATTCGCCGGGCGAAAAACCGGTGACGTATCGTGCCGGGATCCCCATCGAGCGCAGCAGGATGGTCATGGCCGAGGCAAAGTACTCGCAGTTGCCGGACTTCCGCTCGAAAAGGAACTGTGCGAGCGGATCTTTGGTCGGTGGGCCAGTGAGGTTGAGCGTGTAGGAATAGTGCGAAATCAGATAGTGCTCGACGCTCACAGCTTTGTCGTATTGGTTTTTCGCATCCGATGTGGCCCGTTCGGCCAAGGCGCGAACGCGCGGATCGAGCGAGGGAAGCTGTAAATAGGTTTCCTGAATCACAGGGGGATACACGGAGGGGGCCTTGCGCAGTTCCGACGCCGGCGTGGTGGGCAGGAGCGACCTACCTTCGTACCGAATTTTGGTGCCGTTGTGGGCCGCGTTGGAAAGCGAGCCGGTCTGATCCATCAAAAGATAAGGGTGGTGCGGGAATCCGTTCGGGCTGACGGAGTCCTCGCCGAAGCGGCCCCGAATCGATTCTGGGCGAAGAGCAACAAAAATGGCATCCGTGGCGATGGGTTCCATGAGCACCGTGTAGCGGAGCGGGGAAAAGGTGCCGTGAAAGAAGCCGGAGTCCAACGCATAGTCGCCGTTTGCATCGGCCACGACCATATTCTGTTCCCGCGCGGGAGTGAACCATCTGGTTCCGTCGAAAGTCGTCAGCGCGATGCCGCGCCAATGAACATTCTCGGCTATTTTGGCGTCCCCTTCGACCGCAATGCGCATCACGAGCGACGTATTCCGTTGGATCTGGCCAATTTCGCCGAGCGCCACGTTGTCGCTGAACCCGGTCATCAAGGCGGGCTGAAGGTTGAGAGCGCTCAGATAGCCGGTGGTGAATCGGGGAATCACAAAGAAGATCACCAGACCGAGCAGCAGCATTCCTGTGGCCACAAACGCGGATGTCACACCGAGCGCGCGATTGAGACGCCGCGCCAAGGGCGAAGCGGGCTCAAAGGGAGCTAGTGCCGCACCCTTAGCACTTCGGCGCATCTCCAGCGCAACGAATGTCGAAACTGAGAAGACCAGAAAAATCGCCAGCGCAACGAGAAAGCCGGTTTCGACCGTCAGAATCGCGGAGGCCAGCATCGCGGTGACCGCCAGAACTGCAAGAAATCCAGAGTCGCGGTTCGTTCGCGCCGAGTACAGGCGAATCAACGTAGCGAAGAGCATCAGGTGAATGGCCGACAGCAGTGCCGCGTAGAGCCCTGGGTTGGGAGCACCCTCGGCGAGAGTGCGCGAAAGCACCCACAGATCGAAGGGGAAAAACAGGAAATAAGCCAGGACGAGCCAGGTCGCGGCGCGAGTGGAGAGCTCAGGGCCGCGCCCGCGGAATATGCGAACCCCTTTACAGATCAGCGCGATGGGGGGAACGACGGTCGAGGGAAGATCGAGCTTGCCGGTCGAGACGACCGCAAGGATGCCGGTTGCGACCAGCAGAAAGAGCGACACCTGAAAGTAGCCCTCGACGGCGGGCAGCGTATCGGCGTTGCGGTCGGGCCGGGCCATGGGTTGTGCAGCCGAGGACATGCGACACTACGATGCTAGCATCGGCCGGGCCTCCCCCGGCCACCGCGAGGCGCACTGGTAACTGCGAAATGCGACGGAGCCCCGGCTTCTCAGGCTGATCCGCTCACGGCCACTGCGGCGATTTTGCGGGTGGCGCTCGAAACCGGAAGCTCGAGAATCTGGTTGAGCGCGAGGATGCGCGTGCCGGCTAAATGGGGCAGTTTCGCAACACGGGCCATGAATGGAAGCAGAGTGGCTTTATGGAACGTGACCGGGTGGCGCAGCGTCGGCAGAGCCTCCAGCCGCGCTGGCGGCGAGCCGAACCCCCAAAGCTTGCGGAGATGGTTTCCCAACTCGGTGAGCGGCTCGCGCCTCACTTCCACCGCTGGAAACTGCCACAGGCGAGAGAACAGCACGCTGTCGTGCGCTCCCGGCTCACGCACCAGAATCGTGCGACCGCGCGGATCTGCGAGAATCGCGCAGGCGATCCGGACGTTAACGGCAGCGCGTTTTCGGCGCGCCGCCGGGATTTCGCGCGTGAGGCGCCGCGCGCGAGCCAAGCAAAACCGCGAAACGGGGCAATCTTTGCAGCGGGGATTCTGCGGAGTGCAGATGGTCTCTCCCAATTCCATGAGGGCTTGATTCCAATCTCCCGGTGCTTGCCGCGCGAGAAGATGCTCCGCCCCTCCGGCAAGACGCTGCCAACGTCGAGGTACGCGCAAGTCGCCGCGAATCGCGCCGAGCCGCGCCAATACGCGTGCCACGTTGCCATCGAGCGCCGCAAGCGGCAGGCGATATGCGATGCTGAGGACTGCCGCCGCCGTGTAACGCCCAATCCCTGGCAGCGCCAGAGCGTCACGGAGCCTGTGCGGGAATTTGCCGCCGTGGTTACAAACAATCTCCTTCGCAGCGCGATGCAGATTTCGTGCCCGGGTGTAATAGCCGAGGCCGGACCATAGGCGCAGGACTTTTTCCTGCCGAGCCCGGGCCAGCGCGCGCAGTGTGGGGAAGTTCCGAAGAAAACGATCGTAGTAGGGAAGAACAGCAGCGATGCGCGTCTGTTGCAGCATGATTTCCGCGATCCAGATGCGGTACGGATCGCGGCTCGCGCGCCAGGGGAGGTCGCGTCGATGAGTGCGAAACCAACGCAAGAGGCTGAGCTGCAAGCGAGCGCGTTCTGGTTCCTCCCACTGGTGTCGCATCGGGTTCGCGCTATCTTCGCACGAAGGGCGAAGTTAAGGGAAACACTCGACATGCTTCGGGGAAACCCTGTATATGGAAAAAATGGAAAAACCTTTTCCGAAACGGAAAACCTTTTCCAGCAGGATTGCGCAAAAGAATTCCGCTGGAGCAGGGAAGTCATTCCTCCTTGACTGAAAATACAGCGTTTGACCCGTTTTTCCTCCTTGGTAAAGCTTCTGCAGTATCTCCTCTGTCATTGATCAGGTGTACGGCTGCGCCAAGGTGAGTTTGTGTAAAGCAGGCGACAGTGGATGAGCGCGGCGGGGGGGGAGGGCAGACATGAGACCGAGGTACAAGCTAGGAATCCTTCTAGGCGTTCTGTTCTGTCTTAGCGCGAGCGCCGTGCAGGCCGATGATTTCTCCGTAACCTGGACGATGCCCTTGACTCCCGATACGACGAGTGAGGCCACCTGCGGGGCGAGCATATGGGCCGCCCTTGGGGATGCCTGCTATATCGCTAACGATCCATCGACTGATACACCCGGCCTCTTCGCCGTAGCAACGGACATCACTTGCCTTAGTGGGTGCCCCGCAAGCCTTACGGAAGGAGTGGCAACGCCGGATGTCCTGGTCTTTAACAACACCTCTTTGGAAGCGTCTCCTTACCCGGTGCTTGAGGATGTAGACTTTATGGCTGTCTTTCCGGAGTTGGTTACCTCTAACAGTTCCGATCAGCTTTACACGGCAGACGGATGCGCCATCGCGGAAGAGTGTCCGGAAATGAAGACCGGGACGTTTACGTTTTCTTCAGACTCCGGAACCATTGGTACCTTCACTCTGTCGGTCAGTACCGCGCCGGCCGGCAACTTGACGTACACCCTCACGCAAGTGCAGCCCGTGCCGGAGTCTTCGACGATCTGGATGCTAGGCCTTGGTTTGATCTCGCTGGTCTGGTTCAGTCGGAGACGGCAACTCGCCCGCTGGATGTTCGGCCGTCTGCCTGTCGCTTCCTGACTGTTAAGACGCTCGAGGCCGTCGCCTTTCGGCTTTGGGGTGAATTGGATTCCTTCCTCTGTCGGCTCTTCCCGGCCGTGCTCGTCGTTTGTAGGAGTTGGGTTGGTTTTTATTTCCCTACAGCCGATCCATGAACAGAAAGTATGAGGACGACCACAGCAGGCTCGGAATGCTTCGCTGCGCCCTGGCCGTGAGAATGATCTTGAAGATTTCCTGATCGCCACCGAGATCATCCAGAAATCTGCCGCCTGCCGAAAGGAGCTGCGGCTCAACCACCGCGAGCTCGCGCAGGGTGTCGTAGATGATCTCGGAGGCAGGCGCCATCGGCGTCGAAAACCGCTCGGTGCGGAACTGCAGGACCGAATCAATTTCGTGAAAGTGCCAGGCGATCGACGCCGCCAGGGAAACGGCGCGCTCGAAAGGCGCAGCGCGCTCGGGAGCATCCGTTAAAAGCGATGGGCCAACGAAAGGATCCAGCACGAGCATCACCCTCCGCTCATCTTCGCGCTCGAATTCCCTTACCATCATGCGACCCGATTTTGCGGTGACCTTCCAATCCACGAAACGCACGCTGTCGGTCGGGCGGTATTCCCGCAACGAATGCAGCTCGTGGCCGCGTCCGCGATAAAAGCTGGCCATTTCGCCGCTGAGCAGCGGAAGCACCTCGTAAAACTCGTCGGTCGGCTCCACGTGCGGATAGACCGTGATCTCGATGGTCGATTTCACTTCGCGCGCCTTCTCAAAAAAACCGAAAGGGAATCGCGTGCGGATCTCGAAGGCGTCTTGACGGTAAACTCCGCGTTTTGGGAAGCGCAACTCGACTTTTTGCCGCGCCGCGGCCAGCCGCGGAAGGTAAGGAAAGAAAATGGGGCGCGTGAGAATCTCGCCCGGTTTTTTTTTCGTGCCTCCGGCAACCAGCAGCGAGAACGAGGGCCAGGCCTGCTTTTCGTTGCGCAGCTCGATTTCCGCCAGCACCGGCTGCTTGGCGAAGATGTGCTCGGGAAGATCGAATCTCAGGTCGATGCCGGTGAGCACGACGCGCGAAAGCACGCCCGAGATCAAAATGCCGGCGAGCAGGCAGCCGAGAATCAGGAACAACAGGTTGTTGCCCGTGTTGACCGCCGCCAGAACCAGAATGAAGACCGCCGCCAGATAGATTGTACCCTCGCGCGTCAGACGGTAGTCGACCTGGTAGGCCAGCCAGCGCAGGCTGGTGCGCCTGGCGAGCGCCGGAACAATCGTGATCGCCACCCAGGCTGCGATGGCCAGCGCGATCGCCGTCGTAATTGCTGCCAGCCAGAGCCGGCCTTCTTGTGACGCCGCAGCGGAGAAGAGCGCGATCGCCAGGGCCACCGAGAGGGCCAACATGGCGACGCCGAAATTCTTCCAGCTCGGGCGATCGCGCCTCTGCCACCAGCGCGTCAATGTAGATGGGTTCTGAGCGAACACACCCAATCACCGGTCATACGTTCATTCCGAGTCCCGTGGAAGGCTCGGTTCCTCTCGTCCGGCTAAACGGGCACCCTGGTCGTCTCAAGAATTTCCCGCAGGATCGCTTCCGCCTGCTCGGATTTTCTCTGCGTCGAGACGTAGCGCGAGCTCACCACCACGCGGTGCGCGAAAACGGGAACGATCAGCCGCTTGAAATCGTCCGGCAAGCAATAGTCGCGACCCTCGAGAAAGGCGCGCGCCTGCGCCGCTCGATGCAGCATCAAGGCGCCGCGCGGGCTCACACCCAGGCTCAGCTGTTCGGTTTGCCGGGTGCGCTCAATGATTTCCAGCGCGTAGTCGAGCAGGCTCTCCTCGACCCTCACATGTGAAATGGCCTCCTGCATTCCGAGTACGTCGCTCCCGTCCATGAGGGGCTCGATCTGCTCGGTAGGTGCTGAGGCCGAGTGATTCCGGATAATTTCCTTTTCGCTTTCGCGCGAGGGATAGCCCATCCGGATGCGCATCAGAAAGCGGTCGAGCTGCGATTCCGGCAACGGATAGGTCCCATGATGCTCGATCGGATTCTGCGTGGCGAGCACCAGAAACGGCTGCGGCAACGGGCGCGTGTGGTTGTCCACCGTGATCTGCGATTCGTTCATCGCTTCGAGGAGCGCGGATTGCGTCTTGGGAGTGGTGCGGTTGATTTCGTCCGCGACGATGATGTTTGCGAAAATCGGACCGGGCTTGAACTCGAATTCTTGCGTGGCCGGGTTGAAAACGCTGATGCCGATCACGTCGCTCGGCAGCAGGTCCGAAGTGAACTGAATCCGCTGAAAGGTGCAGTGAAACGAGCGCGCCAGCGCCTGAGCAAGAGTCGTCTTGCCCACGCCGGGTACGTCTTCAATCAGCAAATGCCCGCGCGCCAGCAGCGCCGTCAGTGCAAGGTGAATGACGTCGTCCTTGCCTTTGACCACGCGCGAAATCGAGTGGCGCAGCTCGGCCAGCCGGCTGCTGGAAGCGGCGACGGTCGGGCTGCTCGCGGTTTGCAATTCCTTCGTCCTTCTGCAAAGATGGGTCTGCGGTTGCGGAGCGCTTCGCTGCTCCCACCCGGCCAAGCTTCGGCTGCCGAGGTCAGCCGTCGCCGGTGCGGTTCCTCAGGGGCGGGCGATTAGCTCAGTGGTTAGAGCGCTCCCCTCACACGGGAGAGGTCCAAGGTTCAAGTCCTTGATCGCCCACCATGCCTCGAATTTTGATTCTGCCACCAAACCAATCATGGACCGACGGATGATTTGATAGAGTGTGCCTAAGAAGTGCCCGCCGGAGGTCGCCGTGGCCGACATCATCCAGGAGTTTACGGTGCGGGCGCCGCAGCAACGCGTCTTCGAAATGTTCGCTACGGCGCAGGGTCTCGATGCGTGGTGGACGAAAAATTCCTCCGGCAGCCCTGCCGAAGGCGCTGAATACCGGCTGTTTTTCAGTCCGGATTCTGATTGGCGGGCGAAAGTCACTCGCTCGACGCCCCCCTGGGCCTTTGAGCTACTAATGACCGAGGCGCACGACGACTGGCGAAACACGCGGGTGGGCTGTGAACTCTCGCCGGAGGGCGATCGGACTCGCGTGCGCTTCTATCATATTGGCTGGCCCCAGGCCGGCGAACACTGGCGCGTCTCCTGCTACTGCTGGGCAATGTACCTCCGCCTGCTGCGCCGCTATCTCGAACACGGCGAGTTGGTTCCCTACGAGAAGCGCCTGGACGCCTAACGAGTCCGGTCCTGTTTGCCTGCGCCTGGGTTGCGCGGCGGTTTCTTGGGGAGCTCCGAATGGCGATGAACAATTTCTTGCGGTTCTTGCGGCTGCTGGCGCTGGGTGCTTGGCTGGGTATGATCCTCTATTTCGCGGCCGTCGTCGCGCGCGGTGTCTTCGCGGTTCTCTCGAACCGTGACCAAGCCGGGCTTATCGTCGGCTTTACGCTGAGCGGCCTGCACGTCATGGGTCTCGTTGCGGCCGGGGTTTTTCTGCTCGCATCGCTCGCACTTGACAAGTCGCTTCGCGCGGCCATCGAGCCTGCCGCGCTCGGCGTGATCCTGATGGCGGCGCTGACCGCCTCGTCGCAGTATCAGGTCATTCCACGAATGGACGCACTTCGCCGCCAGATGGGCTCGGTCGATCGCACGCCTCAAACCGATCCGCGCCGCGCCGAATTCGATCGCTGGCACCGAACCTCGGTCGATCTGGAAGGAGCCGTGTTGCTGATCGGAGTGGTGGCGCTTTACTTCGCCGCCCGGGAGCGACGCCGGTAGCCGCGTCCGCCCGCTTGCCTCGCTTGCAAACCCTTTTCTGTTTGCCTCGCCCGCTCCCGGTGAGCCTTTCTGGAGGGTTTTGACTTTGTGATCTTTCGAGCATCCCGCCCCGCCAGCTGAACAGCGCGCCACATGTACCAGCTGGCGACCGTGCGATAGGGCCTCCAGCGTTCGCCGAATTGCAACAGCTCTTTCGGCTTGGGAATCCTTTGCTTGCGGTAGGTGATGGCGTAACCCTTTTGTACGCCATAGTCATGAATCGGCAGCACGTCGGGGCGCCCCAGGCGGAAAATCAAAAACATCTCAACGGTCCAGACCCCGATGCCGCGCACAGAAGTCAGCCGGTCGACCAGCTCCTGATCCGACATCCTCTCCGCCGCTTCCAGCGTCGGCACCACGCCGTCGATCGTCTTCTGCGCAAGATCGCGCACGGCGGCAACTTTTGCGTTGGAAAGACCGCAGTGGCGCAAAGTGCGGGTCGGCACGCGAAGCAGTTCCCCGGGAGTCGGGCAACTGCCGTTTGTCCCGAGCGCTTTGATCCGCGCAAAAATCGCCTGTGCCGCCTTGCCCGCAATGCTCTGGTGCATGATTGCTTCGAGCAGCGACTCGTAGACGCTGTCGCATTCGTCGAGCTTAAATTGAAACGCACCGACCCTCTCGATCAGGGCGGCCAGCGGCTTATCGATGCGCGTCAGGTGCGCGTGTGCCTCGAGGTGGTCAAAAGGCAGGGGAATCGAACTGGTCGCTGCGTTCATCGGAGCCCACGAGCATACCCCGCCCGTGCCGAACACGCCAATCTCTTGATCAGGCACCGGGCGGCAGAGCACACCGGCGGCTAGTTCTTGGCTAGAAGGTCTTTCAGCCGCGCCCAGGAGTCCGCGCGAGCTTTCTGGTTCGCCTCGCTCGAATCAGGGGCTTCGCCGGCGCGCATAAACCCGTGCCCGGCGCCCTCATACGTCACCGGCTGGTAGACTTTGCCCGCTGCCTTCATGTTCGCTGTCGCGTCGGGAATGGTGACGTCAATCCGCGCGTCATTGCCGGCATAAAACCCGTATACAGGCGCGTGGATTCGCGCCATGGCCTCCTGATCAGGAGGCTGGCCGTAGAAGACGAACGCCGCAGCAAGGTCAGGACGATTGGTCGCCAAGCGGAAGCTCTGGCCACCGCCCCAGCAGAAACCCACAACGAAAAGCTTCCCGTTGGACGCGGGGATCTTCTGCGCGTAATCGGCCGCGGCCATCAAGTCGGTGGTCACCTGCTCCGGATCGAGGTGGCTGACGGCTTCCATCGCCTTGCTCTGATCGAACGACGAGCTGCGCCCACCGTTCGGTCCCATGCCCGAGAGCAGATCGGGTGCGAC
>JASHRC010000113.1 GCA_030037525.1 Candidatus Acidiferrales bacterium | reverse complement strand
GCAGTCAACCGGTCGAGAGGTGGCCGGGACGCCGATTTTGGTGGTCGATGCACCCGAGGGCGAGCTGCTGATCCCCCTTGCGCAGGAAATTTGCGTGCGCATCGACACCGCCGCACGCGAGATTGAAGTGCTTCTTCCCGAAGGTCTTCGCGATCTGAATCACGAATAAGGAGGTTGGGTGTACTCTGCTTTTGAGGAACGTGCTGCTGCACAAGGTTTTGTTCAGCATTTCGGTTTACCTCGTCGTCTGGGCCGTGTCGGTCGATGTTTTCGCCGACTCTGCAGAGGAAATGGGGGGGCCAAGTACCAGGATGATTGCGCACGTAAATCGAAAATGAGCACCTGAACAGGCGAGCGGATGAAGTTTGACATCATCACCATCTTCCCCGAATTTTTCGGCGGACCGCTCGATTACGGAATCGTGCGGCGAGCGCGCGAAGCGCGTCTGATCGAAACGCGGGTTCACGACTTACGCGACTACACCCATGACCGACACCGCACCGTCGATGACCGCCCGTTTGGCGGGGGCGAAGGGATGGTCCTGAAACCCGAGCCGATTTTTGAAGCCGTGGAGTCGCTGGTCGGCAGCCAGGCCGCACTCCATACCCCGCCAACAGCGGTCGTGCTGCTATCCGCGGCAGGGAGACTGTTCAGCGAGAAGACGGCGCGGAGATTCGCGAGCCTGGAGCGGATGGTGTTGATCTGCGGACGCTATGAAGGAGTGGATGAGCGCGTGGCCGAGCATCTGGCGACCGACGAGATTTCCATCGGCGATTTTGTGCTCTCCGGCGGCGAATTGCCCGCCGCGATGATCCTCGATGCCGTGACACGGCTGATTCCCGGCGCGCTCGGAAACCAAGATTCTGCAGCGAACGAATCGTTCAGCGTCTCTTGGTCGGAAGCCGGCCCGGGCGCAAAAGCCCGCGACAGAAATGCGCCCGAGGCCTTGCAAGCAAGCGTGCGACCTTCCCATCCCTCTTCGGGAATTCTTGACTATCCGCATTACACGCGGCCGCAGACCTTTCGGGGGTGGGAGGTTCCCCCTGTGCTCATGGGCGGCAATCATCAAGAGATTCGCCGTTGGCGCCGCAAAAGAGCGCTGGAAAAGACACGCAGCAACCGACCCGACCTCCTCCGGACAATTGACTCCGACCGATGATTTCGGATAAAAGGTGGGACCTCGCAGCTTTCCCCGTCACCTCCCCGTTTTCGCCAAGGAGATGAGAGTGAAAAGCAAAGGCTGGTTAGCGGTTGGTTTGTCCCTGATGTTTGCCCCTCCCGCGACGATGGCTCAAAAGACGAAGCAGCAGTGCGATCGGCCTTGCCTGGAGGCGATTGCCACCAGATATCTCGACGCCATGGTGGCACACGATCCCTCGCGAGCGCCGCTTGCGCCCCAGGTCCAATACGCGCAAGACAACGTGCGCTTGAGGATCGGGCAGGCGCTTTGGGCCACAGCGAGCGGGCTCGGCAAGTACCGTCATTTTTTCGTTGATCCCGAGCGCGGTGATATCGGCGTAATCGCGGTGGCCTACGAAAACGGCACGGGTGTAATTCTGATTGCGCGGTTGAGGGTGGAAAACAGGCTCATTACCGAGGCCGAGCAATTCGTGGCCCACGATCCGCACGGCGCCGCAGAGTACGAAAAGGCGGGCGCGCCCGAGCCGCTCTGGCTCGAGCCGATCCCTCCCGATCAGCGTGAATCACGCGAAGCGCTCGATCAGGCGGCTTACATGTACTACGAAGGGCTCCAGAAGAACGACGGCCGCGGCGTTTACGCATTCACCGACGATTGCCGCCGTACCGAGGACGGGGTATATACGACCAACCAACCGCGACCGCAGAATTACGGCCACTCCGATACCGACATCAGCGACTTCACCATGCTGAACTGCACGGCGCAGTACAAGTTGGGTTTCCTAGGGTTCACCACGGGATGCCGCCACAGACGGTTTCTGGTGACCGACGTCGAGCGAGGCGCGGTGCTTGCTTCCGCGTATCTCGACTTCGACGGGACGGTCGAGGAAGTGCATTTGACCGACGGGCGCATCTGGAAGGTGCCGCCGTATTTCATGACGCCGCGCACCAACCAATCGAATGAAGCGTACCGGATCGAAAAAGGAAGCATACGTCTGATTGAAATGACGATGTACGAGATTCCCTTCAACATGGAACCCGCGTTTCCATAGAAACCGGCTGCCCGCCGCTTGGGCCAACAGGAGCACGCAGCATTCGCCGTGAGGAGCTTATGCATCTTCGAACTTTGATGGTGGCTTTGGCGCTTCTGGTGCTCGGGGGCGCGGCGTGCCCGCGAAAGGCTCGAGCGGATCAAGGGAAATCACTCGTGCTGGCCCCGGCTCCCCAGGCTTTGGGCTCGCCGGGCGAGTGCAACCGCGACTGCCTGTACGCGTTGGTGGATAAATATTTCGACGCGATGTTTTCGCGCTGTCCCTCACATCTCGCCATGGCGCCGGATGTGAGGTACACGGAAAACGAGCAACCTGTGAAGCCGGGCGAAGGCATCTGGAAAACGTTCTCCGGGCGTGGCACCTACCGCGTATATCTGGCCGATCCAGAAAGCGGCGAGGCGGGTTATTACGGCGATTTCAACGAGGACGGCGGGCTGTTGGCGGGCGCGATCGCTCTGCGGATGAAGGTGAGGGACCACCGCGTTACGGAACTCGAAGTGTTCACCGTGCGCGAGGAAAAGCGGCCCAAAGGTGGCCTGGGCATGAACACGGCCGGTGTCATGACACCGAGGCTGATCGACGAACTGGACGCAGCAAAATTCATCGTGCCGGATGCGGCCTTGCTCGAGCCCATCGCGTCGGCAGAGACCCGTGAGGAGCTTATCGGCCTAGCCAACGGATATTTTGAGGCGTTCGCGCACAGCAAAAGTTCGCTTGCCTCCCTCGATACCCATTGTTCGCGTAGGGAAAACGGCATGAGCGAGACGAACAATGCCGACGGGCCGGTCCCCGATCCGGCGCAGCCGGGATTTCGTCTCTTCAGCGGCGGCTGCGCGGAGGAGATCGATCGCGGATTCTTGGGCGCGCTCTGGAAGCCTCGGGATGTGCGACCCCTGGTCGTCGATCGGAAGCAGGGCCTGGTCCTGGATTTGGCGTTTTTCGACAACGAAGGCGACGTGAAATCGGTGACGGTTTCCGGCTGGGGTTCCCTCCAGGCCCCGGCCGAATTTCTGCGGCCGATTACGTTCCTGGCGCCGGAGCTCTTCAAAGTCGACAGGGGCAAGATTCGCGAAATCGAAGGCCTGTCCTGGCCCGTGCCGTTCGGTATGAAACCGGCTGCCTGGAATCATTAGCCCCACTTCCACCACGGGGCCAAAGCCGGGCGCGGCGAGGGCATGGAGCAGCATCACCTGCCGATAAACTCTTCGCGGAGTGTTTCGGAGTTCGAGTCCGTCATTCTGGAGTGCGGCATCCCCGAAATCGTCTAACAAAAGCGCCCTGCTAGCTGGTTAGACGCTGCGGCCACAGGCGGCGCAGAAATGCGCCCCCGGATACGTCAAGGTTCCGCACTGGCAGCAATACCTCGTGGCGGCTGCGGCGGGCACCCAGTTGACTGGCGCGTAAGGCTGTGCAGCACAGGCCCAGATCAGCGCGATGATCCAGCCAATCACCGTCCAGCCCAAAAACAAGTTCAGCAGGAAAATGCCCGTCGCGTCGCGCTTCTGTCGTCCAATGATCGCCGGCAGGAAATACAGCAGAAGCAAAAACGCTAGGTGCAGCATAAAGCACCTCTTCGACCACAACGTCGGCAGACCTGCACTTCTCTCCCTGGCCTCACTTTCTACTACGCATCCCATCACCCATTTGTTCCGCCTGAGTTGAAACGGGCAACCCTGGCATTTTGTATAGGCGGGATGGGCTAAATTCGCTATACTGGCTTGGTTGCTCGCGGCGTGCTGGGCCCCACCTGAGCGGGTCTGCCATGAAACCGATCATCGCAAAGGTCGAGGAGTCACAACTGCGCAAAGACATTCCTGAATTTCGCCCCGGCGACACGGTTCGTGTCCATGTACGCCTGAAGGAGGGCGAGGGCGACAAGGAACGCATCCAGCCATTTGAAGGCGTGGTGATGGGCCGCCGCGGGGAACTGGCGGGTGAGAGCTTTACGGTAAGGCGCGTCAGCTTCGGTATCGGTGTCGAACGGATTTTCCCGGTCCATTCCCCCCTGATCAGCGCGATTGAAGTGGTGCGGCAGGGCCGTGTGCGCCGCGCGAAGCTGAATTATCTGCGCACCCGCAAAGGCAAGGCTGCGCGCATCAAGCGTGCCGAAGCACCCGAGATGGTGGATGCAGCCGCTGCAAAAGAGTAAGACAGGCCTTCCCACCGACTGGGCTCTTTCCATATTCCCTTTCTTGGACCCGAGCTTCCGCGCCCACACCATGTGTTAGAATTCCGACCCGATGGGACGGCTCTGCTCCTCAAAGCACGAGCGCGAGGCACGCCAACGCGGTTGGCTCCGCATCGCCGGGCTCGATGAAGCAGGTCGGGGTGCTCTTTTCGGGCCGGTGGTAGCGGCAGCCGTCATACTCAATCCACGGCGCCGAATCATCGGGCTGGATGACTCAAAGAAGCTGAGCGCCGAGCGCCGCAACGAGCTGGCCGGACGTATCCGCGAACACGCGCTGGCGTGGGCGGTCGCGGAAATCGATGCCAGCCGCATCGACGCCTGGAACATCTACCAGGCCAGCCGGCAGGCCATGGTGGCGGCCATTTCGCAGCTCGAACCCCTGCCTGACTTTCTTCTCCTCGACGCTGTGGAACTGGATTTACCCATCGAGCAGAAGGCGTTGATTCACGGCGACGCGCGGTCGGTTTCGATTGCAGCGGCTTCGATTTTGGCGAAAGTCGAACGCGACAAGCGCATGGAGGAACTCGACCAGTTCTATCCGCAATACGGGTTGGCGCACAACAAGGGCTACAGTACGGCAGATCATCTCGAGGCGCTGCGCAGATTCGGACCAACGCCGCTGCACCGGTTCTCCTACGCTCCGGTGCGCCAGTCGCGTTGCTGGGCCACCGGAGCCGAGCAGACCGCCCTCCCGCTCGAAAGCCCTTCCGGCTGTGCAGAATGACGATTGAGGAAGGAGACCGCAGTGATCAAGGTGACTGTCTTTTACCCGCACAGAGAAGGCGCGCGGTTCGACATGGGCTACTACCTTGCCAAGCACATCCCCATGGTGCGCGAGAAGATGGCCGTTGCGATCCAGGGCATGGGGGTCGAGCAGGGGATTTCCGGCGGTGCTCCCGGAGCACCGCTGCCGTATCGCGTCATTGCTCACATGACGTTCGAGTCGATAGAAGCCTACCAGGCGGCGTTCGGGCCGCACGCCCAGGCCATCCTGGCCGATGTCCCGCATTACACCGATCTCGAGCCCGTCGTGCAAATCAGCGAAGTCATGGTCTAACCGCAGTATCGATAGCGCCTTGCGCGCCGCTGGTACCCGTTGTTATCCCGTTCGGCACCAGCCTGGCTGCGCTTGATAGACCCCTGTTTTCCGCGCGTGCTACCCTTCTGTTTCGAGTCGCGGGCGTGGTCTGTGCGCAGGGCTCACCACGGGCACGTCGGACCACTCGATGGCATCTATGGCCTTCAACAAAACCAAAGCGCTCGAGAACGCACTGAAGTTCCTCAATCAGGGCAAAGTTGCGCAGGCCATTGGCGAATACCAGCAGATCCTGCGGCATGATCCCAAAGACCAGGCCACCTTAATGACCGTGGGCGATTTGTACGCCCGCCAGGGGGACATGCCCCATGCCGTCGAATACTTCGAGCGGCTGGCGCAGGTCTACCTCACCGATGGCTTCAACAGCAAAGCCATCGCGATTTACAAGAAGATCGCCAAACTGGCGCCCGCGGAGCTTGCGCCCCTTGAGCGGCTGGCTGACCTGTACATTCAGCAAGGCGTGCTCAGCGAAGCGCGGCCGCTTTTCTTGCAAATTGCAGAAGCGCACCTCAAGGTCAACCACGCGCCAAAGGCCGTCGAGGTGCTGCAACGGCTCCTCGATGTCGAGCCCGATAATCCGCGGGTGCAGATGCGCCTCGCCGAGCTTTACAACGTAATGGGCCAGAAGAAAGAGGCGGCCCAGGTGTATTACAACTACGCGCAGCGCTTGCACGAGCACGGAGATGAAGACGAATCGCAAAAGGTGATCGAACGCGCGCTCTCGGTCGATGCCAGCCATGCGCCAGCGACGCTTCTGAAAGCCAAACTTCTGGCGGCCACCAACAAAAATGCGCAGGCGATCACGCTCCTGGATGGCCATCCCGAAGCCGATGCAGGGGGTGAAGTCACCGACCTGCTCGTCGATTTGCAGCTGAAGGAGGGGCAGTTTGACAAAGCGGTGGACAGAGGGCGAAAGCAGCTGCTTCGCGGAAGCGCTCATTGCGCCTTGCTCATCAAGCTCGTGGAAGCGGCGCTCGAGTCCGGACGCGCCAAGGCGGCGTTATCGCTGGTGCGCGAGCTGCGCGAGCCGTTGGTCGAGACGAGCGAGCACGACAAATTCGTGAAGCTGCTTTCCAGCATCATCGAAAAGCTTCCCAACGATCCCGAGCCGCTTGAAATGTTGGCCGACTTCGCCCGGAATAGCAGCGATCCGTTTCAACTCACGACGGCCCTGACCCAGCTGGTCGATCTTTATACCGACGCTGGAGACTTTTCGCGCGCCGAAGAGCGCATGCAGGAGCTGGTTGACCAGAACAAAGGCGACGAGCGTTTGGTCGCGAAACTCGAGCAGCTGCGTGCACGAGCGACAGGCCAGCCCGGACTTCAGCCCGAGCCCCCCGTCGTCGAGGTGTCGCGGAATGAACCTCCGGCCGAAGAAGCAAAGCCGCATCCGGAGCCAGCTCCACCGGCGGGCGAGGAACCGTTCGACGAAGAAACACAGCGCTACATCGCTCAGGCGCTCACCGACGTGGATCTGTTCTCAAGCTATGGATTGACCAATAAAGCTGCGCAGCTCCTGGAAGCCGTCTTGCAGCGGGCGCCGGGTCACACGCCCACGCTCGAGCGTCTGCTCGATATGTCGGTCGGTGCGGGAAACGACCGCCGTACGGCCGAACTGGCCGGGCAGCTGGAGCAGATCTATCTCAAGCGCGCCGACACCACCAATGCCGAACGCTTCGGGGAGCTTCGCCAGCGGTACCACAAGGTGGCTGCAACCACCGAGCAGGCTCCCGTCGTCGAGGTGCCCGGGCCTTCTGCCCCGCCGGTTGTCGGATCGGCACCCCCGGTCGTAGAAGCGGAAACTGCTCCTGCGGCAGAGCCGACTGCCGCGGCCCCCGCCGAATTTGAAATTCCGACCACCCCGTCTGAGCCGGAGGCACCGGCTCCCGCGCCCGCTCCGGCGCAAGCGCCCCAAGAGCTCGCACCGCACTCTGCGGCCGCCATGGAAGTGGATCTTTCTGATGAGTGGGAAGCGATGGTTCAGGAGGTCGCTGAAGACCCCTCGCCAGCAGCACCTGAGGCCGCCAGCTCAGCTCCCGCGGAGCTGGACGAGCCGGAACCGGTCGAGGAGGTTGCTGCCGAGCAGCCAAGCTTGGAGGAAACGGCTGCGCCGGATACCGAGCCGACATTTGAGCTCGAGGAAACGCCAGAATTTGAGCTGGAACTGAGCTCCAAGCTGGCGCCCGCCCCTAGCGGTCCGTCAACCACCGAGGACTTCCTCAAGGAGTTGGCCTCGGAGGTCGAGGGGATGGAGTCGGCCGCAGTTGGAGAGAACGGTTCGAGCGCGCCCGAGGCAGAACCCGAAGACGCGCCGGCTCCGGCCGAGGTCGTTCCAGAAATGACGGCCGAGAGCCTAAACGAGTTGGCCGAAGTCTTTCAGGAATTCCGGGCGGAGCTTGGGGAAATGGACGAGGGGGAGGAGGAAGACCTCGAAACCCATTACAACCTGGGCATCGCGTACCGCGAAATGGGCCTGCTCGACGAAGCCATCGGGGAGTTTCAGAAAGTAGCCAAGGCAGTTCAAACGGGAAAGCCCTTCCCCTACGCCATGAATTGCGCGACGCTGCTGGCCCTATCCTTCATGGACAAAAACGAGCCGAAAATCGCGGCCCTATGGTACAGCCGAGCACTGGAGATGCCCAAGCTCGATCAAGAGACCGTGCTGGCGCTGCGCTACGACCTTGGCGTCGCGCTCGATATGGCCGGGGAATCGGGTGCGGCTCTTGACAGTTTCCGCCAGGTTTACGCGATGAATATCGATTACCGCGATGTAGCCGATCGGATTGCCACGCTGCAAAAGCACTAAATGGCTTGCGAGAGAACCCGCTGTTGCTACCTCTTCAATAATCTCCCATAATCCTAGTTCCACGATGAGGCGTATCTTGCGTGTGCCAGTTCTGCTAATCTGGATTGCGTTCGGGTTGGTCTTGATCCTGGTGCCGTGGTCGAATTTTTGGGACGCCAACTACTATCTCTATCAATACCCCGCGTTGGGCCTGCTTTTGAAGAATGCCTATCTGCGCGGCGCTGTTTCCGGACTTGGATTCATGAACGTCTTGCTATCGCTCGAGACGTTCCGCCACGGGACTTCCTCCGTTGCTAAGCGCGGTTGAGAAGAAACCCATCGTCTGCTATGTGACCGACAGCCGGGGGCTGGGGGGAGCCAACGCTGCCGACGATCGCATGCAAACCCTGCTCGGCAGAATCCGCCAGGCCATTGCCGCTGGTATCGACTGGGTCGAGATCCGCGAAAAGAATCTGGCGGGACGCGAGCTGCTGGAGCTGGCGCGCCAAGCGGTCAGGGCGGCGAAGCCATCGCCCACCGGACAGGCGCGCGTGCTTGTCAACGACCGACTGGACGTGGCGCTGGCTGCTGGCGCAGCAGGCGTTCATCTCGGCGGCCAGTCATTGCCCGCACGCGAGGTGATCCGCGGCTGCCTCTCCTCGAACGCCCCACCTGGTTTCCTGGTGGGAGTTTCCTGTCACAGCATCGAGCAGGCGCGAGAGGCGGAGAACGTCGGCGCGAGCTACGTGTTTTTCGGACCCGTGTTCGACACTCCTTCGAAAAAGCCCTTCGGTCCGCCGCAAGGGATCGCCAAGCTGGCGGCGGTCTGCCGGGCCATAGCGATTCCTGTAATCGCCATCGGCGGGATCAATCGCTTCAATGCGGCCGAATGTTTCGTGGCCGGCTCGGCCGGGGTTGCGGCCATCCGTCTGTTTCAGGACACCACCGATGGCGACGAACTTCGGCAAACGATCGGACAGTTGCATTCGGCCGGCAGAGAGACTAGGCGCTGAGCCAGCGGCCGACTGGCTGCAGAGGCCCTACGTGGTCGCAAATCACCTTGATGACGGCCGTCACCGGGATCGCCAAGATGAGCCCCATGGGCCCCCAAATCCATCCCCAGAAAAGCAGCGCCACAGTCAACGCCATGGCATTGAGCCGCACTCGCCAGCCCACCAGTGCGGGAACCAACAGGTTTGCCGCCACAATGTGAAAAAAAGTGAGCAGGGCGAAAATGCCAACAAAAGGTCCGACCGTGTGATAGTGCTTCAGGCCGACCAGCAAGGGCGGAATCCAGGCCATCACCGCACCCAGATAAGGCACCAGGTTGCACAGGCCGGAAACAAGCCCCGTGAGAAAAGGGAAATCCAGACCGAATAGCCAGAAGGTGAGCCAGCTGGCCAGCACCAGCACCAATCCCACCAGCGCTGTGCCCATCAAATAGCTGCGCAGCACACGCGTGACGTCTTCCAGCGTGTCTCGCACCTGCGTGCGCTGGTTCGCCGGAAATAGTTGCATCGTGGCGTGCCAGACTTGGCGCTTGGCCGCCAGCATGAAAAAGACCAGAAAGGGAGTGAACGTTGCGGCGAGCAGAAACTCTGACAGCGACCCCAGCCGGCTGACCAGTGCGCTGCGAACCGGATGCGATTCCGCGATCGTCACGATCTGCTCGCCCGGTTTCGCGGTGGGCTCGATTTCCGAAACGTGTTGCTCAAAACTCTCCATCCGCGATTCGATCGCAGCGGTTGCGGCGCGCAACGGCTCGCGATAGGTCGGCCAATCCTGACCGAACTGGTCAGCACGCTCCACCAGATCCCAGCCGACCACGGCGAATACGGCCAAAGCGAACAGGACGACGAGCAGGGAACCGAGCGCGCGAGAGACGCGAATGCGTTCAAGCCAGCCGACCAGCGGATCGAGGAAATAGGCCATCAACACGGCAGCAAACACCGTCACGATCACCGTGGAAGCCCAATAGCAAAAGCCGATCACGATTCCGGCGGCAATGATGCGCGCGCTGGCAGTGCTGCGGGCGGAGAGCTGGGTCTCGTCTACCGGCATGCGCCTAAGATAGCACACGCCCTTGGGCCAAACGAAAAAGAGCCCACTCGAATTCGGCTTGGCACCGGGGGTGCCCCGGGTGGCAATGGTAGAATGGCTCGATTATCCAACACCAGGAAGACCTCGATCCACATGCCGAAACAACTGTTTGGAACCGACGGCATTCGCGGCGTCCCCGGCCAGTATCCGCTCGACGACGATACGCTCGTGCGGGTGGGATTGGCCCTGGGCGACTACCTTGCTTCCCGACAGACCAAACCGCGCGTTCTGATTGGGCGGGACACCCGAGAGTCCGGGCCGCACATCGCCCGGCAAATTGCGCAAGGGCTGCGCCTGGCGGGTGCAGACCCCGTTTCAGCGGGCGTTTTAACCACACCCGGTGTGGCCTGGCTGGTGAGCCGCGAGGGCTTTTCCGCTGGCGTGGTGATCTCGGCGTCGCACAATCCATACCACGACAACGGCGTGAAGTTGATCTCCCGATCGGGCACGAAATTCCCGGACGCGACTGAGGCCATTCTGGAGGACGTGATCGTTTCGCCCGACGGCCGATCAGAAAGGGCTCGTCGAGAACCTGGGATCGAGCGCAACGGCGGCGCCCAGCTCTCGGCGGACTACCTGGAAGGTCTCGGCCGGGCGGTCCTTCCTGGCGCGAAATTCGCGGGCATGAAAATCGTGCTCGACTGCGCGAACGGCGCAGCCAGCAAACTTGCGCCCGAGCTGTTTCGCTCGCTCGGCGCTACGGTTGTGGCCATGAACGATGCGCCCGATGGCAGGAACATCAACGCCGGATGCGGCTCGCTCCATCCGGAGGGCATGCAGAAGCGCGTCGTGGACACCTCGGCGGCGCTCGGGGTGGCATTTGACGGCGACGCGGACCGCGCGATTTTCGCGAGCGCATCGGGAAAACTCGTCGATGGTGACGGCGTGCTCCTGGTGACCGGGCGCTATTTGAAATCCGTCGGCAAGCTCCGAGGCAGCGTGATCGTCGGCACCACCATGGCAAATCTGGGCCTGGAACGAGCGCTTGAAAAATCCGGTCTCGAGCTGGCGCGCACCTCCG
>JASHRC010000112.1 GCA_030037525.1 Candidatus Acidiferrales bacterium | reverse complement strand
CGCCGGTGACTTCGCCTTCGCCTTCGCGGACGACGATTTCGGTTGAGTCTCCGTTCGGGTCAGTTTGGATTCGATACTCCCCGCTGTGCGTCAGGGTGAAGGCGAGGTTGGGCGTATCGATTTCAAATGCCTCCCCGGGCGCCAAGCGCCGAAGGTGAACTTCGATCGTTCCTTGGGCGAGTTGGAGCTGCACGGTGCGATCGTCAAGCGTGAGGAAGGAAATGCCGGTCATGCTGCTCATGCGAATTGCGGTGCTGCCGATGTGAACTTCGCCGCGCGAATCCTGATCCGCCCAAAGGTTATCGCCGGTAGTCAGCGGGCGATTGGGGTCAGCTTGGACCCAGTCCTGATCTCCGGAAACCTGATAGGAGACCGAGCCCTGAATGTAATTCAGTCGCGCGACGCGGCTAGGCGGATCTTGGTCCTCCTGTTGAGCAGCGGCTCGCTGAGCGAGAGCTGGAAGGAATGCCGTGACCAACAGCGTGAACGCGAAAAGCCAGACAGCCCTTCTCATGAGCGCCTCCAGTCCATCCGTGTCGCTACTATAGCGCTGCCCGCCTTCGTGCGCTCGAAAACGTGGAATGGACGTTCGCGAACCTATCGGTGACCACTATGGCCGCCAGACTTTCCGCCGCCACGATGCGAGCTGCCATGGCTAGTTTCGCTATGGCCGCCGCCCCCACCCCGCGGGGCACTGTAGCTCGGAGCGCGAGGTGCGCTGAAGCTGCGCGGGGCATTGTACCGTGAGTCCCCGTGACCGGATCCGCCACGCCGCGTAACGACAGGCTGCCTCATATTAAGCGGGGGGCGCGAATACGAATTCGAGTAGCCTGATCGTGGCGCCGACGCTGGCGGTCGGTAGCCGGCCTCACTTTGCGGCTGGCGTCCAAACGAGCCGAAGGTTGAGCGAGACGAGTTGGATCGCTCATTGGCGCCGAACCCGTCTGATGGACGATTCGGCGGCGAAAAGGTGTGCCAACCCGGGCGGCTGGACTGCACCGATGCCGAACCATTCGCGCGTGCGGAGCCAGCGTTTCGATTGGCGCCAAATCCGGACTCGGCGCGTGCCGTATTGTTCGGAGAGGCGAAGGAACGTGAGCCTCGGGCATTAAAGCCTGCGCCGCGCGCCGCGCTCGAGAAGAAATGCTGCGAAGCAGAAGGCGCGTTGCGGAACGACGCCGGGTTTGCCGGATGGCCGGCCGCGCTATAGCTTTCGCGCGACGGACTAAAGGGCATCTTCCCACTCACCATGCTGGCCTGGCGGAATTGAGCGGCGGCGATGCCGTGCTCGAATGAAGCTCCTGTCCGTCCGAAGTGACTGCTATCGGTCGACACAAATCCGCTGCGGACGCGGGCGTTACTTAAGGCCTCATTCACATTCGAGAAGGAGTGCTCGCCGCGGGGACCCAGTGGACCAAAGCCTTCGTGGTTGACCATCATCGTGTTGTGGACGCTATATGCGGCGCCGCCCCATCGACCCCACCACGGATGGAACCAGTCACCCGGCCCTGTCGGCAACCAGCCCACGTGGCCGAAGCCCCAACCAAACCCGAAGCCAATGCCAAAGCCGAATCCCCCTCCCCAACCAAAGAAGCCGACGTAGGCGGGTGCCCAAACGGGATAATAGCCCGGATATGCAACCACGGGACCCGGCCACCACACCCAATTGCCGCCCCAGACAAACCAGCGTCCATAGTGATAAGGCGCCCAGCCCCAAGGTTCACTGGAGACCCAAGTCCAACCCCAATAAGGCTCCCAGACCCAGGCTCCGGCGCTGTACGGAGCCCAACCCGGGCCTTGTTGGGGAACCCACACCGGACCATAGTCGGGGACCTCCGACCACACGCCGTATTCGTCGAGATCCTGCGTGCCGGTGTAATAGCGGTCAGTATGACGCCAACTATTGGCGCTCATGATCCGGTGGTCACGATCCTCGTTCCAAGAATCCCAGGCGTCAGCGGCGGGCGCAGAGGAGATCTTGTATTCCGGGCTATCCGTTCCCTGGATGGTGATCATTTGGCCGTGCTCGACTTGGGTACTGCCCTGCGGTTCGGAGATTTCAGCAGACCCTTCGCGAACAACCACGTTGGTCGAGCCGTCCGGCATCACGCTGATCCGGTAATCTCCCGGGCCATTGGGATGAATCGCGGCGTTGGGTGTATCGATTTCGGCAGTTGCCTCGGCACCCTTCAGAACCGAGTAAGTGGCGAGCCCTTGACCCACCTGCACCTGAATGTTTTCGCGCGACAGCGCGGCCAGCTTTGCGGTACTGCCATCGGAGAGACGCAGGACGTTGGCGTAATCCAGCTGAATCTCGGCTCGTGCGCCCGAGCCGGTTGAAACACGATCGCCGACAGCGATCGGGGTATTAAGCGTTCCCGCCTCCCAATTGCCGTTATCACCGCGCTGAAAGGAAACGTCGCCATGAATGAAACTGAGGCGCGCCATTCCGGGAGCGCCCTGATCCGACTCGGGCGGCGGGGACTGCTCGGGAGCCGGCCCGGGGCTGGGAGACTCGTACGGGTCGGATTGGTCTTGCGACTGGTCTTGGGCGACCAGCCGGCTCACGCCCACCAGCAACAGCAGCACTCCGAGGCTTGCCAAATATCGTTTCATGTTGCCCTCACGGCACGGCAATCTCAAGCATTGTTAGTGCATGCAGTCTGCCAAAGAGCGTTTTCAGCACATCCTCTTAAGAATCTTATATTCTGTAACTTACGAGATGAAGCGGGGTGGGAACCGAGGTCTGCCTTGGTGCTTTTCAAGCGGGGTGGTGGATTTCAGCCAGTGCTCGTTACGGTTCGCCCTCAGCGGAATCGGCGACGCCCATTTGAGAGAGGCGATAACGCAGCGCGTTGCGCGAAAGGCCCAAGGCTCGCGCCGCTTGGCTCTTATTGCCATTGGCACGGCGAAGCGCCTCGCGAATGATTTCCTGTTCCCATTGTTCGAGAGTAAATCCTTCGGGCAGCACCGGAAGAGTTTCCGCGCTGCGTCGCGAGCGGGCGGTATCGAAGTGAATGTCTGCAGCGTCCAGCGTTGTTCCTGAACACAGAGTGATGCTGCGCTGAAGAATGTTTTCCAATTCGCGCACGTTTCCCGGCCAGTGGTGATCCATCAGCAGACGCAAGGCCTGCGGCGTGATGTTCTGAACCCGGTTTCCTATCTCTTGGGAGAATTTTTTCAGGAAGAAACCGGCCAGGGCGGGGACGTCCTCTTTGCGCTCGCGCAAAGGCGCGATGTCGATGGCCACGACGTTCAGACGATAGTAGAGATCTTCGCGGAAGCTACCCTCTTCCAGTGCGGCGCGCAGATCGCGATTAGTGGCGGCGATCAGGCGCACGTCTACTTTATGCGTGCGCGTGCCGCCCAGACGCTCGAACTCGCGATCCTGGAGAACCCGCAGCAGCTTGACCTGGATCGGCGGCGGCACATCCCCGATTTCGTCCAGAAAGAGCGTGCCCCGGTCGGCCAGTTCGAATTTTCCCGGCTTGCTCGTGACGGCGCCGGAGAAAGCGCCTTTTTCGTAGCCGAACAGCTCGCTCTCGAGCAGATTCTCCGGGATGGCGGTGCTGTTGATTTTCAGAAACGGACCCGAGGCGCGATTGGAGTGTTCGTGAATCGCGCGAGCGATCAGGTCTTTGCCGACGCCGCTTTCGCCTCCGATTAAGACGGTGGCATTGGTCGGTGCAACGCGCTCGACCAGGGCCAATACCGCTTGCATTTGCCGGCTTTCTGCCACGATGTTCTTGTACTGATAGCGTTGGCCGAGCGCCTCGCGCAGCGAGAGGTTTTCTTCGAGCAAGCGGTGCGCCGCAAGCTCCTTTCGGATTACCAGGACCAATTCGGCGAGCGAAAAGGGCTTCAAAACGTAGTCGCTGGCGCCGTGTTTCATGGCTTCGACGGCCGATTCCACCGATCCGTAGGCGGTCATGATGATGACCGGAAGGTTTGCGTCGATGCGCTTGACCGCTTGCAAAAACTCAAGGCCACTCATGCCCGGAAGTTTGAAGTCGGTGACGGCCAGGTCGAATTTGTCGGTATTGAGCAGCCGCAAGCCGGCTTCGGCGTCGGCGGCGGTTTGGGCGCGAAAGCCTTCTTCGGCAAGCTGTAGTTCCAGCAGCCGGCGCATTTTGGCTTCATCTTCCACGACCAGAATCGATGGCTTTTCAGCGGGCACGTTTCAAGCCTGCTCCAGCGTTATTGGAATACCTGCATGCCGTGGGATCCTGTTTGCGGGCTCGCGGCAGCGGGCAGAAAAACATGAAAGCTGGCACCCGGCCCCAAGTTGTTATCCAGACGAATCGAGCCGCGATGATCATCCACGAATTTGGCGACCAGGGCGAGTCCCAAGCCCACGCCTTCCTGCTTCGAAGTAACGAAAGGATTGAAGATCTGCTCGCGCAGCTCGGCCGGAACGCCGGGCCCGGAATCGGCCACGGTGACCCCGACTCCCTTACACCCGTTCGAGGATTCCGGCTCGACCGACAAACGCAGCACATTCTCGCGCTGCTGATCCGACGATTCCATGGCCTGAAAGGCGTTTTGGATGAGATTGATGAAGATTCGCTCGCAGAGCTGTGCGTCGGCAGCAATCGTCGGCAGGCCGGGAGCGTAGTGCCGCTCGACGCGCACTTTCGAGTTCGGCAGATGAGCCTGTACGGACTCGAGAGCGCGCTCGACGATCTCGTCTATTTTTTGCGGCTGCAAATCCAGATGCGAGGGCCGCGCAAAGTCGAGAAAGCGCACCACGAGCGCGTTGAGGCGATTCACTTCCGAGGAGATGTACCCGGCCAGCTCGCCGGCCAGGGGTTCGGATGTTTTCAATTTCTCCGCCAGCATTTCGGCCGAGCCTTTGATGACGTTGAGAGGGTTGCGAATTTCGTGGGCCAAGCCGGCGGACATCTGGCCGAGCGCGACCAGGCGTTCGGAGCGACGCGCCTCAGCCTCGGCGCGCTGCAACTGGCGGTTGGTTTCTTCGAGAGTTTCCGATAGGGCCTGGTAGCGCGCCACCTGCCGGCGATTTTCAACAACGAAACGATTGACGAGTACCGCGGCGAGAAAGAAGAAAAGAATGCGAAGGGCCAGATATTCCAGGCTCTCGGCTGTAATTTCATATTCCCAGTGCGCGGGAATCAGGTAGGAGCAGTAGGCCAGGGAAGCGACCGCCGTCCAGAAGAGAGTTCCGAGCGGGCCGAAATAAATGGCCGCCGTGACGATTGGCAAATAGTAAATCGGATAGTACCCGCTGTTGATGGCCACTTCGCCCGTATGGTCGAGAAGCAAGGTGGCCAGCGCAATCTTCAGGGCGACGCTGTATACAGGGCCGCGGGCAGGCAGCTGATCGACGAAGCGACTTTCGAAAAACTGAAGAACGGCGAACGCAAGCAGGATGAGCTGCTTGTGGATTTCATTGATCGGCGGGAGAAGCGCCAAACCCACGATGAACAAAAACCATACGATGTCGATCCAATCCACTGGGGACCGCTTGCGGTCGAACATTTTCGCGGGACCCTCGCCAAAGCAGCTAGAAGGAATCTAACACGAAGACCCGGGTTGCGTTTCCACCGAGATGGATACGGTCCCACTGCGGCAAGTCATAGCGAGGACAGAATCAGCTCGGCTTCCTTCCAGGCGAGTCGAGCGTCCTGTTTTCGCTGCCTGCAATCGAGCGATCGTCCAAGGAGAAGAACGGCGGGGGAATCCATATGGGGCAAAAGGTGGATCGTCGCGAGCGTAGCCGCCGCACGCTGCTCGGCGGGCATCGTTGCATGCGAGACCATCACAGCGGGAGTCTCCGGCGAAAGCCCGGCCCCGAGTAGTTCCTCACGAAGCCGCATGAAGTTGTTGCCCGGCATGTAGACGACAAGCGTCGCGTCCTCCCGGGCCACCTCCTTCCAGTCTGTGGCGGCGAACGGAGCGGCTTTAGTGGCACGATGGCCACTGACAATGATCACGCGAGAGCTCTTGCGTCGGTCTGTTAGCGAGACGCCAAGCGAGGCCGCAGCGGCAGATCCCGCAGTGACTCCGGGGACGATTTCAAAGGGGATCCCGGCGGCTTCCAGGGCGTCGATCTCCTCGCCGAGCCGGCCAAAAACCGCCGGGTCTCCGCCGTGGAGGCGAACAACACGCAGACCGCGGCGCGCGGCCTCGACCATTCGTTCGTTGATCTCCGCCTGAGTGATGCCCTTCGACCCACAGCGTTTGCCCACGTTTGCAATCTCACAGCGCGCGGTGGCGAGGGCCAGGATCACCGCTGGAACGAGGTCATCGTGGAGCAAAACGTGAGCTTCTCGGACCAGACGCTGAGCTTTCACTGTCAGAAGGTCTGGATCGCCGGGACCGGCTCCCACTAGGCTTACTTTCTCCACATCCTGCGTCATGGGTTTGATCTCGGTTCAGCTTACGCGGGCCGCTCAGAACGGTCAAGAAACGACTGCCGTTGATGCCGCCGAGCAGGTGTCCCGGCGAACGATCCACGATCCTTGGGGCTCGAGGTACTATTGGCGGACTGGCATTCTTTGGTTGCAGGTAAAAAGTTCGATCCGGCAGTTATTTCTTCCTCTCTGACACAGGTGGATGGGCGCGAATTCGCGCTAACTCAAGAAGATACAGCCTGCATAGGGTGTTTCCTGTATGGTATCCTTCGTGCTTAACGCCTATTCTCTGCGTAGGTCGCTGGCCGAGGTGGATATGGGCGGAGGGTCTTGGACTGCGACTCCTTTTTTCCTCCTCGCCGTTTTCGCCATCGACCCCGCTCCGGGAACCGGTGCTGCCCAACACCGAAACTGTGGCAGAACAGGGTCCGTCACGTCTTCACCGGCTCAAACGTTCAAGCCCATGTTCGCACTCAGGGAATCGGTTCCTGTGCATCTACGGTGGCGCGAGGAGGCGATACGGCCAGCCGATTCACTGAAATAATTGGCGTAACGCGTTTCACAGACTCATAGCGATGCGCTAGAGCGTGGTTCGAGACCACCTAGGATCACGTCGAGCCAGCGCGCGCGTATATATGGGGGGCCCTCAAGGGAGGTTACCGTGAGGCTGGGTCTGCGGCTGATTCTTTCCCTGGTCGTCGGTATCACCCTGGTAACATATTTCATATCGAGGAGCCAGGTCCGCTCGGAAAAGGAGGGACTGCGCTCCGATTTGGAAAGACGCGCCGAAGTATTTGCCGAGAGCCTCCAGGAAATCGTCCAGCCTGCCTTCGATCACGATTCGCGCGCCGAACTTCGGCGGATTGTCAATCGCTTCGAAAACCGCCAGCGTCTGGCGGGGGTCGCCGTCTACGACTCCCAAGGGAGCGTGCTGGCAGAGAGCGCCACGCTAGAAGACCGCGTCACGCCTCCTCCCGTTCCATTCGACCGTCTCAAGCAAGACCAAGGGTTCGGGGAATTCTTCCACCGTGATGGCAAGGCAGTGCACGTGTATTACCTGCCGCTACACAAGGATGGTTCGGTCGAGGGCGCTCTGGCGATCTTTGACGACGCGAGCTACATCGAGGCGCAGAGCAAGAGCATTTGGCGCGAAACCATCTGGCATGTGATCGCGCAGGTGTTATTGGTCGTCTTCGTGACCCTGCTGATCGTTCGCTGGACGGTTGTGCTGCCGATGTCACGGATGTCGCAGTGGATAAAGGACCTGCGCAGCGGCAAGGCGCATCCGCGTGTGAAACTTCCCAAAGATGATTTTCTGGCCCCGTTTTCCGAGGAGGTGGTCAATCTAGCGCGCAGCCTGCACGAGGCGCGCGCCGCAGCGGCCGAAGAGGCACGCTTGCGCGAGACGGGTGAGTCGCTGTGGACTCCGGAGAGATTGCGGGTCAGCTTGCAGAGCAAGCTCCACGGCTCTCTCTTCGTGGTTTCCAACCGCGAACCCTACGTCCACACCCAGCGAGGAAAGAACATCGAGGTTTCGGTTCCTGCAAGCGGGTTGGTCACTGCGCTGGAACCCGTCTTGTGCGCCTGCAATGGCACTTGGATTGCCTTCGGTTCGGGCGACGCGGATCGCGCGACAGTGGGCGAGCATGATCGTTTGCGCGTTCCACCGGACAAACCCGAGTACACACTGCGCCGCGTGTGGCTCACCAAGGAAGAGGAGCAGGGATATTACTACGGGTTTTCCAACGAGGGGCTCTGGCCGCTTTGCCACATCGCGCATACGCGACCTATTTTCCGTGTGTCAGATTGGCAGAGCTATCAGGATGCGAACCGCAAATTCGCCAATGTGGTGCTCGAAGAAATGGAAGGCTCCGAACAAGCCTTGGTGCTCGTGCAGGATTATCACTTCGCGTTGCTGCCGCGGATGATTAAAGACGCGCGTCCGGATGTCCGCGTGGCGATTTTCTGGCATATTCCGTGGCCCAATCCGGAGGCCTTCGGCATCTGCCCGTGGCAACGCGAACTGCTAGACGGGTTGTTGGGCGCCGATCTGGTAGCGTTCCACACGCAGGCGCATTGCAACAACTTCCTTGAGACGGTGGATGCGGCTTTGGAATCGCGGGTCGAGTGGGAACACTTTTCCGTCAAGCGCCGTGATCATGTGACCTACGTCCGGCCGTTTCCGATCAGTGTCGATTTCCGCGAGGCTCAGCTGGAGCCGGCATTCCTGGGACCGTCGCCTTACGATCTTCGGGCGTCGCTGCTCAAGGCGCACGGCGTGCGAGCAAGCTTTCTCGGTGTGGGCGTAGATCGGGTCGATTACACCAAGGGGATCATCGAGCGATTCCGGGCGGTCGAACGGTTCCTGGAAAAGTGGCCGAGCTATGTGGGCCGCTTCACATTCGTACAAATCGGCGCCCCGAGCCGCACAACGATTCCGCGTTACCACGACCTGTTAAGCGAGGTCGAGTCAGAAGCGGCGCGCATCAATGCGCGATTTGCCAAGAATGGGAGCTGGAAACCCATGATCTTGCTCACGCGCCATCACAGTCACGAGGAGATTTTGCCGTACTATCGCGCCGCCGATCTGTGCATGGTGACGTCGCTCCATGATGGTATGAACCTAGTGGCAAAGGAATTTGTGGCGGCGCGAGATGATGAAGAAGGTGCACTGATTCTGAGCCGCTTCACCGGAGCCACACGCGAGCTGCGAGATGCCTTGGTCGTGAATCCATACGATACCGAGCAGTTGGCCGATGCCATCCGCATGGCGCTCGAGATGGATGCCGAAGAACGCCAGTCCCGCATGCGACGGATGCGTCAGATTGTGAAGGAGCACAACGTCTATCGCTGGGCCGGAAGCCTGATAACGGAGCTTTCGGAAATTCGCATCGACGAGCGCGAACCGGAAGTCGCGAAAGCTCATAGCTACGGCAACGTCTGACAAGACAGCCTGGCTCTTGTTGCATTTCCTTACTACGGGCGCGGCCTTCGGTGCGTTCCGAGCTGTGGTACAATTTTTTGTCTCGGAACGCTATTCTCACAATCGAGTGCGCCCGTAGCTCAGCTGGATAGAGCGTCTGGCTACGAACCAGAAGGTCGGGAGTTCGACTCTCTCCGGGCGCGCCACTCTTTCCCGGATCCTTTCAATTGAGTAACACTCCCTGCTCCCTGCTTCTGATCTTTATTTTCTAATTTGGGACTGTTCTCAACTTCGTCATCGAATTTTGGGAGCAACTGGGAGCAAGGCCGAGCGAATTTGCCACGATCTCGCTCTCTGCGACGACCATTGCTGATAGCTCATTGCTCGCCCCGCCGCACTCCTAGGGCAGACGGAGCGCTTCGCATTATTTTTGTGGCGGCGCGGGCGATTGGCTAACGAAGGGTTTCAGGAAGCTCGCGAATTCCATGGGGAAGATGAACTTCGTTGACGGGCCGGTGCCGAGGGTTTTCAGGGCATCGAGGTATTGCAGGCTCATAGTGTTGGTGTCGAGACCCTTGGCAATTTCGAAAATCTTCTGAAGCGCGAGTGCGTAGCCTTCGGCGCGAAGAATGGCGGATTGCTTGTCACCTTCCGCCTTGAGGATGGCGGACTGCTTCTCGCCGTCAGCAACGGTGATCTTGGCGGTGCGATCTCCTTCAGCGGCGGTGACCATGGCACGACGGCTTCGCTCGGCGCTCATCTGCTTGGTCATGGCGTCCTGAACGTCCTTCGGTGGATCGATTTCCCGAATTTCAACCGATGTTACCTTGCCGCCCCAGCGCTCGGTGACTTCATCGAGCTTGCCGCGGAGGACACTGTTGATCTGCTCACGCTTGGCGAGGACATCATCGAGCGGGATGTCGCCGACGACGGCGCGCAGCGTGGTCATGGCGATGCCGCGCGTGGCTCCGCCAAAATCCTGGACTTGGATGACACTCTGGACGGGGTCCGTGACCTTCCAGTAGACGAGGAAGTCGATCGAGATCGAGGCGTTGTCCTTCGTGATGCACGTCTGACGCGGGACCTCTAAGTACTGTTCTCGCAGATCGACACGGGTGGCGACGTCCACGACCGGAATTAACAGAATGATTCCCGGCCCCCGCTGTCCGATGCAACGGCCGAAGCGGAAGACGACAAGGCGCTCATACTCGCGGACGACGCGAATCATATTGATGAGGAGAAACACGAACGCGAGGAATATGATTCCGAAAAGAACCATGCCAACTGTGGTCCAATCCATTTGTGTTTCTCCCTTAGGAAGACTTGCGAACGTGCACGGTTAGCCCTTCAACCGAGACAACAACGATCTTGTCGCCTCGCGTGATCGGGCGCGCGTCTGCGAGAGCATCCCAGTCCTCGCCGTTGACAAGGACGACGCCACGTGGGGATAGGTCGGTCTTGGCATAACCGACCCTGCCCGCGAGGCGCTGAGTTCCTGTCAGCACGGGTTGGTGGCGCGAACGCAGAACGAGCCGCACGACGATCCACAGTGTCAGCGCCCAGAGGAGCGTCACTGTGCCTATAGCGAAGAGTGAAATGCCGTAGCCAGGAATTCGCGGTAAAAGCAGCAACGAGCCGCAGACGAATGAAACGAGACCAAGGAGCGTCAAGAAGCCATGCGAGGTAATCTTCAGCTCAAGGCCAAGGAGCACCATCCCGAGCAGTAGCAATACCAGCCCGGAGACCTGCACAGGAAGATTTAGAAGTCCGACGAGGGCGAGGAGCAGGGCCAGGAAACCGAGCGTGCCCGTCACAAAACCGTGCGGTGCGAGAATTTCGACCATCACGGCAAGCGCACCGAGCAGCAGAAGAAGATATGTGACAGTCGGTTCGGTCAGAACCGAGAATAATTTTTCACGGGCGTCCATCTCAACGGTGACAATCTGTGCGCCAGCCACGTTGAGAGTCACATCGCCGTTGGCGCGATGCACGGTCCGCGACTGTAGTTCGCTAAGAAGCTGGGACAGATCGTTCGCCATGAGGTCAATCACACCAAGGGAAAGTGCCTCCTCGGCGGTTGCTGATGCGCTTTCACGGACCGCACGCTCGGACCACTCGGCATTGCGCTTGTGTGCGACCGCGAGCGAACGGGCGTATCCAGCGGCATCGTTCACGACCTTTTCGGATACAGTCCCGCCCGAGACATAGACAGGATGCGCGGCGCCAATGTTTGTTCCGGGCGCCATGGCAGCCATGTCCGCACCAAGCACAATCAAACATCCTGCCGAAGCGGCGCGGGCACCACGGGGCGCAACAAACACGATCACTGGAACGCGGGAGTTCATTTCCCTCTGGATAATCTGGCGCATGGAGGAATCAAGACCACCGGATGTGTCCAATTCGAGGATAACCGCGGTTGCATTGCGCGCCTCAGCATCCGTGATTCCGCGCGTCAGATACTCAGCACTCGCGGGACCGATCGGACCTGCGTACGGGAGGACAACGATATCACGCTGGGCGAATGCGCCCGGTGCACCGAAGATAAGTCCACCAAGTACCACAATACCGATGAAGACGCGTTTCATACCGGTTAGGCTCGGAAAAACGCCCGGATTATAGCAGAGGAAGTTGCTGCAGGCGCAAATGCCGCCCTGAGCAACCTGAGCAATTGTTTGCCGACTTAGCTTTTGCGAACGGGGAATTCAGAGACCTCGCTTGCTTCTTCTCATCAATAGGCCGAGGGCCACCTATCCTGAAAGACTCGAGACCAGACTTGAATTGAACAAAGGTGCGAACATGTTTCCCGAAATGTGCGTCAAGACCCAACATGTAGCGTTCAAGGAAAAAATTGTTCCAAAACGGTTGCTGTCCCCAGTTGTTGTTGCCTTCCTGCTCCCACAGTTCACGCGCTTCTCCGCTGATCGTCAGAAACCAATCGCTTCGATCGCGCTTCAGCCGTATGCACTTGATGGGATCCCCGAAATCCTGACGGAGAAGCGGGTTTTTGCACAGAAAGCTCCAGTCCTCATCTTCTCTCAGTAGTTTGTAACTACGATCCGGCTCGGCAGTCTCCTGCGACTGCGGAACTGATGCGCCCAGAAGAAAAACCGTAAACACAAGCAACATAACGATCGCCAATATGGAGAAAAATCGCGTCAAGGTGTTTGCTCACCTTTAGTTTGATTTGCTGTGATCGAGTGGATCTCAGCAATGTAACCGC
>JASHRC010000111.1 GCA_030037525.1 Candidatus Acidiferrales bacterium | reverse complement strand
GCTACGGGCCCGCCTTCGAATTGATTATTCGCATATCGTACATAGGTTGTCATCCGAGTGAGTGGCGGAACAGGTGCAAGGAGGTCCGTGCGCATCCGGAGGATCTGGTAATCGCTGCTGCGGATCCACGCCACACCCTGAAGAAGGAGCGGGATGGATTCCCCGCTGGCGACCATGCGACCTGTAACCGCCACAGGCCAGACGTGCTCGGCGAAAGCTACTACCCGAGTGCTGTAGCCATCGACCACTTGTTCACCCAAGTAACGAAAGTCAGACCAGGGCTGTTCGAGTGGGGCGAAGAAAAGCGGTATTGCGGCAAAGCCCGTCGTCTTCATAAAGTTCGTCTCCACTTTCCCAGGAGTTATTTCGCGGCCCTCCAGATCGGTTCGGTACTCGGTGAGAGCGAAATTGTTGGCCTGTGGCCGAGCCAGCATCAAATAGCGAAACTTCTCGACGCGCTCCGCCTTCCGAGGGTTACCCCCCTTCGAACTCTCTGCGATGGTCTCAAGCGAGGTGGTGTTGACGAAGTTCTCGACGAACTGCTCCAGATTCAAGCTGACGCGGTCCATGATCTGGGGAAGCTGACGCTGGTCTGCGGCAGGCTTTAGTCCTTTGAGTTCCGGGATCTGGTGGAGCGTTTTCTTGAGAGGCCACTGAGTGATAGGTTCGCCGCGGCGGTAAGCCGCGAAGAACAACACATCCGGTCCGGAAGGAACATCACGTTGGGCCGCCAGCGGCAGGACTGCCCATACGAAGCACAAGGCACCGGCGAGGGAGGCGGATTTGTTCCAGCGCGCGCTCAGCATGGCTGCGGTATACCACAGATTGGCTCCGCGGTATACGAAAAAACTGGTCCCGGTGCTCGAGGATCACTCGTATCTGAGCGCCACCAGGGGATCGACTCGCGTCGCGCGTCGCGCGGGAAGATAGCTCGCCAGCGCCGCAACAGCGGTGAGTGTCAGGCAAACGCCGAGGAAGGTGAGTGGGTCAGTGGGCTTAACGCCGAAAAGCAGGCTGGCGAGGAAACGCGTCAAAGCCCAAGCGCCCACCACGCCCACCGCAATTCCCGCCAGCGCCAGCCGCAGCCCCTGGCCTACGATCAACTTGACTACGTCACGCCGCGACGCGCCCAGCGCTCCGCGGACGCCGATTTCATGCGTGCGCTGGGCCACGGAATACGAAATCACGCCGTAGATTCCGATGGCCGCGATGAACAGAGCCAAGCCGCCAAACAACGCCAACAGGATATTCCGGAAGCGCCACTCGGTGAGCGAGCCCGAAAGGACCTGGTCCATGGTCCTCAAACGGGCAAGGGGTAAACTGGGATCGACATCGCGCATAGCGCTGCGAATCTCTGGGACTGCGGCCGTGGGACTCTGCCGCGTGCGGACGACGAAGTACATCTCGACGATGGGCCGCTGAGTGTAAGGGAGGTACATGGTAGGTTCCGGAGCGCTGGCCAGGCTCGCTCCGTGGATATCGGCGACAACTCCAACGACTGCACGTGGGCCGGGCTCCGTCCATTCCGGCCCCATAGGCTTGCCGATCCAAATGTGTTGGCCGATCGGGTCCTGGTCGGGCCAGCACATCTTAGCCATGGACTGATTGATGACGACAACGCGCTCGCTGGTGGCGGAGTCGGATCGAGAGAACCCGCGGCCGCGCAGGAGGGGGATGCCCAATGCCTGGAATAAATCCGGACTGATGACGCGAAAGTCCGCATCTTGCGCTTCGGCCTGCGATGGGGCCGTGCCTCCCTCGATCGTGAACAGAAGATCGCTTCCCTGCTCGAGTGGCAAAGTGTTGATGAGCGCGACTCGCTCGATGTCCGGCAGCGCCTGAAGGCGTGCCATTGCCCGGTCACAAAAGGTTATTCTGTCTTCGATCTTGCCGAAATCTCTCGGCCTCTGCGAGATGCTGAAGGTGAGCAGGTTCTTAGGATCGAAACCTGGCTGCACGCGCATCAGCAGGGCAAAGCTTTCGAGCGCCAGTGCGGCCCCGATCAAAAGCACCAGCGAGATACTCACCTCGCCCGCGGCCAGCAGACTGCGGAGCCGGTTATGCCTTCCGGAACCGGCACGAGGATTCGCCTCCTTAAGCGATTCGCTGAGGTTCACACGCGAAGCCGAAAGCGCTGGTGCGAGACCAAAAAAGACTCCTGTGAAAGCGCTCAGAAGAAGGGCAAAGAGCAGGACGTTCCAATCCATTCTAAATGCGCCGACGTGTGGCAAGTCAGCCGGCACCAAGGTCAGGATCAGACTAAAGCTGGCGTAGCAGGAGAGCACGCCGAAGGCCCCGCCAAGCACCGCCAACAGAACGCTCTCCGTCAGCAGTTGCCGCATCACCCGGCCACGTCCGGCCCCGATGGCGGAGCGAACCGCTATTTCTCTGAGACGAGTCGTCGAGCGGGCCAGAATCAGATTCGCAACGTTCGCGCACGCCACCAGCAGCACCAATCCCACCGCGGCGAAAAGTAGTAGGGGCGCCGGCCCAGCCCAATCCGCCAGCAAGCTGCGAAGAGGCTGCAGGCGCGCCCTTTCATTCGCGCCGAACATCTTCGGAAACTCGCGGCGCAGGTCGGAGAGAGGCGGCGTAAGGGCCGCCGCCGCTTGCCCGGGCGTCGCGCCGGCCTTTAACAATCCGATGCAGAGTAGGGCGCCGTTGGCCGCATTGTCGCTCATTAACGGAACGCGGATCGGCAGCCAAAGCTGGGCGTCGCGCAGTCCCGGAATGGGAAGTTGAAATCCC
Source organism: Candidatus Acidiferrales bacterium (assembly GCA_030037525.1). Classification (GTDB taxonomy): domain Bacteria; phylum Acidobacteriota; class Terriglobia; order Acidiferrales; family UBA7541; genus Palsa-295. The sequence continues at coordinate 679 of JASHRC010000111.1, read as the reverse complement.
TGTGGTAAAACACCGACGATAGCGTGCGCCTGTCCGTCCACCATAATGCTTCGTCCAAGGATGTTTCGATCGGCTCCGAATCGGCTACGCCACAGGCCATCGGTGACAATCACCACGTTCGGGCCGCCGGGCCTGGTCTCCTCAGGCAGAAAATCGCGCCCCAGCGCAGGATGCACACCGAGTACCGAAAATACTCCATTGGCCGCACCGGCGATCGGTACGCGCTCGGACTCGCCCGCACTGCTCAGGGTCGCATCGCCCCACCAGGCCAGCAGCGCCAGATGATCGAACAAGCCTTCCGCTCTTTTCTGCCAGGCAAGATATATCGGGAACGAAATCGAGGCCCCGCCGATGGGGTTGTCCACGCGGTCGACGACGTAGATCCGGTCCGCGTGGGGGAAGGGCAGCGGCCGCAGAAACACCGCGTTGACAATGGAAAAAATCGCCGTGTTCGCCCCTATACCAAGGGCCAGCGTTAACACGGCAACCGCCGTAAACCCCGGGTTCTTTCGCAGCGTCCGCAGGCCGTAACGAACGTCTTGCGCGAGAGGCTCCAGCCAATTCCATCCCCACATGTCGTGGCTCTCCTCTCTTAGGACCAAATCGTTCCCGAAGCGCCTTTGCGCCGCGTAATGGGCTTCCTTTGGTGACAGGCCGCGCTCGATCTCTTCCTGCTCAC
>JASHRC010000110.1 GCA_030037525.1 Candidatus Acidiferrales bacterium | reverse complement strand
GTCTTCGCGGAATGGAGCGACGCGTGTACGGGGTCGGGGAGTTGCGTGATCACGATGAGTTCGAGTCAGAGCGTGACGGCGATGTTCAATGAGCCGGGGAGTTCGACGGCGACGGTGTATCAGACGGGGTTTGAGGCTCCAGCATTCAGCCCGGGGACGATCAACGGGCAGGATAGCTGGGCGACTAGCCCGGATTTCTCACCGAAAGTTCTTTTAGCGCGCCGCCGTGGGCGGCAGGCGACAGATAACAGAGGAGATAGCGCGCTGGACGGCGCCGGAAGCCGGCTCAACAGTCTGTGGTCGCAATCACCCGAGACCCCATCAGTCGATTGTGTCAGCTTGCCTGGCCAGGCGAGCTAAGGCGGTCCGCGACAGGCGCTCCATCCTGGCCAAAACAACCTTGAGCTGGCGGTGCTGTTTGGTGGCGGCCTGGTAGAGCGGTGCTGCCTGAGGACTGAGCTTGACGCTGACGGTTTTGCCTTGGAGCTTGTAGGTCCACTCGAAATAAGGGCCGTGACGGCGGGAGGCGTCCCGGTGACAGGCACAGGTGGGTTGGCCGCACTTCATCATGCGCTTCAGCACGGTGCCTTTCAGGAAATAGTCCACCTGTTGGAGCTGTTCTCGGATTTGACGGAAGCGCGAGCGCGTGGGATCGACTCCAGCGGCAGGGGCGGCTTTGCGTGCGGGCATGGATACAGGTTCTCACGAATTATCATACAGTATAAATACTGCATGAGCAATCGCCCTGCCCAAAACATTTTTGATAAAGGATGTTACCTTGGCATCACGCTTCACGTCTGGATGGGCATGGGACTGGTCCTCACACCTCTGCAGACTCCGCGACGATTTAAGCCCTTGGCCCAGCCGCTGGGCGCACCCCAGAAGTTGGGAGGCCGCGACTTGGTATGGCGTTTCGACGGCGGCGACATCACCTCCGATGGGGGAGCCTTGCTGCTGCGGAAAGTAGAGCAGCGCACGGGAATCGTACGCCGATTCGCCGCCTGCTTCACCGACTACCGCAAGTCCGAGCAGATTGAGCATCCGTTATTGGACCTGATTACGCAACGCATTTTCGGCCTGGCACTCGGCTACGAGGATCTCAACGACCACGACCAGTTGCGGGCCGATCCTATGCTCGCCGTGGCGCTGGGCAAGGATGACATCAAAGGCGAACAGCGGCGCCGCCTGCAAGATCGCGGCAAAGCGCTGGCCGGCAAAAGCACGCTCAACCGCCTAGAGTTGACGGCCCCAGACTACGACGGCCATCGGCGACAGAAAGACTCTGATAAGCCGGAGTGCAAGAAGATCGTGGTCGATCCGGAGAGCATCGATGCCTTGCTGGTGGACCTGTTCCTGGAAGCCCATGCACAGCCGCCGGAACAAATCACCCTGGATTTAGACGCCACCGACGACGTCCTGTATGGCCATCAGGAAGGCCGTTTCTACCACGGTTATTATCGGGACTACTGTTACCTGCCGCTGTACGTCTTCTGCGGAGAGCATCTGTTGTGTTCGCGATTGCGCATGTCCAACATCGATGCCTCCGCCGACTGTCTCCAGGAGTTGGAGCCGGTGGTGGCTCGCATTCGCCAGCGGTGGCCGGAGGTAAAGATCCGCTTGCGTGGCGATGCTGGTTTCTGCCGGGAGAAGCTGATGGCATGGTGTGAGAGCCAGGGTATGGATTACATCTTCGGGCTGGCGCAGAATCCGCGTTTGAAGAAGCAGATCGAACCTCAGATGGCGGAAGCCGAGCAGCACTATCAAAACACCCAAGCGCCGGCGCGGGTATTCAGCGAATTCCTGTATGCCACGCAGGACACCTGGAGCCGCCCGCGACGGGTGATCGCCAAAGCGGAGCACCTCCACAAGGGCGCCAACCCGCGTTTTGTAGTGACCTCGTTGACTGCGGAACAAATCGCGGCGCAGGAGTTATACGAGAAGGAATACTGCGCTCGTGGTGACTGCCCAGAGAATCGTATTAAAGAGCAACAGTTGGACCTGTTCGCAGATCGTACCAGCACCGGCAAGATGTGGTCGAATCAACTGCGACTGTACTTCTCGTCAATCACTTATGTCCTACTGCAGACCCTGCGGCGCACAGCGCTGGCAGGCACCGAACTGGCCAAGGCCCAGTGCGGAACCATCCGTCTGAAGCTGCTGAAGATTGGCGCCCAGATCCGGGTCACCGTGCGCAAGGTTTGGATTTCGCTGGCCGAAGGGTACCCTTACGCCGCCTTGTTTGCTCGTGTGATGGGGATTCTGGAGACGGACGGCGCGATCGCGTAGACCACATCTACCTCTCAGGCGACGCCTCATGGGAAAGTCGCAGGTAGCGTGTGCTCATTCCTCCCTCCATCGGCTCGCGAACCTCAACCTGAAGGCGCGCCAGAACCGTTTTTAGCATTGTCCCCTACGTTTTCTCGTTCCTCGGACCATCTCCGGCGGGCAATTCCACTCCCTGAAACCCACCACCTGAGCGTGGGGCTTCGTTGCGCTTCATCGATGAGAAATGCAGGATAGGCGCCCTCGAGCTCGATCTCGCCCAGGCCATCGCCGAGGACCGCTGGCGCCTCAACCGCGCCCGTGCCTTGGAAAACTCCATCTTCGCCCTCGGCCA
>JASHRC010000109.1 GCA_030037525.1 Candidatus Acidiferrales bacterium | reverse complement strand
GTCGGGGCGTAGCGCAGCCTGGTAGCGCGCCTGCCTTGGGCGCAGGAGGTCTGGAGTTCAAATCTCCACGCCCCGACCACTTACTTCTTTGTTTTCAATTCAATCTTGCTGGTGCTGTCTGCGTCGGAGACTGGACTTGGGTCCATTTGGGTCCCAATACAAGTCTCTCAACGCTCTCTACTGCGCGACGCTGCTCTAATGGCAACCCTTCGCGTGTGGCGAATACCAGGGCTTTGGGATCAACGGCGGCGGGATGGAGCGCGGCGAGAATTTCTGCCGTCTCCGTTCCAATCGGGATGGTTCTTGCTGCGCCTCGTCTTGGGCTGATCGAAATGCCCGTCGTACACCGTTTCACAAACACGGAGCAAATCAATGCTTCCCCAACGAAGCGCAAGCAACTCTCCAACCCGCAAGCCAGTCAGCACTAGCAGCAACGGGATCGAGCGTGCCGGCTCATTCAAGGCCGCGGCGAGGTTTCGCACCTGGACCGGAGTCAGCACAGCGCGTTCCGCTCCATGCTGCCGTCGTGGGAGTTTCGTTTTCTGAGCGACGTTCTCCGTGATGCAGCGCCATTCCTCGGCTGCACCGAGAATTTTGCTCATGCCACACTTGAAGTGATGGACGGTGAGGAGCTGGACCGTGCTGAGCCGCTGACAAGAAGCTGCAGGACGACATCAAAAAGGCCGAAAGCGAAGAGCAAAGCCAGACGAATTAAACCACATTAGTGTGTTCTATCTCCCGATGAAGACCTTCTAAGCGTTGACATTCTATCGCAATAATGCGATAATTCAAAATTGGCGAACGGCGAATTCACGATTGAGTATGTGGAGTTGCCGAACGGGCGGACACCCGCGCGAGAGTTCGTGGATTCGCTGGATGACAAAGCCGCTGCCCGGATAGACGCCTTTATCGAGCGCCTGCGCGTCTATGGCAACCGGATGCAGGGCAAGTTCGTCAAGAAGCTCACGAATGACATATTCGAGCTAAGGGTCAAACAGTTCGACCGGATTTTTCGAGTTTTGTTTTTCTACCAGCCGGGGATGCTGATCGTGATTACGTCGGGATTTCAGAAGAAGACGCAAGAGACTCCCCCGGCTGAGATCACGAGGGCGGAGCAGCTAAGAAAGCGGTGGATGAAGTACGGAAATCGTTGTACGGGATCGCAAAAGGAAAGAGAAGCGATCCGGAAGGAGTTGGGCCTCTGAGACACACGGCTAAGCGCGACAGACACAGCGAGATTGTCGAGCAGCGCGCGCGAAAGAGCGCAACCTATCGCAAGACCTTTGAGCGCACCCTGCATCAGATTGACCTGGCTCTCCTGGTTCGCGAGATGCGAGAGGATGCGGGGCTGACTCAGGCCGAACTTGCCAAGAAGGTTGGCACCACACAGTCCGTGATTGCGCGCCTTGAGGACGCCGAGTACACCGGACACTCGCTTACCATGTTGGAGCGCATCGCTACGGCCTGCGGCGTTGCCCTGAAGCTCCACGCCAAAAAGAAGCCAAACTTCGACCGCGAGGTAGCGCTTGTGTAGCGCAGTCGCGACAGTAGTTCGCGGCGGATTGCGGTGAATCCAGTCGGGTTTTCGCGGAACTCCTCAAACCCATATGCGGCGAGCGCGTGCTTGGCACTGTCGGCGTGGGAGTTCGGCCAATCGCTGCCCGAAATTCCGGTCGACGACAATGGAAACCTTATGCGGGGCAGCCACCCCGGTGAGTCTATCTTGCGAAGGCTGAGACGAAAACTTTCGCCTCCGGCCAACCAGGCTTAGCGGAGGCTAGTTGCGTTCGCCGGGTTGCGACAAAACTGGGTCCAAAACCGGGTACCATCATGCAGCACAAAGCTAGACGAACCAACGAGATAGATTTCTTGCAACTGCCTCGCAGCTACGCCGGGCCGTAAGGAGGGGTGAGGATTCTCCAGATCGGGCAATGGAACTATTCGGTATTCAGCTGCCTCGAACGGCGGATGGATGATGCAGGCGCCGATGTTCGGCGACGATAATAACGCGTATGTCCTTTGCCTCGCGGACGATGCGCAGGATCAGGTCGGTGCCCATTAAGACGCCCCAGGAGCGGTGCTTGGGCCGGCTAAGCAGGATTTGCGTTACCTGATTGCTCCGCGCAAATTGCACGATCATCTCAGAAGGATCCTCTCCTTGCAAAATCCGTGTTTCGATGTGGAGGTTCCTGGCAAACTTGAGATGCGTCTCGATCGCATCGGCGCGTCCGGTCAGACGATTGTTTCGGTACGGCACCACCCCAACGGCGAAACAATCCGCACAAAGATAGTCGGCCATTCTGCGGCCGCGTCGAATCAGTATTGCGGAGGATGGATCCGCCGAGACATAAATCAGAATCCGATCGCGTGTTCCCTTTTCAACAGCGCGTGAGCTGGAAGAAACCCCGGTGGGCTCTTCGGTTGTATCGGTCGTTCCTCTGACGTCCAGCTCATGCGCGGTCTCGCGCAGCGCCAGCTCGCGAAGGGCAACCAGCGTCGATTCCCGGAAGAAATTCTCGATCGCGCGCTGCGCCGTCTCCGGTGCGTAGATAACGCCCCTCTTCAGGCGGTTCAGCAGCGCCTCGGTCGTGGCGTCCACCATGACGATCTCTGCCGCACTTTTGATCAGCCAGTCCGGCACCGTTTCACGGACCCGAACACCCGTGATGTCAAAAACGTGATCATTGAGGCTCTCCAGGTGTTGGATGTTCATGTTGGACATCACGTTGATTCCGGCGTCGAGCAACACTTGAACGTCTTCCCAACGTTTTTGACGGCCCGAACCGGGCACGTTCGTATGCGCCAATTCATCGACAATGCAGATGGCCGGCCGTCTCACTAGGACTGCGCCGGTATCCATCTCTTGAAGGGCTACGCCACGATAATTGATGGTCTTCGTCGCCATCATTTCCAGTCCGGCTGTCCTCGCGATGGTGTCCTTCCTTCCGTGTGGTTCAAAGTAGCCGACGACAATGTCTTCTCCCTGGCGCTTCAGCCGCTGCGCTTCCTCGAGCATTCGATACGTCTTTCCAACGCCGGCCGCATAACCGAGAAACACCTGCAGGTTTCCTCGCCGAGGGCCGGCGGCTGAACGAATGAGGCCAGCGCTACTGGGGATAGACGACGACATCGATTCCTTCTGCCGCGCGAACGAGTTGGTCGACGAGGCTTCCCCAAATTCTTGTCCGCAGACCGTGTCGGGTGCTGTGTCCGACAAAGATCTGCGTGATCCCGACTCTTTTTGCGAAGTGCAAGATGGCTTCCGTGTTGTCAAACCCGCCAAGGATTTCGATCTGGGCCCCCAGTTCACGCGCATACTTCAGGTTCTTATCCAACGTCTCTTGCTCTGGTTGTGAAAGGGCATGCTCTTGCACATGGACGACATGGAATTCTCCTTGGAAACGGTCGGCGTTGCGGCGGCCACTTTCCAGCATGCGTGCAGCATCCGATCGCGGACTGACGCAGACCAGAATGCGCTCCTGTACCCCCGATGACTGGTCCAGGCCGTGGGACCGTAGGTAGCTTTCCAGTTGACGGTCGACGACGGAAGCCGCAACCAGTAGGGCCAATTCTCGCAATCGAGAAAGCTTATGTGCTTCGACCAGGGCCGAGGTGGGGCTTTCGGCTGTCGGCTCGCACCAAAGATCTCTGGGAGAGGCATCTACCACGACGATCTCATCGGCTGTCCTATCCAGAAAACCGCTGGGAATCGTGCACGAGACGCGGTTTCCGGTGATGCGCTCGACTTCCTCCTGGAGTTTCTCCAGGTATTGCAAGTTTACGGTGGTGACGACGGAAATGCCCTCATCGAGCAATTGGCTGACATCTTGCCAGCGGTAAGCGTTCGCAGTTCCCGGGGGGTTTTCATAGGCCAGGCCGTCGATCAGCGCAACTTGCGGATGTCGCCCAATCACCGCCTGCACATCGATCGATTCCAATTCAGCGATCTTCAAGGTGGGAATCATTTCCAGTTTCTGCAGGATTGCTTCGACCTGCTCTGGGTATTCCGGCTGCAGAGCGCACACGACGACGTCCTCGCCCCTCTGGCGCCGCCGCCGACCTTCGTCCAGCATCTGGAACGATTTGCCAACCCCGGACGCGTAACCCAAGAACACCTTCAATCGGCCGCGCCGGGCTCGGCGCTCCTCGAATTCGATTTGCGCAAGCAGTTGCTCGGGGGTAAGCCGCGATGAGGAAGCCTTCGGCATCGAGGCCCTATTTTATCGAGATTACAGGTCAGAGGGAATGAAACTGCTCGGGGTGGCCTCTTTACGGCGTTTGGCCATTCAGTGCGCAAGTCGTTGCTCGCTGCGGCTGGGTCGCTATGCGCCAGCCGCGGCGAGAGTGTCGATATGCGAAGTAAAGATTGGTTACTTCTCCTTGCGGTTGATCTCGACGCTGGTCACCACAACGTCATGATCGGTCAAGTCGCCCGAAATGGTTACCGAGTTCTCAGCGGCAGCCTTCGCCAGTTCCTTCTCGAAGCCCGACAGCCGGTAGTGAGCATCGCCAACGACGAGCATGTAAGAAGCACCCTGGTTAACCCACCACTGGATGCAGGATAGCCGCGTCTGCGCCTTGCAGACATTTGGCTGGAGGCACGTCGTGCAGCTGATGTATCCAGTCAGAGTGACGTGTTGTGAGGCGGGCGCGGCGCTGGCATTGCCCGTAAGCATCGAGCAGAGCGCGAGTACGCCGACGACCACAAGGGTTAAGATCAACTTTCTGTTCATGGTCTCTCCTCGGATCTTTTTTCTCTCCCACAGCGTGCGTCGCAGTGGAACCGACTCAGGCGACGGTCAGGTTGTGCGAGTTTCCTGAAGCAGAGCCTACAGCAATCGAGATACGAACTACGTAATCCGGGGATAAGCGATTCATAAATATCGAATATGCCCTAGGAGCAGGGTTTTCAATCTCTCCGATTCAAGAATGGGATCGTTCAAATATAAGAATACAATTGGAATCATGTAGGTAGCGGCATATAGACTCCACACACGCTCGCAGCGATCAGCGACCGCGCTGCCTCGAAACTGCTCCTGGCGATCAGGCGTGAGGAAGATGAGCCGACTCCGTTACCTTATAAGACTGCTGCTCGGCGTGATCATCGGAATGACTTCCATCGCGGTCAGTGCTCGGCCCAAGAACAATTCGACCTACGACGGCCAGGTCGACTTTGGAGCCCAGTTGCTCCGGGTGGATGGAGCTTGTCTTTCGGTTCACGGAGCGATGACGGCCGGGCGTTTCTTTGACGATCTGAGGCGCGTTGATAAGGCGGGCCGGCTCGAATATCGAAAGCGTGGCAAACTCGTCACAGAATACCCGGAATCGCTGACAACCTCGATTCGAATTTCCCGCGATGCTTGCGGCGGGGGGTACTCGAAATCGCCTTCTCCTATTTTTCGCGGCGACTCGTACTCTCTGAAACTCCTGGTTTACTGGAAGCACGACATGCAGATGAGGCCGGCGGCCCTTGCGCCGGACCTGGCTCGTTGCGTTGGGTATTTGATCGCGACCGCTCCCGATGAGAATCTTGCGGTTCCTTCGATATCCTGTCAAATGACGGTGGCCAGCAAAGGAGTTCCACTTGGAGATCACCTCATCGTGTCCATTCTCGCAGCCGACGGTAGACCGATAACTCGGATAGCGGCTGCTCCCTGATGATCCGCCGACACTCGGTGGCTACTGTTGGTGATGCTTTTTGAGCGCGGTTTCGACGCTTGGGACCGCCTGGCTGCCGCTCAAATCACTTGTGATCGTGACGGAATCTTAAGCCGCAGCGTTGCCAGTGCCTTCTCGAATCCATGCAAGACGCAGCGGTTGTTGCTCACCCCCCCAACACGTAGGAAGCAGCTGGGCTGACCCGCCAGAGGGTGGAGGATCAGCGCGTTCCGACCTTGCATGCGTTCGGCTCAAAGCAGCGACCCCACTGCTCCGTGCTGGCAAGCATCAGGCTCTCGCCTACCGGCTGTGCGGTGATGCGCGGCGTAAGCGGACAGAGCATTTCGAGACCCATGTTTGGCGTCCACGAGAGCTCCTGATCGAAAACGTAGGCGTCTGCGCTCAAGCAACTGCGGTCGCGGGTGGAGAAACATAAACAAAATATATGAGCTCTGGGGCGCCGCCGGTATCGATTGTATAGAATTAATGAATTGGACCGCTCAGGCACTTAGAGTACGATCACTCCTGCCGCGGCTTGGGCGGGAATCGCTGGAGTGAGGGCGGAGCCTTGAGAGAGATATCATCGAAATCGGTAGTGCAGCAGGCTGGCTCGCTGGGATGGAAGCGGCTGTTCGATTTTGTGGGTAAGCATTGGGGCCCGCGGCAGGTTGCGACAGCGGACGGACGAGCGGTCCCCTGGGAGCTCGGGAGAGCACTCCGTTCCTATGCACTCGGGCTGCTTGCAATTCTGGCCATTACCGTCCTGTATCGCCACCAACCTCTCGTCAATGTGACGACTGTCGGGTTTAGCTTCTTGCTGGCGATTCTGATCGCTGCGGCCGTGAGCGGTTTTGGTACGTCTCTTCTCATGTCGTTTGCAGCCGCGCTCGCGTACGACTATTTTTTCATTCCACCGGTGGGCGAATGGAATATCTCGGACCCGCAGAATTGGATCGCGCTGTTTGCCTTCGTCATCACAGCCGCTGTCGGAAGCACGCTTTCGTTTGCGACCCGCCGTCAGACTCGTATCGCTCGCAGGCAGAGGCAAGAAGCCGAGCGGCTCTACGAGCTCAGTCAGCGACTGTTGAGCGCGGGCGATCCGCTGGCACTATGCAACGCGATTCCTCAAGATGTCGTCGAGGCTTTCGGTCCTCGGGCAGGGGCGCTGCTTCTCGCGCAAGATCAGGCGGTTTTCTATTCTGCCGGTGGTTCACACTTTTTTGACACCGCCGAACTGAAAGCGAGTCTGGCCCAGAAGACGGTTCGAATCGACGGTGGTTCGAGCCTCTGTTATGTGCCGCTTCGCCTGGGCGTCAAACTGATTGGCACCCTGGGCCTGGCCCATGCGGAGCTTTCCGAGGAGACGCTGGAAGCTTTGGGACCCCTGGTAACGATTGCGATCGAACGGGCTCGCGCCATTGAACAGGTGGGAAGGATCGAGGGTTTGCGCGACAGTGAGAAACTGAGATCGGCGCTATTGGATGCCATTACGCACGAGTTCAGGACTCCGCTGACCGCTATGAAGGTATCCGTTACAGGAATGCTCTCGGATTTGAACTTTGATCGGGAGCAATGCCGCGACCTGCTTTCGATGATCGACGAGGGCTGCGACCGGATCGACCAGCTGGTGGGCGAAGTTTCGCAGATGTCCCAAATTGAGTCCGGCCATGTGCAATTGAAACTCGGCCGTCATTCGGTCTGCGAACTGATTGATACCGTGCTCACGGAGTGCCGGGGAATTCTGGGTTCGCGGTCTGTCGAGCGCCGAGCCGCCAATGAGGAGGTCGTGATTCGAGCCGATCTCGGATGGGCGACGAAGGTCCTGGCGCATCTGATCACGAATGCGAATTTGTACTCGACGCCGGGCACTCCCATCATCATTCGAACCGAAACAGGAAATGGTCTGGTCTTCTTTCATGTTGCGGACCAAGGCCCCGGGATTGAATCCTCTGAAATTCCGCGAATTTTCGAGAAGTTTTATCGCGGCAAGGAGCACCGCTGTCGAGTTCAGGGCACGGGCATGGGTCTGCCCATCGCTAAGGCCATTGCAGAAGCGCACGGCGGAACAATGTCCGCGATCAGTCGACTGGGGGAAGGCTCGGTCTTCACCTTCAGCCTGCCGATCGACCGCTCTTTAGACTGATAAGACCGGGACGCGCATCGAAAACTCACCGACGCGCTCTAATTCTCTGGAGAGTTCTGGCGCGGATAGAGGTCGTCGCTTCGGATCCCGCGAGACGGTTCGGCACACAAGCTCCGCTAGCTCGGGCGAAATGTCAGGATTGAGTTCGCGGGGCGGCGGTGGTCCGGCATGCGACTCGCCGACGCTAGGCCCAAACGCCTACCGTCGTGTTAGCTCAGGTACTCGCCTTCTCGCTCCGGGAGCCTCCCCTCCCGAGCGCTCTTGACGAAGCCTAGGAATCGCCGGGCTCGCTCTTGAATCTGGTGCAGTTGTCGGTGCCGGATGGCTTCAGCAGGAACGAGTTCTCGGCCAATCCCCAACGCAAGTGCGCCGGCGAAGATGTACTTCGAGGCCGTTTGCTGGTTGATTCCGCCCGAGGCGATCAAAGAAATGTGTGGATAACATTGCATGAACCGACCTCAGGTAGGCATCGCCGCCAATCTGTGCGCATGGCACGACCTTAACGAAATCGCAACCAGACTCCCAGGCGGTGATGACTTCGGTGGGCGTCAGGGCGCCCGGAAACACAACGACCCCTTTTCTTGCGGCAAATTCGACTAACGCCAAATTCAACCCGTCACTCGTTCGAAACTGTGCTCCGGCGTCCAAACAGGCTTGCGCCATTTCCGCGTTTAATACGCTTCCCGCCCCCACAACTAGCGGGGACTTCGATCGGCTAAATCCGAAATCACCTCGGTTGCACCATCCAGCGTGAGGGAAACTTCAACAGTCGGGATGTCTCCGTCGTGGACCGCTTGGGCAGCGAACAGGGCATCGCAACAATGCCGGTTTCCCTAATCCTTGTCCGGACCTCTTCCCTTTTCACTTGACGTAACTCCCTGGTTTTTCAGTGGCAATCGAGCCCAAATCTTGTGAGTCCCGCGCAAAGGCTGAAACAGGCATTGCTCGGTCACTTGGATGAGGCGCTTTTTCTCAGCGCGGCCAGCTGCCCGCGGGCATCGATCACGAAACGGCGGAAACGCTGCGCTAGTTCCCGGATACGCTCTGACTGTCTCAAGCGAAGGGCATCATCGGGGATCAAATCTGCGCCGACGCCCAGTGCCGAGGCCCCTGCCACGATGAATCTGTGCGCGGTTTGCTGATTGACGCCGCCGGCCGCGATCAATGGCACGTGCATGAGGGCCTTCTTGAGGGTTCTGATATAAGCCTCGCCGCCGACGTGAGCACACGGAAAAACCTTTACAAAATCGGGATTGGCTTTCCACGCCGTGATGATCTCCGTGGGTGTTAACGCCGCAGGCCAGACGGCGATGTCTTCCCTGTTGGCGAACTCGACGATGGCCAAATCGAGGCCATCGGTCGTGAGGAACTTGGCTCCGGTGGCGATACAGCGCCGGGCCGTCTCGACGTCGTAGACACTACCCGCGCCTACAATCATGTCGGGCGTGTGTTTAACGAGATAAGTAATCACGTCTGTGGCACCAGGCACCGTCATCTCGATTTCCACGATGGGAATTCCACCTCGAGCGACGGCTTCTGCGGCAAATCGAGCGATGTGTTCCGATGACACGCGAACGGCGGGAATAATGCCGATCTCCTCGATACGTGCCCGAACCTCAGCCCTGTTCAAAGGTACTCCCTTCACTGATTCCCGAGTTGCGACCCCACGTTTGGCCTACGTCGGTCGCGCACAATAGCTTACGGCAGATTCCGGACGCTCACGGCCTCACGCAGTTGCTCGTCGATCGATATCGTCGGTCGCTGCGCTGGGCCGTTGAACATCGTTCGGTGAACGACTGGAACCGGCAGCTCTTCTACGAGCTGCATGAAACCGCGCCGGGGAATAGGCCGGCGCGGTTTCATGCTCGGCTGGTTTGATGTCACCATTTCACCATGATCGCGACGGTGTTTACCCACTGGCTTTTGCGGAGATCGGGCTGCCAGAGCGTCCAAGGCCCGCTGCCGAGCGTTGCATTGAGGCTCGCGCAGGAGGCGCTCACGGCCCCCTCGGCGTTGTCGACCGCCAGCCCCTCGCCTGAGTAGCCCGAAAGAGGAAGAGGTGACACGGCCGAGGTGGTACCGTTGGTACAGATGTAGCTTCCGCCTGTGCCGGCAGATCCGTTGTTTGCGACAGGCCCCACATTTCCGCCGGGCGGTGTAATGCCGTGCCGGCCCGACCAATACGGCACGTTCGCGTAGCGATAGCCGGTCTCAAATCGGAAAGTTATGAACTCGGTGGGCATCCAGTCGGCGGTGACGGTAGAGTCCCACGCCTTGTAGATGGCGCCCGGGTAGCTCGGAAAATAAGGTGATCCGGAAACTGCAGTTGCACCGTTGATCGGAGGAAGCAGAGTCAGGTAACGGCCGGGGTTATCCAGAACACCGCCACCGACCGTCAAGCCGAACAGGTCCTTGTGGAACCAGAAGCGGTTGTAGAGCATCCAGCCGGCAAAGTCCTGTTTGGGATGGCCGTGGCTATTGTTATGGCAACTTACACCGCCCCCATATTCACATCCCAGGTCTCCGGTAACCGAAAAGGCCATCTTGTCCAAACCCAGTTCATCGGGATGATCGAAGTACTTCATCTCCAGGCTGTTGTCGGTGTGGATACGAGACCGTCCCGGCACGCCAAGGGTATCGGTGCCCATTCCGTAATTGTTGAACACCATCGAGAGCCACGGTTTCGGCCGCCACAGGATCTGTCCGCCGAGGCCGGGGTGGCCGTTGTATTTCGCATAGGATTGCCAGCCGTTGATGAACCACGGCTCGATCTTCAGCTTGTCAGAGGGGAACCACTGGATACGCACGCCGTTGAAGAACCAGGGCGTGTTCGAAGAAACGAAACTCGGCTGATAGGTCCAGTTATCGAAATTGTAATAGCTGAACAGCCCGATATAGGACACGAAAATTCCAGCATCGATGTTCAGTCCATGATTGACGTTGAAATGGTACCCGCCCCACGCTTCCGAGAAGTACTTGTAGGCGTCGTTAAGGTTCCATTGACCGACTCCGGCGCTACCGTCATTGCGCGGTGTAGTCGTGGAAAACAGTCCGAACATCGTCAGAACTCTGCCGCGGACATTGTCCACGTGTATGTCCCCGCCGAAGCTCATTTGCTCGAGTTGCACCTCATCGCTGCGGAAACTCTCAGTGGAGCCTCCCATCGTATGGTCCTTCGGCTGGTTGTAGTCTTCTATGAAGTTGGTGTCGAACCGGACCTCTGGAGTAAAGTACTTGGTTGCTAGGGGAGTGTCTTTATTTCTTGACGATCCGTTCAGCCATGTAAAGTCTGCGTACGCAAACGGATCCGACTGGGTCTGGGTTTGGGGCTCGAAATTCGGGCTGGCCGGTGTTGCGGCCGGGGTTGCAGACGTTAGGCCGGGCCCCGGAGATGCCCCGGGGGTCTGTTGCTGCGTCTGCTCGACGATGGTTGGTGGCGAGGTTGACGATGACTCCGAAGGCGGAGCGACCGCGGCGGTCGCGGAAGGCTTTGCCGCTGCATCGCGGGCCTTCAAGGCCGCCTCCAGCTCTTCGATTCGTTTTTCCATGGCTTCGAGCTGCTTGGCGACCGCGGGCGGAATTTCCTCTTCGCTCGGCTTGGCTGGCTGGCTTGAAGATTCTCGAGTGTTCGGAGAAGTACTGGGTGTCGCGTTGGGCAGTGGCTGGGAGTCGCCCGCGCGCGCGAACTCCTTTGGCGCGGAGCTCTGTGAATCCGCTTGTGCCCAGCACCTTTGCGTCTCGACGAACCCGAGACTGAAGATAGCGGCTACCAAAACGGCGATAGACAAAATCCGCCTCGGAAATGCCGCAGCTCTACTGTGGCGACCTATCGTTCGCGATTGTTGCGACTCGACTGTTTCCACCATCCACCTCCGCTCAGTGATCATTCGTGTTTGGATTCCCCGCAAGCAAAATGAAAGCCCTGGAGCTAAAACTGCGCAGGCGCGCCGTGGCCGAGGTGGCGCTCGCGTCTGCGATGTCCCTGAATCCCTGGGCTCAGGTCCAAGCGAAGACTCCGTGTCAAGCGATCTGTTTTGGTTTTTCGAGCGTTCCGTTGTTCGAGACTCGTTTTTCTGAAGCCAATCTCATCGTTAATGTTTCGGGCCGCCATCTCACGCCTACTCTTCTACGAGGCGCATAAGAACCGAATAAGTCTTTTGTAAATCTCGCGGCTCTCGCCCTGCCGCCGATGACGCCCGGCGCGGTGCTTGTTCTCGAGCCGATCTCGTGTGCGTCTCGCGATAGGGAGGCCCATCGGGTCAGCCAATCTGCTGCTCATAAAAGCCTTGGTTTCTTCTCTCCCGGTGCTCCTCACCAGTTGGGAAAAACATGGGCCACACAGTAAGGTCAGCATTCCCTGCGGTCAAACTCAATTAAGTGATTGTCCGAATTCATTCCTGGCAAAGATTCGCTTACGGAAATGGAAGATCCTTCTAACGGGCGGGAGGGTACTTACGGAATCCTTAGGAACCTTTAACGAGCCGCATATGCGTTCCGAGGCACGATGGAACGGGCCGTGTAGGAGATTTTCCCAGAATCAGTCTTGCGCGGTTGTGACCACCAATGCCGAGTTCGCTTGACTTGTCCGTGTCCCCACCTGGCGTTAGAAGCGTCGCGATGACGACCGCGAAGATCCTGCTGGTGGATGATGACAGCCAAGTGCGCCGGGCGTTGCGAACAACGTTGACCAGCGCAGGGTATACGGTCGTCGAAGCGCGGACGGGCGAAGAAGCGGTGGAGGAGATTCAGGCCGAAGGCGCAGTGAATCTAGTGCTGTTGGATTTGAAAATGCCGGGGATGGGCGGCATTGAAGCGTGCCGAAGGATTCGCAAAATCTCAGACGTTCCGATCTTGGTGATCAGCGTACTTCGTACGCAAGAAGAGAAGGTGCAAGCATTCGATGCCGGCGCCGATGACTACCTGGTAAAGCCGTTTGGCATTCAAGAGCTTCTTTCGCGGATCCATGCTCTCCGAAGGAGAGTATCGGGCTCCGAGTCGATACCTCCCTACGAATCGGTCGGCTTGAAAGTCGACTTCGAGAGGCGGAGGGTGACGGTCGGCGATCAACCGGTCCATCTCACGCCTAGCGAGTTTGAGCTCTTGCGCTATCTTGTGTTGAATGAGGGGAAACCGGTGGCCCATCACACGCTTCTTCAGTCGCTTTGGGGTCCCGAGCACACGCGTGAGATTCAGCGTCTGCGGGTCACCATCAATCAACTGCGGCGCAAAATCGAGACAGACCCCGAGCAGGTTCGCTACGTGCACACCGAGCATCAGTTCGGATATCGTTTTGAGCCGATCGTACAAAAGCCTGCGAAACGCAGACTGTGACCGTCATGGAGACCCAGGCCGCAGAAAAAGAATCGAAGAATCGAAATGGCTACTCAGGGTCAACGGCTATGTCGCGTCTGATGGCCCGTGCATCCGGGGGAAGCGAGCTGATCCTATTGGTCGACGACAACCCCCAGATCCGTCGTGCGCTCCGAGCCGTTTTGATCCCTCGGGGCTATACGATTGTCGACGCGCGCAGCGGCGAAGAAGCACTTGACCTGATTCGCCGCGAGCGGGTCGATCTGATCCTGCTGGACGTCAATCTGCCGGGCATTTCTGGATTCGAGACCTGTCGGGAAATCCGACGCACGGGCGACATTCCCGTGATCATGCTCAGTGTTCGCGGCAGTGAGCGAGATAAGGTGGAGGCCTTCGCGGCTGGCGCCGACGACTATGTGGTCAAACCTTTCGGTGCCGAGGAGTTGATTGCGCGCGTGCGCGCCACGATGCGTCGAGCCGGCCCCGATGATTCTCGCGTTCTCATATCTCCGAATCTGAAGATCGACTTTGAGCGTCGAACTGTCTCGTTAGAGAATCGTACCGTGCGGCTGACGCCCAAGGAGTTCGAGCTGCTCCGGCAACTCGTCCTAAACAAGGACAGAACGCTTACACACAGAAGGCTTCTTCAGGCAGTCTGGGGACCCGATTACGGCGAAGAGACCGAATCATTGCGCGTACTCATCAACCAGTTGCGCAAGAAAGTGGAGCCTGACCCCAGCAAGCCGCGCTACATTGTGACGGAGCCTTGGGTTGGATACCGCTTCGAGAGCCCGAGGGAAAACTAGCAGTCACCGTCAGATCGTTCGAAGACACAGCCGAACTGCAGACGTTTCGAGCTCACCGCAAGTGCGGCTAGGTGGCGCGGTGCAAAACGTGTTTGGGCATGATAAGAGCACGGCGTCCAAACCGAGCTTCTGGATCCTCTTATTGGCGTTTGCCATCGCCGTTTGTATTCCGCCGTCGCTGGCGCAGAAAGCCGATGCTCCCGCGCTCGGAAAGATTAAGCGCGCCAGTTCCGTGGCGATCGACTGCAGTGCTTGCCCGAGAGCCCTTGCCAAAGCCAGAGAAACCGCTCGCCGGGAGCTCGCCGTATGGGACCGCTTTCAAATTGTTGACGATCCCGAGCACGCCGATCTAATTTTCATGTTTTCGGCAAACCCCTACTTGGGCGACTATCTCACGCGCAAGGGACCGGACCTGAGGCCGGTGCGGATTGAGAGCACCATCATGACGGTCATTGATCCCCGCACAGGTCAGGAGTTGTGGACCGACTACCGGCGCTGGGGCAGCTGGCGCGTGGCAGGTGCGACCAGGGAGTTGATCGACGAGCTTCGCGGCCAGTTGGAAATTGAGTCCAGAAAATGGGCGCTCGACGATGTGTTGCGCTGCAGCGGCGCCGCGGCCTATCAGCCCTTCGCATTTATGAGTCTCGAAGAAGTGTTGGCGAAGCCCGAATTGGGTGCCCGGAGCCTCGACACAGAATCGAACCGGCTGAGCGTAAGTTTGCCCAGCGCCCCTGATTTTTGTCGACGAGGGCAGCTCGTCGTCGGCGTCGATCACAGAATTGACGGTTTCGAAGTCGTGGCGACCGAGTCGGATGCCTTGGATGTGGCGGACGTACTGGTTCACGCGGATCGCTTTCAGTTTGCGAGCGGAAAAGACGCGCAGACCGAAAGCGTTTACTTCACAGCGCAGAGCCCGGACAAGAAGGTGCTCATCGAATTTGAGGCACGGGGGCGGCGGATGAGCTTGGTGCGTGTCCGTTATTCGTACTAGCTTGCGGAGCGAGCCAGGGCCTGCCCTGGTCGCCTTTAATGACGCTTTTAGGAAAATCGAATGCGATTGCTGATAGCCTTCTATCGCATTCGCGTCTAGACGTTCCTGAACGATGCGACCCGGGAAAGGGAGGCGGTTATGAAATCGACTTGGGTGATTGCGTTGGCGCTTGTCGCATCGACCCCGGTCTTTGCCCAGGACCAGGCTTGCAAAGCCTTCTTCCAGGTGGTGCGCGCCGAGGCGGGCTCACCGGGTCTTCGGACGGGCATGAGCGAAGGGGAAAAGAGATGGTGGGAGAGCGAAGGTCGGAGAAAATATCCCGGCCTCTGCCTGGACGGGTCGGTGCTGACCGGAGACAAACCTCGATATCTGCTGATCTGGTCGAAATCGAAATCGATCGGCCCGGCGTCGGTGCCCCCCAATGAAATTTATGGCCAGATGGCAAGCACGTTGCAGGTTACAGCGCCGAAGGAATGGATTTATCAACCGCGCTGGAACGTCACGTCGATTACGATCGCGTACGTGCTTTACGATGGGATTCTTGAGATACCGCCAGTTCATTTCGCGTCAGGCGACCACGTCGGCTGGTTTTTCCCGGATCACCGGAAAGCCTTTGAGGCGGCGGTGAAGTACCTCTCGCAGGAACCTGTGTTTTCTCCCGGAGTGCACTGATCAAACATCGAGCAAATTTCTCTTTCCGCTCCGGGGAACTGAGTGCTAGAAAGGGTGTTGGAAAACCAACGATGCCGCGATTCGCTGCTGTGCTGCTATTCGTGACGGTGGTGCTTGCGATCGGCTGCAGCAAGAGCAGAGAGTCCTCCCAGGTGGTTCCAGCGCCAGAAAAAGTTGCGAACTCACAAGAGACTGCCACCAATTCGGCGACTCCCGCGCCGGACCCTGATACAGATCGCATTCGGCAAGCCATTGAGGATCACGTGCGAAACGATCGCGAAATCAATCTCTCGGCGATAGACATGACCATCGACTCGGTAAAGATCAACGGCGATCAAGCAGAGGCCGAAGCCACTTTTCGCGTCAAGCAGGGCGGCGCCACGATGGAGATGGTCTATTTTCTTGCACGGCACGGCCAGGACTGGCTCGTCGCCAAAGATCAGCCTGCCAATGGGCAATTCGTGCATCCGCCGACGGATCAAACGCACTCAAATACGACTCCCGGTGCTGCCGCTCCGGAGATGCCGGACGTCCAGGAGTTCCTGAGGCAGCATCCGGCACCGAGCAGCAACTAGCCTGGTCCACCGCCCCTAAGCCGGCAGGGAGCGTCGGTTGCCTTCTGAGGCGGTGATGGCTGCCAGCCGATCTCTCCTGATGCAGGGGTGATTCCCCCCGGTGTACACTCGCCCCGGAACGCTATGACCTCCATCGCGGAAGACAAATCACAAACAGTGAACGTCAGCGATGTGATCGACCGGCGGCCGATGGGATCCTTTCAGATTTGGACCTTGATACTAGGTGGTTTGGTCCTGGTTCTGGATGGCTTTGACGGGCAAACCATCAACTTCCTGGCTCCTTCGATTTCCGAGACAACGAAAATTCCAGTTCATAGTTTCGGGCCGATCCTCTCGGCCAGTTTGCTGGGCTTGATGATCGCAGCGTTGACGACCGGCCCGATCGCGGATCGCTGGGGGCGCAAATGGCCTGTGATTCTCTCAACCCTCAGCTTCGCGCTGTTCACCTTGCTCACTGCTCATGCCAATACCCGCGGTCAATTTTGGGTGTTGCGATTTCTGACTGGCCTGGGCCTGGGAGGCGCCATGCCCAACGTGGTGGCTCTGGCCTCGGAATACGTGCCGAAGCGCATCTTGGCAGTGGTCATTCCGATTTTATTTGTGGGCATGCCGCTTGGGGGAACCCTCAGTGGCTTCACGGCACGGCTGATGTTGCCGGTGTGGGGCTGGCGTTCGGTTTTTGTGGTGGGTGGGGCGCTGCCGCTGCTGATCGCGGTCGTCTTGATGGCCGTGCTTCCTGAATCGATTCAATTCCTGGCTGTGCGCGGCAAAGATTCCGGAAGAATCTTGAAGACGCTTGCCCGTATCGCGCCCGAATTCGCTCCATCGGCCGCTCACATCGTCGCCGCTTCGCCCGGCGAAAAGGATAAGGGCGTACCTGTGAAACACCTTTTCACAGAGGGCCGCGCCGCGGGAACCGTTCTCTTGTGGATTCCCTACTTCATGAACCTGTTGCTCATTTACTTTCTGAGCGGATGGCTCCCGGCGCTGTTGCGCGAAGCAGGAATGTCCATCAAGGCCGGAGTAACCGCAACCGCATTCTTGAATTTCGGAGGCGTTTTCGGCTGCCTCATGGAGGGTCAATTGCTTCGCCGATGGGGCGCCTATGCAATACTGACGATCGAGTACGTATTGGCCGGCTTGCTGATCGCGTCACTGGCCCTCGCGCGCGTCCCGTTTCCCGTGACGCTTGCGATGACCTTCAGCACGGGCCTCACGATCATCGGAGCACAGGGCGGTCTGAATGCGCTCGCCGCCCGGTTCTATCCGATTTCTGCGCGGTCCACCGGTGTGGGCTGGGCCCTGGGGGTGGGGCGCATTGGCTCGATTAGCGGGCCGCTGATCGG
The DNA here is from genome assembly GCA_030037525.1 of Candidatus Acidiferrales bacterium. Lineage (GTDB taxonomy): Bacteria > Acidobacteriota > Terriglobia > Acidiferrales > UBA7541 > Palsa-295. The sequence goes on along the minus strand of JASHRC010000109.1, from coordinate 6,353 downwards.
CGGCATGTTCTTGACCATCGGATGGACTACGCGCGAGATGCTGCTGTTTGCCTCTGGGATTGCCGCCCTAGCCTTCTTTTCAATCTTGTTCAGCAACCGCCTTGGCGGCAACGTCACCGCTTTCGCTTCTGCGTCCGACCTAGCCGGTCGCTGACCAGCCCGAATCTCGCGGTGTCATGCGGTCTGGTTCCTTCGTTTTGTCCGTTGCAATTCACAAACCGGCCGCTTGCGCTTGACAACCCATTCACCCGCCCTTAATGTAATCCGGCTCTTGGGGGGAGAGCACAATCCGCAGGAGTCAATGAGCCATATCCCATCAATTCAATGAGGTTTTCCTGGCGTCATGCATTTTCTATATCACTTTTGTAACTGGCTGCAGCACACCTCCGTCGGTACCGCCGTCGCCGAATCCGACTGGCTGTTTCCAGCCATTGAGACGGTTCACATCTGGGGCATCATTCTCCTGGTGGGAACTACCGGCGTGCTCGATCTGCGCCTGCTCGGACTTATTCTCAAGAACGAGCGCGTGTCAGAGTTGCACCACCGGTTGATTCGCTGGACCTGGACGGGCTTTGCGGTCATGTTCGTCAGCGGTTCTCTCATGTTCTCGTCCGAAGCCACCAAGATGTACAGCAACGGCGTATTTCGTTTCAAAATGCTGCTGATTTTGCTCACGGGCTTGAACGCCATGATTTTCGAGACCACCGCGTTTCGCAACGTCGCTCAGTGGGACACCAGTTCCCGCACTCCGGTCGGCGCAAGGCTCGCCGCCTGCTTCTCGCTCGTTGCTTGGGTAGGAGTCATCGCCGCTGGTCGCTGGATCGCTTACTGGTAGCGGTTCGCACCGGGCAGCAAAACAGGTCCGGCGCGGCAAAAAGGTCGTTGCCTGTCGGACATGATGTGCCAAGCGCTCTCGGGGCGCTCCGGCCGCGTCTACGATTCCAGTATCCTGTGGCATTACAGTGCGGAGCGTGGCCAGCGATTTGCCTTTGCTTTTTCTTCGCCTTGGTGTAAGATTGGTTTTGAGAAATGATCCAGTCGGCCCAACCGCACTCTGCTAGAATCGGGCCGCCTTCCGCACCGGGCTCTCGGTCGCAGCGGGATTTAGACGAAAGCCCCTCTTAGAGGTGCCAACAATGAGCGATGAAAAATCCAAGAACCTCGAGCTCGCCATTTCGCAGATTGAGAAGCAGTACGGCAAGGGCTCCATCGTGCGCTTGGGGAACCGCAACGTCCTTGTCCCGGTCAGCGTGATTCCCACCGGTTCGATCTCGATTGACGCAGCCCTCGGCGTCGGAGGCTTTCCGCGCGGTCGCGTGATCGAAGTCTATGGCCCGGAATCGGGTGGCAAGACCACGCTGACCCTGCAGGTGATCGCCGAAGCGCAACGGATGGGCGGTCAGGCCGCCTTCATCGACGCCGAGCACGCGCTCGACCCAGCTTACGCACGCAAGCTCGGTGTGGACGTTGACAACCTCCTGGTCTCGCAGCCTGACAATGGCGAGCAGGCGCTCGAAATCGCCGAGGCTTTGATTCGCACCAACGCCGTCGATATCGTGGTCGTTGACTCGGTAGCCGCGCTTGTTCCGAAGGCCGAACTCGAAGGCGAAATGGGCGAGCCGCAGATGGGCTTGCAGGCGCGCTTGATGTCGCAGGCGCTGCGCAAGCTGACAGCCATCGTAAACAAGTCCAAGACGTGCCTTGTCTTCATCAATCAGATCCGCGAAAAAATCGGGGTGATGTTCGGAAATCCTGAAACCACTACTGGCGGCCGCGCACTGAAATTTTATGCCTCGATCCGCATCGATATCCGCCGTACCCAGGCCATCAAGGAAGGCGATCTGGTGGTGGGTTCCCGCACGCGCGCGAAAGTGGTCAAGAACAAAGTCGCTGCGCCGTTCCGGGAAGCCGAATTTGACATCATTTACGGAGAGGGCATCTCCAAAGAAGGCGATCTCCTCGATCTCGGCGTGGCGCAAGGCATCCTGGAAAAATCAGGCACCTGGATTTCCTACAAGGGCGAGCGTCTGGGACAAGGACGCGAGAATGCTCGCCTTTTCCTGCGGGAGCACACCGATATCCGCGACAAGATCGATCACGATTTGCGCAAGTCGCTCGGCCTGCTGACGCAGGCCGCAGAGGATGCCAAGAAGGGGGCCGTTGAGGGCGAGAAACCGGCGACAAAGGCCGCCGTTGCCGCCCAGGGTCGCAACACCCGCTGATCCATTCGTGTTGGCGCTAGGAAGCCGCCGCGTTGGCGCGCGGAAATCCCTCGCTCGCCATCACTTCCTCGGCCTGTGCGCGATGCCGGTCGCAGTGAGCTGGGATGAGCAGCAGCCACTGATACAGATCGAGATCTCCGAAGACAGGATGGGCGTAGAAGTACTCCCTCAAGTCAGCACTGGTGCTGGTGGCAAACTCGCGCGTCCGCTGGCGCGTGACCTCAAATTCCTTCAGGAGCTGATCCTCCGGCCATCGGCCCCTCGGTCGGATGTACTCTGGCGCTTGAAATCGGGTGACTCGGCCCGCGATGTCCTCGACTAGCTCCTTCTCTTTTCCTTCGAATGCGCTTCTTTTTGAAGGCACGGGTCCTTCGCTCAGTGATTTCTGAATCAATCCGAGCACGCGTTGTTCGACAAATGTCAGGTGCTCCAGATTTTCGGCCACCGTCCATCGTCCCGGGGCCGCACTATAATGAAACTGCTCGCGCGATAGTCCGCCGAAGGTACCAAGCAATCGCTCTCGCGAATCTTCCAGGTGCTTCAACACTGCTTCCCGCTCAGCCGCTGTCATCATGCTGGTTTGCCTCCCTTTGTACGGCCCCCATCATAACCCCGCACGGTCGCGCTTCAAGACCGCAGATGTGGGTTCCGCCTGGCCTGTCCGACGGGACAGCTGTCCCAAAGCGGTTTCGTCGTGGAAAATAGATCTCGCATTTCGATTGCCATGCCGCATCGAGTCCCCTACACTCGGTGGTGATCTTGCTGGGAGCGAATCCGGCATCTGACCTATCGAACATGGAACGCCGCCCGGTCCTCCAACAAGCAGTTTCCGTCTTGTCCCTGGTTGTGATTGCCGGTCTAGGAACCGCTTTTGCAGCGACCGCTCAGCACAAATATCATCCACGTTCCCACCGCCGCGTCATTGAAAATTTTGATCCAGGCAAGAACGACATGACGACCGATGACGACCCTGTGGTGCGCCCGATTGCGCTCGAGGCCCTCGGTCACGAAAGAGGTACTGTCGTCGCCGTCGATCCCGCCAACGGCCGCATCCTCGCCGTCGTGAACCAGAAGATGGCCTTTTCCGACGGCTTCGAGCCCTGCTCGACGATCAAGCCTTTCGTCGCCATCGCCGCGTTGGAGGAAGGCATCATCGCGCGCGACACCATGATTCGCGTTGCCCGCCGCCGCTACATGGACCTGACCGAAGCAATGGCGCACTCCAACAACAAATTCTTCGAAGAAGTGGGCTCGCAGCTCGGTTTTGCCCGCGTGGTGAAATATGACCGGCTGTTTGGTCTCGGCGAGCGCGTCGGCTTCAACATCCCCGAAGAACAGCCGGGCTGGGTTCCCTCCTCGCCCCCGGCTTTTGGCGGCGTGGCGCGCATGTCGAGCTTTGGAGAAGGGATCCGCATCACTCCGTTTCAACTGGCATCTCTAGAGGCCATGCTGGCCAATGGCGGCACGCAGTACTACCTCCAGTACCCGCGCACCCAGGAAGACCGACAGAATTTCGTGCCACGCGTTCGACAGCAATTCGATATCGCCCCGCTCCTCCCAGACCTGCGTGACGGAATGCTCGCCGCGGTTATGTACGGCACCGCACACCGCAGCTATGACCCGGATGGCGAGCAGGATCTGGGTAAGACGGGCACCTGTAATGATGAGTCCCTTGGCGGGCGTCTGGGCTGGTTTGTTTCCTATGCGGATCAGGCACATCCGAAGATCGTGATCGTTGTGCTTCTTCATGGAGGCAGCCGCACGATCAGCGGCCCTCGCGCTTCGGAAATTGCCGGCCGCATCTACCGCGGTCTCTACGCGCGCAATTTCTTTGTCGAGACCGGCGCCGATTCCACCCGCGCGCAATACGTATCTTCCTCCTCGGCCGGCGGTTCGCAGTAAACCAGGGAAAACGCTATTTCCCCGGCTGAGTTTTCTTCTCAGCCTCGAGCTCGGCTGGGTAATCGTGGCGAAGAAGTGCTCTTGGATCGAGCGGTGAGACGTGGTGCCAGATGCCGTCAGGTCCGTCGATGCACTCATCTTCGATGATCCTGGCATTCCTGTCCTTGACGCGATCGAGAAACACTCGGACGGTCCAGGGCCTGGCGTAGACGGTCGGGTCAACCATCGTGGCTTCGTATCTCATGGTATCGGGTCCCAGCAGAGTGTAGCGCTCGAGCACGCGCAACTGGTCACTGTGATAGTTCCCCGCTGCGTCCAGCCAGGTTTGCTCTCCGAGGTCGGTTACATCCACGACCAGCGTATTCCCTTCCCAGTGTCCGCGCGAATCGCCCATGAAAAAATCGATGCCGTCGTCGTGCGGGATCGATGACGGTAATACGATCCTGTAGGAATGATTGTCGGTGTACACAATGGCGAAGCGTCCGACGCTTTCGAAAATCTGAAGCGGTGTGGGAAGAAAAGTGGCGCGCGGCACGCCGGCTTGAAAACAGTTGTTCGCCGGATCGGCCACAGCCCGGTGAGCATCGTTCCACTCGCGCTGGCGGAGCGCCTCAGGCAGATAGGGAATTTTTCCATCCGGCGGATCGGCCACGATGCTCTTCGCCGCAGGCCTTCCACCCTCGGCCGGATGCCCCTCGATGTTGAGATAGGCAGTCGTTCGGGCCTGCCAAATGCCGCGGAAATCGGGCGTGCCGTCGGCGAGTGTTGGCGGAGAGTAGGACGGGCTGCTGGCCCTGGCGCCGGGTTGCTGCGCAGTCGCGCTCGTGCCGGTTGCCATCCCTGCCAACAGGACGAGCGCGGTCGCAGCAGGCTTATTCATGCGGGTTTGCCGGGTTGCCCTCTGATTTCAGGTAGTGCTGCACGTCACGCTCGCCCTCGTGGCAGTCGTAATAGACAATTTGATCCTTCACAGGATTTCGCTTCAGCTCGATTTGCATAGTCCACGGCTGGGTGAAGACCGTGGGATCCTCCACGGTGGCCGAATACGCGATCGTATCGGCGCTGGTCATCGTATATCGCTCGACGACGTGCTCATTTTCATCCACGAAATTCGCTTCCATGTCGAGCCAGGTCCTGCCGTTGAAATTCGCCACATCCACAACCAACGTGTCGCCTTCCCAATGACCACGTGAATCGCCGTCCCAGGCCCAATAGTGCTTCGGGTGAGGGCTCGCGTCCTCGGGGATGATCCGGACGTCATGCACGTACTCGTAGAGAATCATGACGTACTTCTCGTCCTCAATGATCTCGAAGGGCATCAGCGAAGACGGCTGCTCGGTTTCGCGCGGCACGCCTGGAACGTGGCAGTGCGCTTCGGGGTCGTGATAGGGATCGTGGAGGTCGCGGTACTCCCGGATCTGTCCGGTGATGGGCAGGTAGGGAAACGGCAGCGGGACGCCGGGGCTGTGAAAATCGCCGAGAGCCACAGCGAGGCCGCGGCCGCTTCGCATGTTTTTCATGGCCGCCTGGTAGCCACTCTCGTTGTGCCACAGGCCCTGAAGGTCCGGATGGCCATCGGCGAGTCGAGGTATCGTCTCGCTCGGAGCGGCTTTCTGCGGGGCTTGCGCCGTCGCCGGCAGGGTGAAAACCACAATCGCCGGGCCGATCACTCGTCTCAGGAGCTTCCCCAAAGGTTATCTCCTACGGATTCGGCCGTTGGTCGTCGGAGGGCGGGCTAGGCGGCGCTGCCGAGAGGCCTCTGGGCGCGCCTCCCAATACGCGGGTTCCATCCGCCAATCTTGCCTGAGACCCAAAAATCGTGTTCGATCCGTCGCGAGCCCTGTATCCCTCGATGGTCAGTTCGTCGCCGACCTTGACGGAATCTTTCCGCCAGCCATTGCGGTATAGCGCGCTGGGTGCTCCCATCTCCACGCTCCAGCGCGTTACGCTACCATCCTCGTTTTTCACATCGAGCGTGAGATAACTGTGCGGGTTAATCATTTCCCACTTCACGGCAGTTCCGTGCAGGGTGATGGGTTTCGTGAGGTCGAATTCCGCGGCAAAGGAGTGATGACCCCAATCGGGCGCGGCGCCCGCCATGCACAGGATCATTCCCAGGATCGCGGCACGATTTGCTGTTTTCATCGGGATCGGCGACGCCCACAGGTTGATTTTGCCCTCACACCTACATCCGCCATTCGCCGCTGTCAAGCTCAATTGATTTCGAGA
>JASHRC010000008.1 GCA_030037525.1 Candidatus Acidiferrales bacterium | reverse complement strand
GGTTAAAGCTGCTGCCATTCGCGAAGCCGGTCCTAAACGCCGTGTTGTTACCCGCGGCGGTGGCCAGCAGGCTGGAGGGATCTGACGATGACGAGATGGTGCCAGCCTGTACCAGGAAGGTGGGCTCGTTGGGCCCGTTTTCAGAAATGGGGTCGAGGGCTACTCCAGGATAGTTGTCGTAGAATATGCCGACCCCTCCTCGCAGGACCGTATTCTTGATCCCCCAGGCATGCGGCTGCCAGGCGAATCCGAACCGCGGTTGCGGCTCAACGGTCGTCAGGCTCGGCAGCAGCTGGCTCTGGTTCACATGCAAGAGTTGGTCATAGGGAGTGTTTGGGCTCGCGCTGAGGTCCGGAAATTCGGTCGCCGCCCTAACAAAGCAGTTCGTTGCGCATATCGGATTGGACGCGTGATCGAGCCGGAAAGCGAACGTTAACGTCAGGTTGGGGTTGACCTTCCAATCATCTTCCACGTACCCGCCAGTGTTGTAGACGTGGAAGGGAGCCTTGCTAAACGTCGGAAAAGCCTGCTCCGCCAATCCATAACTGAAGAAGAGCGAGGCCAAATTGAACGGCAGAACGAGGCCATTGGTCAGTAGGCCGTAGTCGTGGTTCGAGATCCAATTGCGCCGATACTTGTAGCCGACCTTAAGAGTGTGGGCTCCGAAGGCTTTTGAGAAGTCGTCGGAAAACTGGAACTGAGTCACATTGCGACCTTGGGGCCAGTCATCACCCTCGCCGTTCAAAGTCGTGAGCGCCCCATCTAGGAATAAGAGTGTCTGGGGGAACAGGGCGTTGGCAGCGGCTAAGTTTTCTAGTTTGAAGATTGCGCTGTACCATGATCCCGAAAAAATCATCTGGTTGACCGCGCCGTTCGCGAAGGTGTGGGTTTCGTTGGCTTGTCCCTGCCATTCCGGCTGATAGCTGTTGGCATTGAAACCCGGATTGATGGGATCGGTGAATGTCGCTTGAATGCCGACATCGCGTTGGATGCGGACAAAGAAGCGGTCATTGTTCGTGGCGTTCCAGTCAAAGCGTCCCGCTTGCAGATTCTCGTGTGTGGCGTTGCCCGCCGTCGACCGGAACGTTAAGGAGCAAGGTAATCCGCCCTCTACTCCCGATCCAAAGTTGTAACCTTCTATGACCCCGTTGAAGGCTGATTCACTACCATCGCAACCCAGATCGGGTAGGCCCTGAGAGGTTGCCCGGTTAATGCCGGGAGCCCCGTTGTAGACTTTGAACATCTCGGCATAGTACGCCTGGATCGCAGCGTCCTCAGGAAATGTAGCAGCGATGTTGTCTTGCACGGCGGTTTCAAACTGCGGGCTTGGCACGTACACAGGCACGCTCGTCGGGATCAACAGATACAGGCCTTCTGCGTTGACATAGAAAAACACCTTGTTCTTCACAAGCGGACCGCCGAAATCAGCGCCATACTGGTTGGCGTTCACGAACCCGCGTGGCGTATCGGTTATGTTGTTAAAAAAGCTGTTGGCATTGAGCGCCCGACCGTTCCAGTACCACGTGATGCGGCCGTGGAAATCGTTGGTTCCGCTCCGAGTGATGTAGTTGATGTTTGCGCCCGCCAGTCCGCCAAACTCTCCGCTGTATCCGTTGGTGACAATCGACACTTCCTCGATCTCGTTTTGCCCCAACAGCAGGTTGGTCGCACCGGAATCGTTGAGGTTCAAGAAGGGATCGTTATCGTCCATCCCGTTTATAGTGAAAAGGTTTGAAACAGCTGAGATTCCATAACTCGCGAAGTTCCCGTACCCCATACCCGTATTCATCGATGATCCAGGGGCCAGCTGCGCGATGTAAGTGATGTCGTTTCCGGGGTTTGGAATGTTCTGGGCTTGGATCTCATTGATCGTGCTGGAAACGTTTGCGGTTTCTACCTGGATGAGCGGAGCTCCTGCTTCCACAGTAATGGTCTGAGTCTGCGCGCCGAGAGTGAGGCGGAGATCCAGTGAGGCGACCTGGCCAACCCTAACACTGACTTTTTGGCTGAGGGTCTCGAACCCCGTCGCCTTTACGGTGATGGCATAATCCCCTGGCAGCAGCAAGTCAAAACGGAAGGCCCCTTCAGCACCTGACGAAGTCGCCAGCGTGACCCCTTTTGCAATATCCTGGAGCGTGATTGTGGCTCCTGGCACCGCTGCGCCGCTCGGATCACTCACGGTTCCGGTGACCGCACCGGTCGTCTCCGTTTGCGCCGGCAACCTTGAACCGGCAGAAAGAAACAGCGCCGCCATCATCAACATCGCTACGACAAATGATTTTCGATTCATACGTCCCCTCCAGAAACCCCGGCACTCGGTAGGTGGTGCCAAATCACACAAAAAGCCCCCAGATCCGATGGCTCTCCGCAAGTCTGGCTCCAATGACCGAAGCCTATAAGTGCCCAATATTCATATAGATCCTGCCAGTCCAGATCTGGTAGTTCCTCCAATACATTTTCGCGTATACGCAAATTGGAATCTAATCTGGATTCTCAGTCCGGATTTCTGGTTTTAGGGGGAGAACAGCAGCGACGGCCGCCAGGACCCTTCCTGTGTAAAGCTAGGAGTCCACAAGACGCCAAGCGAAATCCTGCTCGACCACTGCGGTTTCCAGCGCGCAACAAGGTGCCGCTCTGGTGCGTATGTTAGGATGAGGCCAAGGCGCTCAGATGGCAGGAAAAAGGCCGCAGACGTCGATGTCTGTCGAGGAGGCGGTGCGAATCGCTACGGCCAGCCTTTGGTCGCACAAGCTCCGCAGCGCCCTTACCTTGCTCGGCGTGGTGATCGGTGTGATGTCGGTGATCGCCGTGGTAAGCCTGGTCAATGGGCTCAACAAGTACGTCGCCACAAGGGTGGTCGGGCTGGGTACCGACGTTTTCATGGTCAACCGGTCGCCTTCGATCATCACCAGTGTCGATCAATGGGAAGCGGCGCAGAAGCGCCGGAAGTTTCATTACGACGATTACGTGGCGGTCCGCGACACCTGCCGAGGCTGTCAAGCCGTTGCTGCCAACGTGAACAAGGTCGGGCAGGTGAAGTACGGGACCGACTATCTCTCCGATTCGAATATCCTCGGCTTCACGCACGAGATGCCGGAGGTTTTGAGTCGCGAGCTGGCTGAAGGGCGCTACTTTACACGCGTGGACGTCGAGCGCGTCGCGCCAGTCTGCATCGTCGGCTACGACATTGTGGATAAGCTGCTGCCCGGATCCGATCCCATTGGGAAAGAGATACACGTCGATACCGGGCAGTGCGAAATCATCGGCGTGGCCAAGAAGCGCGGGTCGGTGATGGGGCAATCCCAGGACAATTGGGTGATCATGCCGCTCACCACTTACCAGGCCATGTATGCGCGGGACGATTCGGTGCGCATCTGGGTGAAAGCGGCCAGCACCCAAGCCCTGGATCCGACCATGGACGAGGTGAGACAGATTCTGCGCGGGCGGCGGCATTTGAGACCTCACGACGCCGATGATTTTGCAATGGAGACCAATCAGTCTTTTCTTTCGCTTTGGGGCAGCATCAGCGGAACGTTTTTCGGCGTGATGATCGGGATTGCCTCGATTGCGCTCGTCGTAGGGGGCATCGTGATCATGAACATCATGCTGGTCTCGGTGACCGAGCGGACGCGCGAGATCGGGCTCAGAAAATCACTGGGGGCGCGGCAAAGTGACATCCGCATGCAGTTTCTGATCGAGTCATCGACGCTCGCGGCGATCGGAGGCATCTTTGGGGTGGCTATGGGAATTTTGCTCGCGAAAATTGTGACCTGGACGACGGCGCTGCCAAGCTCGGTGCAGTTCTGGTCGGTGCTGGCCGGCTTGCTGATGGCGACCGGCGTGGGACTGTTTTTTGGAGTTTACCCTGCGACGAAGGCTGCTCGGCTGGATCCGGTGGTGGCCTTGCGAGCCGATTAGCTCAAGAAAATGAAGGTTACGCGAAGATTTGACGAAGTGAAGGAATCCATTCTGCTGGCGCTCGATGTGTTGCGCCGCAATCCGCTGCGTTCGTTTCTGACCATCCTCGGAATCATGATCGGAGTCACGACGATCATCGTGATCGGGGCGGTGGTGAACGGGCTCAACTCCAATGTGCTGGGGCAGATTCAACAGCTGGGATCGAGCACGATCATCTGCTATCGGTTTTCCTGGGCGACGCTCGGCCGCCTTTCGCCGGAGGTCTTGCAGCGCAAGAAGCTCAAGGCCGAATGGGCCGACGGGATTGCGCAACTGCCGCACGTGGCGGCAGTTGCTCCGAACGTGCAGGTTGAAAACTACGAGCTCAACGCAGGATCGAGCACGGTGCGGCGCGGAAATTTGCGCGCCAAAAACGTGATTCTGGAAGGGGACGTTCCCGAAATCGCCGAGATCAGCAGCTTCGAGATGGCGGAAGGTCGGTTTTTCAACCAGACAGACCAGGAACACCGGCTGCCCGTGATGGTGCTGGGACATATTTTAGCGACCACTCTTTTTCCGAATGGCGAGGACCCCCTCGGAGGGGAAGTTGAGCTCGAGGGACACGTGTTCACCGTGATTGGCGTTTTGGCGATCACCAAACAGGCGCTGGGCACCGGTGAGAATCCCCAGGACAATATTGCGATCTTGCCGCTCTCCACGATGCGGAAAATGCATCCGGAGCACGACGACTTTACGATTCTCGCGAAAGCGGACACGACGGAGAATCTCCCGATTGTGGTCGACGAGGTGCGGGAATACCTGCGGCGGGTGCGCAAGCTGCCGTCAGACAAACCGGACGATTTTGCGATTTGACCACGGATACCTTTGTCGATTTCTGGAACCAGATTTCAGACGGGATTTTCATCGTGATGCTGGCGGTGGGATCGGTGGCCCTGCTGGTGGGGGGGATCGGCGTGATGAACATCATGCTGGTCAGCGTGACCGAGCGGACACGCGAAATCGGCGTACGCAAGGCGATCGGAGCAAAGCGCACCAACATTCTCTGGCAGTTTCTGCTCGAAGCGGTGACGCTGGCCGGGGTCGGCGGCGCCCTGGGGGTGATCTTTGGGTCGTCGATCATATTGATCGTGCGGCTGGCGTTTCCCTCCTTTCCCGCCGCGGTCACCGTCTTCTTGGTTGCGCTCGGAGTATCGGTGGCTAGCTTGATTGGAGTTTTCTTCGGGGTATATCCCGCCTGGAAAGCCTCGCTGCTGAATCCGGTCGAAGCCCTGCGCTACGAATGAGCCGATAATTCTCTCAAAGAGGTTTCAAACGGCGGGCGCGCCACGCCACGCTCGGTGACGATGGCAGTGATGAAACGGGCGGGCGTCACATCGAAGGCGGGATGCGCAGCGCGAACTTCCGGCGAGATGGGCATTCCCGCCAAGTGAGTGACTTCTTCCTCCGAGCGCTCTTCGATAGGAATCTCCTCGCCCGAACCAATCGAAAGATCCAGAGTGGAAATGGGAGCCGCCACGTAAAAAGGAATGTTGTGCTCGCGTGCCAGAACCGCCATTCCGTAGGTGCCGATCTTGTTCGCCGTGTCTCCGTTGCGCGCGATGCGATCGGCGCCCACTACCACCGCTCCCACGCCACCCGTCTTCAGGAAATGCCCGACCATGTTGTCGGTGATCAGAGTGAGTGGAATGTGGTCCTGGTGGAGCTCCCAGGCAGTGAGGCGTGCTCCCTGAAGGTAAGGACGTGTTTCCGGGACAAGCACCTCGATCGAGTGTCCCGTCTCGACAGCCACCCGAATGACCCCGAGTGCCGTGCCGATACCTGCGGTGGCGAGGGCCCCGGCGTTGCATTGCGTCATCACGCGGCCGCTCTTCGGCATTAACTCGGCGCCGAAACGGCCGATCTCGCGGTCGGCGTCCTGCCGCTCCTGGTGAACTTTTTTGGCCTCCTCGACCAGTAGAGCCTTCAGGCGAGCAACTCCACGAGCACCGGCACTGTTTTTTTCGGCAGCGAGAGCCAATTCCGCAAAGCGCCGACCGAAGCGCTCGATGGCCCAAAACAGATCCACGGCCGTCGGGCGCGTGCGCGCGAGCGTGTCACAGATCGTGCCAAATTCGGCGCGCAGCGCGTCGAGTGTCTCCGCGCTTGAGCGCTCGACCCCGATCGCGATTCCCATGGCCGCAGCGACCCCGATCGCCGGGGCCCCGCGAATCACCATGTCCTGGATGGCTTTGGCGACCTCCCGGTAGTCGGTATAGGTGTGGTAGACGACCTCGCGCGGCAGGCGCCGCTGATCGAGCATGACCACACCTTCCGGCGTCCATCGAATCGGTTCCACCGTGTGCAAGGACTCGTGCCTCTCGGGGTGGCGGATCGGCCACCATCGAGTCCATTGTAGCTGATTCCGCGGCGCGTCGAACGGGCTGGGGCGTCACGGCCCAGGTGGGAGCACCTTCAGCCAGTGCGAGCCGACCAGAAATCCAACGGAAACCGTGAAATTGTAGCTGAGATGGAGAAGATAGCTGGCCAGGACGGTTTTTGTGACTGCCCGCACGAAGGTGAGCACGAGCCCCACAAAAACAAGCAAGGCGATCTGCGTCCAGCCGCCCCACAACTGCGCAGCATGCAGCAATCCAAAAAGGGTTCCCGTGGCGACGACTCCGACGCCGCGGCCGAACGATCGGGCCACCACCGGGTAGATGTATCCGCGAAAAATCGTTTCCTCAACCAGCGGCGCCATCACAACGGCAAGCAGCAGGATCAGCAGCGCCGTGAGCCGATCCTGGAAAAGGGCCTCGATCGGCAATTTTGCTTTTGTGCCGAAGGCGGCTGAAACAATTTGAACGACAAAGGCGAGAACGAAGCCGCCGGCGATCAACCCCAGAAACGGGAGCGCCCGCGCCGAACGACCCGCCTCGAGCGGGCGCCAGCCGATGGTGCGCCAAAACGGGGAATGGAAACGCACCCGGATCTGGAGGGCCAAGTACCCGATCAGCCCTGAGAACAGCAATACTTCGCTCGCCACGTTAAAAATGCCTTGCGCTCGGGAGGACATCCGTAGCTCGGGGATCGTGACGCCGAAGGCCATAAACCCGAGCAATACGATGATCCCCAGGACCAACGCCCCTGCGATCGAAACCAGCACGAACAAGACCAGGTCGGGCCATCCCCACGGAGCCCGCAGATCCTCCGGGACAAGTTTGGCCGGGAGTTCGCGAGGGAGGGGAATCGGCTCCTCCGGCTCGACGGTGGGTGGCGGAGGCTCGGGTTCGTCGTCGATCTTCACCGTATCCTCAGTTTGCCCGATGGCGGCCAGAGACATCGAGAGCGCGGCAAAGAATCTGGCCCGTATAGGATCGCTTGCTGCGCGCGACCTGCTCCGGGGTGCCTTCGGCGACTACGCGGCCACCCGCCTGGCCGCCTTCCGGGCCGAGGTCAATGATCCAATCCGCCTGTTTGATCACATCGAGATTGTGCTCGATGATCAACACCGTATTGCCCAGCGAGACCAGCCGGTTGAGCACGTCGAGCAGCTTTTTCACGTCGTCAAAGTGGAGCCCAGTCGTTGGTTCATCCAGAATGTAAAGGGTCCGGCCGGTCTGGCGCCGCGACAATTCCCGCGCCAGCTTGGTGCGTTGTGCCTCGCCGCCTGAGAGCGTCGTGGCCGACTGCCCGAGCTCGATGTAACCCAGCCCCACGTCGACCAGCGTTTCGAGCTTTTGCTGGATGGCCGGAATGTTCTCGAGCACCCGGAGAGCCTCTTCAATCGGCAGATCCAGAACGTCGGAAATGGAAAGTCCCTTGTAGCGCACGGCCAGCGTCTCGGCGTTATAGCGCTTGCCGCGGCACACTTCGCAGGTGACGAAGACGTCCGGCAAGAAATTCATTTCGATGCGCCGCTGGCCATCGCCCTGGCAAGCCTCGCAGCGCCCGCCCTTCACGTTGAAGCTGAAGCGCCCCGGTTTGTAGCCTCGCTCGCGCGATTCCGGAAGCATGGCGAAGAGCTCGCGGATGGGAGCAAACACGCCCGTATAGGTGGCGGGATTCGAACGCGGCGTGCGCCCGATCGGTGCCTGGTCAATCTGAATCACCTTGTCGAGATGCTCGATTCCCACAAGCGCGCGGTGCGCGCCGGGAGTCTCGCGAGAGCGATAGAGCTTGGCGGCCAGGGCGCGATAGAGAATGTCGTCCACCAGTGTCGATTTTCCCGATCCGGAGACGCCGGTCACAACCGTGAGCAAGCCGAGGGGGATCCTCACATCGATATTCTTCAGGTTGTTTGCGTGCGCACCCACAATCAAAAGCGCCTTGCCGTTGGCGTTGCGGCGCTGCGGGGGGACCGCAATCCTCATCTTGCCCGCCAGGTATTGACCGGTGAGTGACCGCGGGTTTCTCGAGATCTCTTCCGGCGTGCCCGACGCGACCAGATAGCCGCCGGCCGTTCCTGCTCCTGGGCCGAGATCGACCACATAGTTGGCGCGGCGAATGGTTTCTTCATCGTGCTCTACAACGAGAACTGTGTTGCCGAGATCGCGCAGAGTTTCCAGGGTGGAAAGCAGGCGTCCGTTGTCGCGCGCGTGCAGGCCGATGGAAGGCTCGTCCAGAACGTAGAGCACGCCGCGCAGACGCGAGCCGATCTGGGTGGCCAGACGAATCCGCTGCGCCTCGCCGCCGGAAAGTGTGGCCGCCGAGCGTCCGAGCGTCAAGTAGCCGAGACCGACCGCCAGGAGAAAATCGATCCTCTCGGCAATTTCGCCAAGCGGTCGTCCTGCGATCTTGCGCTCGCGCAAGGTAAGCTGGGCGCGAATTCTGTCCACGGCTGCGCGCGCGTCGCTGAGCGCCAGCGCCGTGAAGTCGGCAATCGAAAGCCCCGCAATCCGGACGGCCAGACTCTCCGGGCGGAGCCGCCGTTCGTTGCAAGCCGTGCACGGAGCCGACGACATATATTGCGTCAGCCATTCTCGATAGGTATCGGAGGAGGATTCCTCCAGGTTTTTCTCAAGAAAGGGCAGAATGCCCAGGAAGTTCAACCCTTCGCCGCTTCCGCCATCCGATGGGTTCCCATACAGAATCAAATTCTGCGTTCTGCGCGAGAGATTTTCGAACGGCGTGCCGAGATCGAAGCCGTAGGCCGCTGCGGCCATCCTGAGCGTGCGCTCAAGGGTGGGCGTCGCCGAGCCGGGCCCCAAGCCGCCTTCAAAAAGAGGCTTGGTCCAATCCACGATCACCTTGGCCGGGTCGAACGCGTATTTTGAGCCGAGGCCATGGCAGTCCGGGCAGGCGCCGTAGGGCGAGTTGAAGCTGAAAGAGCGCGGCTCAAGCTGCGGCACGGAAATTCCGCAGTCCGGGCAAGCCAGCTTCGCTGAATAGACGTGCTCTTCACCACCGACGACCGCAATCGTCACCAGGCCCCCCGTGAGCTTCAGCGCGGTTTCGATGGACTGTTCGAGTCGCTGCGCAATGCCGTTCTTCAGCAGCAGACGGTCGATGACGATTTCGATGGTGTGATTCTTGCGGCGATCGAGCGCAACTGGCTCGTCGAGACTCGCGAGTGAGCCGTCGACCCGCGCACGCAAGTACCCCTGCTTGGCGTATTTTTCGAGTTCCTTTTTGTATTCACCCTTGCGGCCGCGGACCACCGGCGCGAGAACCATGATGCGATCATCGGGCTGGAGCGCCAGTACGGCTTGGACGATCTGTTCGGTCGACTGCCGTGCGATGGGCTTGCCGCAGCGGGGGCAGTGTGGCGTGCCGATGGCGCTGTAGACCACACGCAGATAATCGTAGATTTCCGTAATCGTGCCGACGGTCGAGCGTGGCGAGCGCGTGGTGGTCTTCTGCTCGATGGCGATCG
>JASHRC010000108.1 GCA_030037525.1 Candidatus Acidiferrales bacterium | reverse complement strand
GTGGGCGCTCGATGACAGGATGATGCTTCCATTCACGGCGGCGATGACAATGCCATCTAGGTCTTCGACGGCGTAGCTTGTGAAATATGGCGCGGGATCGGATTTCGCGAGTGATGTCGTGGCTCGGGTAAGTTCCCGCTGCATGATCTCAAGCAGGCGGTCATCACCCGATGGCGCCGAGCGAAGAGCGGAGAGGGGAGCGCATAGGAGGAGCGCAAAGAGGTAGATGTTCAGCCGATAAAAAGGGGGGCGCGTCATTCGGGTGACTTAAATATGTCGACGAAGTTGTCAATCTAACACACTCGGCGCGCTCGCATGCGAATAAAACAGACGCCGCGTTCGCAAAGGGAAAGGATTAGCCGAGTTTCGAGGCGATGGGTGCCTACTTCTAACTTCCAGCCCCGCGCGGCTACTACGCAAATTTGATCGAGGAAGCAGCGGCATGGATGGAGTCGTTGGCGAACAACCACGTCTTCCTGGCGGAGACAAGCGAATCAGTTTTGTCATGACGGATGTGATGCTCCGAGCAAACGGATATTTTCTGGATGTCGAACCACTCGCAGCCCACAAATTCATTACCGAGGCTTTGAACAAGAACGAGTTTCGGCTTCCAACGATACGGGAATGGCTGGCGTCAATTGCGGAACCCGCGGTAGGCGACGAAGAGTGAGCATACCAGGTGGTGCTGTCATCTGGTTCCCACACTCCTACGCCGTCTCTGTGACATAGGAAAACGGAGGACGAGACAGCCGCGTAGCATTCTTGTCTTTTAAAGGCCTATGAGGCGGGAGAAGACTTCGGAAACTTCGCTTGGCGTTCGTAGGGCACGCCTTCTAGCAGCAGCACGCCAACCAGTACGCAAATAGCCGCTATCCCGGCGACGAGGTAGGCAGTTCCGGGCGCCATGTGCGGAATCAAGACGCCGACCGTTCCGGACAGGATCGCGAGGCCATAGAGCAGGAGCACGGCGCCACGGTGACCCAGACCGAGATTCGACAGGCGATGCGCCGTATGGTCCTTGCCGGGAGAGGTGAATGGGATGAGCCCCCTACGCGAACGGGACACGGAGATCAGCATCGTATCGAAGACAGGAACGCCGAGAATTAACACGGGGACAAGCCAAGAGACCGGAGACTGAGCGCCATCGGGCCGGATCTTCAGACCTAGCGTGGCCATGAGAAAGCCCAAGAACATCGCGCCGCCATCGCCCATAAATATCTTTGCCGGGTTGAAGTTCCAGCGCAAAAAGCCGAGTGCGGCACCGAGAGTGGCAGCACCCAGAATGCGTATCAGCGCTTGCCCGTTCACAATGGCCGAAAGCGTAAAACAGGCTGCGCCAACTGCCGCAATGCCCGCACACAGGCCGTCCATGTGGTCCAAAATGCTGAATGCCGCGGTGATGCCGACAACCCAAAATATGG
This sequence comes from Candidatus Acidiferrales bacterium, assembly GCA_030037525.1. GTDB lineage: Bacteria > Acidobacteriota > Terriglobia > Acidiferrales > UBA7541 > Palsa-295. The sequence goes on along the minus strand of JASHRC010000108.1, from coordinate 2,424 downwards.
TCAAAGCAACGTCCAGAATCCTGCCGGTCGTGCCGGGGAAGAATTGGGAGAAGAGTTGGGCGCGAATTCCCGAAACGACTAGCAACAGGGCTGCGATCGGCATGCCCACAAAGAGTTTCACCTGATGATGCAGCAACCCACCGTCGTCCAGGAGACCGACGATAGCCAGAAGCGTGGCACCAGATAGAATCCCCGCAATTTGCTGTTGCGGTACGCCATGAATGGTCAGCAGCACGGCCAGCACGAAGCCGAGATAAATGGCAATGCCGCCGAGCAGAGGTATCGGGCGCAAGTGAACTTTTCGGGGCCCCGGCTGGTCCACCAGCCCGTAGCGCAGGGCGAGATGTCGCACGGGAATGGTCAGGCCGAGCGACGCCAGTAGCGCGACGATGAAGGCGGCGAGATCAGGAGGAAGTTTCACGGCTCGTGATCTCCTTTCACGCGGTCGGACAAACCCGCGTGGCCCGCTGGGCTGGGGGTTTCCTGGGTCTTCCACCCGTTCGCTGCGTCTTCGACGACCTCGACGAAGCGCTCGAGCTCACCCACTCTAGCATATTTCTGAGCTACTTCCCGCGCCCGGCGTCCCATTTCGACGAGCCTTGAGGAATCGCTTCGCAAGAGGCGAATCGCTGCGGCAACGGCAGCAGGATTGTCAGGATCGGCCGTCAGTCCGCAGCCTGATTCGACCACGATGCGTGCGGCGTCGCTCTCGCGGTCCGCCACGGCTAGGACAGGGCGCCCCGCTGCCAGAATTCCATATAACTTGCTGGGAACCACAACCCCCTCAAGGCCCCGGCGCACCGTGACGATGTGAACGTCGCCAGCGATCATGACGTGGGGCACTTCGCTAATCGGACGAAAGGGCAAGAAGCGAACATTCGAAAAAGTCCTGGCCTCGCCTTCGAGCGCCTGGCGACTCGCCCCATCTCCGATGAACACCAGCCCGACATTCTCGTTGCGCAGAATTTCGGCGGCTTTGAGCAAAGTGGGCCAGGCACCGTAGAAGCCGAGGTTGCCGGCATGAAGCGCAACAAAGGGAAAGCCGCAGCGAATCTCCCGGACTACAGGGTCTTCTCTGGTTGGCAGCGAAGCGGGAAACGTTGTCCCATCGCGCACGACGACGACCCGCTCGGCGGGCACGCCTTTCGCGAGGATCCGGTCGCGCATATCGTCGCCAAGAACAATGACCCTGGTGGCACGCTTCAGTGCGGCGCGATGCATCTTTTCCCATCGTTCAATCCAACGACTCGGCCGAACGATATCGCCACCGAGTGCCATTTCCGGGTACATGTCGCGAATGTTGTAGACGAACGGTCGACGCGCAAGACGGGCGACAAAAGCCCCCGCAAGGCCCGCAATGGGGGGATCGGTCATCGCCAGCACGACATCCGGGCGGATCGCAACGGCCCGGGGTATCGCCAGCGCCAGGTAGGTAAGGTAGTTTGATACGCGGCGGCGCATCCGGTGGCGGGGATAGGCTGTCGAGCCCACACGCTCGATGGTTACGCCGTTGCGTTTGTCGCGACGCAGCAAGGCGTAGGGATAGTACTCATCGGGATCATAGGAGGGTCGACCCGCAACCACAGTGACCCGGTGCCGTTCGGCCAGAGTTTCTGCGACCATTGCTGCGTTTTTCGCGGTGGCCGAGGTATCGGGAGGATAGTATTCGTTGAGCAGCAGGATGTGCATACCTTGAGCAGGCTAGTTTTTTCGCTCGGCAAATCGTTCAGCCGGTTCCTCAATGCTTGCGGGCGAACTTTTTCTTTCCAGAATGAAATTGCCCATCACCAGCACGTCCATATGCGTCCGCCGGAAACAATCGAGCGCCTCTTCGGGCCGGCAAACGATCGGCTCGTTGTCATTGAACGACGTGTTCAAAACCACGGGCACGCGGGTCCGATCACCGAAGGCGCGGATCAGCTTCCAGTAGAGCGGACTGGCCGAGCGGCTTACGGTTTGCAAGCGGGCCGTGCCGTCCACATGCGTCGCGGCAGGAATATCCTTGCGTCTCTCCGGGTGCACGGGATAGGCGAAGGTCATAAAGGGCGACGGATGCGTCTTTTCGAAGAAATCTCCGGTAGCCTCTTCGATGATGGAGGGCGCAAACGGCCGGAAGATTTCGCGATGCTTGACACGCCGGTTCAGAATGTCTTTCATTTCAGGGCGCCGGGGATCGGCGAGAATGCTGCGATTGCCCAGCGCGCGCGGCCCCCACTCCGCGGCTCCTTCAAACCAACCCACAATTTTCCCGGCGGCAATGTGGCGCGCTGTCAGGTGGCATAGCTCCGACTCATCCATTTCGGCGATGGCAACGTCGTCGGACGCCTCCACGCTGTCGACCACCCGGCGAATTTCCGCCGCCGAAAACTGTGGTCCCCAGTAGGCATGATCCATTCGGAATTCCCTCGGCCGCCCCAGGATTTC
>JASHRC010000107.1 GCA_030037525.1 Candidatus Acidiferrales bacterium | reverse complement strand
ACGGTCGCGGGCTATCGCTGCTCCCCACCCCAGGGGAGTGACGCCCATGTATTCGCTCCACAACGCACGCTCCGGGTCAGACACGTTAACAGCCTCGGCTTGTCCAGTGAGTGATCGACCTTACCACTCCCACCAGTCATCATTCTCTCCGACGTTCGCAGTGATTTTCATGAGCTTTCGCGGGCCTTTTAGGCCCCAAGTGACACGTTACGGCCTGCGTGCTCGCGGAGTCGCCTAAGAGCGACCCTTTACACCGGAGGCTTCAGCGGCTTCGTTGCCTCCACCGCCGCTCCGATTGCTACCGGGCGGAACGAACAGTTCCCGGGTGGGAGTTTCATCCACTGAAAACCAGCGCCTTTTCACGGCGCACTAAACACTTGCCGACTAGGCGCGGGTAATCGGGTGCCATCAGTCGGCCAGCATCAACACAGGAATGCGCCATACACGTAACCCACGACTCGCTCGCAATCGGCAGAAACGCCGATGGAGGGAGGGCGGAATGTCTACGGCTGCGCTTTGGCGATCACCAATGTGAGGTCGTCCGACTGGGCGCCGGCGCTGAACTGTTGCACACTCGCGGAAATGCACTTGACGATTTCGCCTGCCGGAAGATTGTGGCACGATCGCAGTTCGCAAATCAGACGGGCCTCGCCGTATTCTTCCTCATGGAACATCGCCTCGGTGACGCCATCGCTGAATATGACGAGCACGTCGCCTTCATCCAGGCGAATCCTTTCCACCTCACATTCCCAATTCTCGATAATGCCGAGCATTGTCGCAGTCGCGGGCAGGCGCTGGACATTCCCACTCGAGCGCAGCCATAGGGGCGCGTTGTGGCCGCAGTTGACGTAAAGCATTTCGCGGGACGTGTCATCATAAACGGCAAAGAAAAGAGTGGCGAAGTGCTCAGCGGCGGTAACCTTCAACAACATCCGGTTGGCCTGTTTCATCAACCGCGCGGGATCGAGCGGCGCGATGCCGCTCTGGCTTCGCAAATACGCCTGAAGATTTGCCATCAGCAATGCAGCATGGACGCCCTTCCCGGAAACGTCCGCGAGAACGAATCCCACGCGGTCCGATCCGAGATCGAGAAAATCATAGTAATCGCCGCCGACCGCGCGGGCCTCAATGCACTGCGCCGCACACTGCAGGGTTTTCAAACGCGGCACTTCCTGCGGAAGAAGCCTGGATTGCACATCGCGCGCAATCTCCATTTCCCGGGCGGTGCGACGCTCCGCTTCGATTCTTTCCGCCATTTTTTCTGCGAGTTGGATCGTCTCCAAAGCGACGCCTGCCTGGCTCGCGACCGACTCGAGTAAGTGTTTGTCTTCGGTTGAATACGGCTCCTCTGAAAGCCGCTGACCAAGCACTAACAATCCGACCAACTGGCTGTCGCGGCCGAGAATCGGCACGAGGCAATCTGGCGCAAGCGGGCCCTGAGCGGCAGAGGCGGAATTCTGCGGGACTTCCCAGGTTTTTCCTCGCTGCGCGAGGTTCGCGAGCATCGGCAATGTGGCCGGAACTGAATCCAGCTCTCGAGGAAAGAAATTGGCGCCGAAGGGGAAGGGAAAATTTGGCCGGGGCAACGCGGCGGAAATGTTTCCGGACTCTTCAATCAGCGGACGGCGTTCTGCAATCAGGTTTCCGTCTCCTTGATCGAGATAGCACGCTAGTGACTTCGGGTGAAGCGCTTCCCAGATGCGAGTCTCGAGCAGCATCGCAAGGTCCTCGCGGCCCGAAACGGTGCGCGTTTTTTCCGCCAAATCCTGCAAAATCACTCCGGCATTGTAGGCGCTGCGGAAGAAGGCGCGATCAATCTTCTGAGTGACGCGGCGGACGATGTACAAATTGGCTCGCGTTGCAACCGCGCCGAGGATGACTCCTGCTACCACACCGTAAGTAAGTGCCGAATCAAAGGGAACGCGATAAAACCAAGTGGCAACGGTTAGGAACAGCAAGAATGCTACGTTGGTGAGCAGCGCGGTCATCACCACAAATCCCTGTTTCACGAATAAATAACGCGCGCTGCGTTTCAGCAGGATTGGGATTTCCAGCACGCGGTGCTTGACGACGGCATAGACGAAAGACAAAGGAAAGAGGGACACAATGAGGATCACCGCGACGTCGAGCCAACTGGGATCCTGATATTCCACGAAAAAATGGCTTGTAGCGACGACCAGAATTGGCGCAAATGCGATGGTCGTCCCCCAGAAAATCACGCGAATCTTGCGCCGCGCTTCCGGATCGGTGGTCCCAAAGAAATTGGAGGCGAGCGACACTAGGCCCAGCGCCACGAAGCTCAAGATGGACACTGCAAAAACCGCCTCCATTTGGGACTTGGCTCCGAACACCTTTGCTAACAGAGACATGCGGGCTCCGGCCACACGAAGCTGAGGAACCGCCAGGGATAAAGTACCGACCGGCAGAGATATGAACGAAACCCATTTCAACCACGGGAGGCGGCGGTCCATCGGCGACCGCACCGGAAACAGGGCAAAGAACCAATAAAAAAGCGGAGCCAACGCGCCCTGGAAGACGACCTGATAAGCAACGGCAAAAGGGCGCAATCCCGCTGGCACCGCGCCGAATTCGACGCCGCCCGGCCCCGGGATGAAGCTCGCGAACAGCAGCGCCAGGTGCCAAACTCGGCGATCTTCGAGATGAAGAAACAGAACCACCAGGCTCACGATTACGAAAGGGACGGGATAGGAATTGAGGAGCAAACCTGCAACTGCGTCTGTCCAGCCTGCCGTGCCGGACCGAGACGGACGCGCGCGGAACGCCGCCGTGAGGACGATGGGAGAAGTCTGGCCAGGGCGCGCGATGGTCAGTTGGACCCAATCGCCTGGCTTGTGCGCCTTGTACAAGCCATACAGAGATTTCGCCCCCTGCAAGCGCACTCCGTCTAGGGCAAGTATTCGATCGCCAGGCCGCAGGCCGGCCTTTTCGGCTGGGCTACTTGGCTCGACGGTTGTCATCACCAGAGCCGGCGAATTGCCGAAGCCGAGGTCAACATTAGGAAGCCAGCGATTGGAGAAAATCCAGAGCGCAGTGTAGAGAATCGTTGCAGCGGCGAATGCCGCCGCCAACGCAAACAGCGCGGGGCGCACCCACCGCGCCTTGGACCCCGTTGGGGATTGAGCCGGCACGGAACTGACGCTACTAATATCATAATTCCGGAATCAGCGTGATGCTTCCGAACCTGATGGATCGTCTGCAGCTTGAAGATTCACTCGTGGGATCCGGTTCCGAGTATCAACCTGTGCTGGGCCTTGCCTCGGGTCCGGATGTAAGTTGCAACAGATTCAGCTCTTGTTGAGACACATTTTCGTTCAAGCGAGGGAGCGCTAGTTGACGACTGACAAGCTATCCGGAAATCAGCGGCGAGGGTTGGTCCTCGCTAACGGCCTAGTGTAGAGCTACGCGGTTGATGAATATTTGGCGACAAGGGAGAGGCTATTTTCCAAAAGCCCGTTTGATCGGCATAGGGGCGGCGGTTGCCCGCCGACCCCTGCCACACCACCGTGCGTACGGGTCCGTACACGGCGGTTCGAGTTAGTTACGCTAAGCCCCCTCGATCAACGTCGGTAGCCCGAGCGATTTGAAGTACGCATTGGAAAGCCCCACAGAAAGAGCCTTGGCCTTTGCGAGGTACCAAGGGCCACGACCGCTGCCGGCCGTATTGCTAGCCAGTCGCGGCCGAACTCCCAGTGCCAATAGAGCAGCCCGACGGCGGCGTGGTGGTTTCCACTGGCGCCACAAAGCGGCTCGTAATCGCAACCGGACCCAGCGGGTCAGGTACTCCAGCACGACGGGCGTTTCGCAGAAGCCAAAATAGCTGCGCCAACCCCGCATATACGAGGCCAGCTCCTCTATTGTCTTCTCGATGCTGACACCCTTGGCCTTTCGCGTGATCTCCCGAATTCGTTGCTTAAACCGAACCAGAGCCTTCGGTGCTACAACCCGCTGGATCTCTGGACCCGCTGTAAAGCTGAATCCGAGAAACTTCCGCGCCTGCGGTCGCGCCACTGCGCTCTTCGTCTCATTCACCTTGAGTTTGAGCTTTTGTGTGATGAATCGCGTAATGCTTTCCATCACCCGTTGCCCCGCGCGCTCGCTGCGGACGTAGATATTGCAGTCATCCGCGTATCGAACGAAGCGGTGACCCCGGAGCTCCAACTCCCGGTCGAGTTCGTCGAGCACGAGGTTGGACAGCAGTGGTGAAAGTGGACCTCCTTGCGGAGTCCCCTCTACGCTCGGGCTAACCAACCCGTTCTCCATTACCCCGGCATTCAAGAATGCCCGGATGAGTCTCAACAGCCGTTTGTCCTGGACCTGTTTCGCGATCTGACCCATCAGTTTGTCGTGGTTGACTCGATCGAAAAATTTCTCCAAGTCGAGATCCACGCACCAGCTGTGACCTTCGGCGATATACTGCTGCGCCTGTGCCACCGCTTGATGAGCTGACCGCCCAGGCCGGAACCCATAGCTGTGATCGGAAAACGTC
>JASHRC010000106.1 GCA_030037525.1 Candidatus Acidiferrales bacterium | reverse complement strand
CACGACGGGCAGCCGTTGGTGCAAGAACAGGCCGAGACAAGCTCGTGCGTGCGGCCAAGCAGGAGATCGTGGGCGCGATAGAGCGGCTCGCTGAAGCCGATGCCGCCTGGATAGGCGTCGTAGAGGTACAAATTCGGCTCGAAGAAATCTTTCATCTCCCCGGCATCGTGGCTGGCCGAGGCGCGTTCGGCTCGAACTCCAGGGCCGGGCGGGCGTTCCCCGACGGCCGTGCCCAGGTCGCGCCTGTCGCACATGAGAACAAGCGTGGCCATGGATGCTAGCGCGTAGAGCAGACCGAAGATTCCGCTTTGGCGGTCGGAAAGCGTGAAAGGAAGAGAAGCGAGCAGCGGACGCTCCAGGGTGATCCAGAAGGCGGTGGTGTGCATTTCATTTTCGGGGAGTTCGAGCTTGCCATCGCCCACATTTTCGTTGGTAAAGAATTTGATTTTCTTGAAGCCGACCACCTGTGAGCGCACCAGAACATCGCCGTGCGCGCGCGACCCGTAGCGGATGATGTCGGTAGCGCCGGACCTGCCTCCGAGGGAGGGTGGGTCGGCGATGGATTCTTGTTCGGCGATTTCCAGGATGCGAACCTGCGTGTGGCGAATCGCGTCGGTGTAGTAGTCGACGTTGACCGGTTTGACGTACACCTTGCGCTCGTCGAAATCAAGCCGCTCGACGTGATATTGCTGCCCCTGGTGCAGGTAGATGGCCTTCGGATGAACTGTGGTGAGTGCGGAGGGAAAATCCACCTCGCCGATGACCTCGGGGATGCCTTCTCTCCAGGCGGATGCGCGTCCCGCGTCAGTGTCCCCGCGCGATTGAACAATCACGAAGTTATCCGAACTGACCGAGCGCAGGCTGATCGTATCGGCGGGGTAGGCCTCCTCGACCCAGTGCCAACGGCCGCCACTTGGATGCAGAAACCCAGCCTCGGCCAGGTGAGCGCACAACTGTTTTAAGTCGACCGAGCCGAATTTTTCCTCGGGCGAGATGGGAAGCTCGAACGCGGCGCACTTCAGATGATTGACTACGATTTCCAGATTGTCGGGTTGAATGTAGGCATGTTCGGGCGAGCGCTCGAAGAAATATTCGGGATGCCGCACGATGAATTGATCCAGCGGCAGAGAGGATGCCACCATTACCGCGCAGGACGTTCCGTTGCGACGTCCGGCACGGCCCGCCCGCTGCCAGGTGGAGGCGATCGAACCCGCATAGCCCGCCATCACGCAGGAATCGAGCGAGCCGATGTCAATGCCCAATTCAAGCGCGCTGGTCGAAACCACGCCGCGCACGCGGCCTTCGCGCAGGCCGCGTTCGATTTCGCGTCGTTCGCCAGGCAGATAGCCTCCGCGATAACCGCGAACCGGCTCCGGAGCGCCGGGCTCGGGCGGAAACGCCTGCTGGAGACAGGTGAGCAGCACTTCTGTGTGGAGGCGGCTGTTGGCGAAAACGATGGTTTGCAGATCGCGGGCTAGAAGCTCGCTTGCGACACGCGTCGCTTCGTTCAAATAGCTGCGGCGAATGCCGAGACGCCGGTTGACCATCGGCGGATTGTAGAACACCAAGAGTTTTTCGCCCGCCGGCGCGCCGTTTTCATCCACCATTTCCATGCTTCGCTCGGTGAGAGCGCTGGCAAGTTCGCCCGGGTTGGCGATGGTGGCGGAAGAGCAGATGAATTGCGGGCGCGACCCGTAGAATTGCGCGATGCGCGCGAGGCGCCTCAGGACATTGGCAAGATGGCTGCCGAAGACCCCGCGATAGGTGTGCAGCTCGTCCAGCACAATGAAACGCAAGTTCTCAAACAGGCGAATCCATTTGGTGTGCTGCGGCAGAATGCCGGCGTGGAGCATGTCCGGATTCGAGAGGATGATGTGGCTGCGCTCGCGAATCGCTCGGCGTCGATCGGCGGGCGTGTCGCCGTCGTAGGTCGAAACGCCAAAGGCATCATCGAGCCGCCTGGCGAGATCGTGCAGCTCAGCTAGCTGATCCTGCGCGAGCGCCTTGGTGGGCAGCAAATAGAGCGCGCGCGTGTCGGTGTCGGCGAGAATGGCATTCAGGACCGGCAGGTTGTAGCAGAGCGTTTTGCCCGAGGCGGTGGGCGTGACGACCACGAAATCCCGGCCATCGCGAGCCAGCCGAGCTGCGCGGGCCTGGTGCGTGTAGAGCCGGTCGATTCCTTTGGCCCGATAGGCAGCAACCAGTTCGGGCGACACCCAGTCGGGCATCGAGCGGAATTGCGCTTCGCGCGCGGGAATAGACTGAACGGCAGCGAGCACCCGATCGCCTTCGTGACGTGCCGCGAGCCTGCCGAGCACCTCCTCGAAGGTGTCGAGCGTCGGGGTTAGCCTTCTTGCGAGCTCCTGGGTTCGTGTCGCTAGCGCCATCGTCTCCTCCGATTACCGGCTTGTTTCGCTTTTTGTTCGCTAAGCTAGCACGACCCTCGAGGAGGCGCAAGAGTCAAGTTCGTCTAGTGTTCGCTTCGGCCGTCTGGAGCGACCCCTGTCAACCCTGCCAACAGTCATCCTTTGTTGAATCAGTAGGTTGGCCTGCAAGCCGAAAAGCTTCAGGTTCATCTAAATAACTGTAAGAGGAAGGGAGGCGTGGCCATAGGCTAGAGGCGCTGTTCCTAACCGCTGCGCTTGGCGCTCCGTTGCGGGGGCATCGGAGCAGCCGCAAACGAGATATCCGGTGACTGTTAACTATGTCGAAGGGCAGGTCTCGTTTGGATCTGAAAAATCTCAGTGCGGACTCGATCGGCCGAGCGCGGCTCGAGCCCGAGCAGACCCTTACCACCGAGCGGGGCAAACCCGAGGTGCTTTGAACTCCGGGAGTGCATTTTGCCCCGGCTTGGGGTGGCCTGCGAGGCGGATTTGACGCCCACGGGGAATTCCACGCCGGTAACATCGGCGGCTTCCACGGCGGGGCGTTCCACGGTGGCGGCGGTTGGCGGAGGAGGATGCGGCCACCACTAACCGATTGAGCTAGCGTGGAGCAAGGCGAGCGGGGAACGGACGAGTTCTCCGCTCTTTTTTGTGTGCGGACACGTCTCCCGGCAGTTCCAAAAGAAATCTCCGCTTGCGCCGCTTGGCGCAGAAGAGGATGCTAACTGAACAAAGCGATTCGGACGGCGGGAGGCGCGCATGGCTTGCTCAACCCCGAGAACGGCTCGATGGTCACACGTGTTTTTTGTCGCAGCGGCATCGGCCGCCTTGGTCCCCGGCTTGGCGGCTCAACAAGCCACGGGTCTCTCGACTCCGCCCAGGCATCCCGTTGTCATCGTGCAAGGAGTGCGTCAGACGCCGGCCCCTGGGGCGCCTCCCGGGCACGCGGCCATTACGCTACCAGTAGCGCAGGCGGGCGTGATGCCAAGACCCGCCCGGCCGATCGGGCTGGGTCGTTTTGCGAGCATTCTAGGTGTCGACCCTGTGGGCGGCTTCGCTGAGGAGGAATTTTTTCGTGCAGTTTTTGAGGCACCGGGCTTTATTGCGCCATTTTTCTTGAGCGCACCATTCCCTGGAGAGTTTGGTCTTCCGGGCGCGGTGGCTGGCGAACTTCCGCTGGGCTTCGGGCTCTGGCCTGCATGCAACCCCGCTAGCATTTCGGGCATGTTCTGGACCGTGGGGCCGTGCTTCGGTACAGCGTACTCCGCGGCATCTATCGCCGGCGCCGCACAGCCCTCTCCATACGTTCCGTGGTTGATTATTGTCAGCCAGCCGGCGACTGGCCCTGCTACCGCCCAGCTGCCCAACGTGCCCTCTCCGCCGCCCACAATGATCCTGTACTTCACCGATGGCAGGAGCGTAACGGCAACCGACTGGTGGGTTGTGCACGGCCGCCTGCATTACGTCACCAACTCCGGGGAGGAAGTGACGGCTGATCTTTCGCAACTCGACCTCGAGCAAACCATCAAAGAGAATCAGAAGCGGGGTCTCGAGTTCCATCTGAAGTTCGTCGCGCCTTCGGACCGCTACCGTCCCTAGAATATGGCGCGTTTGTTCTTTGGCCCACTGGCTCAGCTCCATGTGTTTGCCTGGCGGAAAGGAAACCTGACCCGCGAAGGCTGCCAATCACCAAGCGATCTATCGACGAGCGGGTCCTTGGCTATTGAGTTCCACCTGATAGAGGGGCAAGTGAAGGCGAGAAAAAAGGGGCGCCCGGCACTTCTCCGGACGCCCCTTGGTTGTAATCGCCACTGTTGATAGCGTTTAGTACATGCCGCCCATTCCGCCGCCACCGGGAGGCATGCCGCCACCGGCGGCCTTCTTTTCCTCCTCCTTGATGTCCGCCACCAGGGCTTCGGTGGTGAGCATCAGACCGGCAATCGACGCGGCATTCTGCAGAGCGAGGCGCGTGACCTTGGCCGGATCGATGACCCCCGCTTTGACCAGGTCGCCGAACTCCTCGGTTTCGGCGTTGAAGCCGAAGTTATCGTCCTTGGATTCCCGAACTCGGCCAACGATCACAGCCCCTTCCTGTCCCGCGTTGAGAGCGATTTGACGCAGCGGTTCCTCGAGCGCCCGCTTCACGATGTTAATGCCGATGGCTTCATCGTCGCTGAGCTTGAGCTTTTCAAGAGCGGTGATGCAGCGAATCAGCGCCACGCCGCCGCCGGGAACGATGCCTTCCTCGACTGCGGCGCGGGTTGCGTGCATAGCGTCCTCGACGCGGGCCTTCTTTTCCTTCAGCTCGGTCTCAGTGGCCGCCCCGACTTTGATCACGGCGACCCCGCCGACCAGTTTTGCTAGGCGCTCCTGGAGCTTTTCCTTGTCGTAATCGCTGGTAGTCACATCAATCTGCTGGCGGATCTGCTTGACACGACCCTCGATCTCGCTGGCCTTGCCCGCGCCCTCGACGATCGTGGTGTTGTCTTTGTCAATGGTCACCTTCTTGGCGCGCCCGAGGTCTTCCATCTTGACGTTCTCGAGCTTGATGCCAAGGTCTTCGGTGATGGCCTTGCCACCGGTGAGAATGGCGATGTCTTCGAGCATGGCCTTGCGGCGATCGCCGAAGCCGGGAGCCTTTACAGCCGCGACTTGCAGCGTGCCACGCAGCTTATTCACGACCAGAGTCGCGAGGGCTTCGCCTTCGACATCCTCAGCGATAATCAGCAGCGGCTTGCCGCTCTTGGCGAGCTGTTCCAGCAGCGGCAGCAAGTCCTTCATTGAGCTGATTTTCTTTTCGTGAATGAGGATACGGACGTCTTCGAGCGAACACTCCATGCGCTCTGCGTCGGTGACGAAGTAGGCCGAGAGATAACCGCGGTCGAACTGCATGCCTTCGACCACTTCGAGCGTCGTCTCCATCGTCTTCGATTCCTCGACAGTGATGACGCCGTCCTTGCCGACCTTCTTCATGGCCTCGGCGATGATGTTGCCGATCTGCTTGTCGTTATTGGCGCTGATCGTGCCGACCTGCGCGATCATTTCGCCCTTGACGTCCTTGTGCAGTTTCTTGATCTCTTCGACTGCGACTTCGACAGCTTGCTCGATGCCGCGCTTGAGAGCCGTGGGGCTCGCGCCAGCCGCCACGGTCTTGACGCCTTCGCGGAAGATGGCCTGCGCCAGAACGGTCGCGGTGGTGGTGCCGTCGCCGGCGACGTCGGAAGTTTTCGAGGCGACTTCGCGTACCATCTGGGCGCCCATGTTCTCGAGCGCATCCGCCAGCTCGATTTCCTTGGCTACGGTGACGCCGTCCTTGGTGATGACCGGTGCACCGAACTTCTTCTCGATCACTGCGTTGCGGCCCTTGGGACCAAGGGTGATCTTG
>JASHRC010000105.1 GCA_030037525.1 Candidatus Acidiferrales bacterium | reverse complement strand
CTCCCGCTCTTCCGGCGCGTTGTCAATTGTGTCAAACGCCCGGAACGCCACCTTGGGGTTGCTCTTGCTCAGCACTTTGGTGATCGCCGCCGTCAGGGTGGTCTTGCCATGATCGATGTGCCCGATCGTCCCCACGTTGACGTGCGGCTTGCTCCGTTCGAATTTCTCCTTGGCCATGCCTGTCTCCGCTCCTCGGGAACTTCCGCCGCGAACGCTGCCTACGCCGAAACGAGCGACCTTCCCTTTATCTCCCGGTAAACGTCACTCGGACGGCCCAGCCGGGTGTGTTCCCCAAACTCGCGGTGGGTCATCGCCAGGCACAACGAAATCCCGACGATTTCTTCCCGTTCCCTTCCAGCACTAGAAAAATTACGTTGCCGAACCTCCGCGACCCAGCCAGATGGAGCGGGGGACGGGATTCGAACCCGCGACCATCTGCTTGGAAGGCAGAGACTCTACCCCTGAGTTACCCCCGCTCATCCACGGCATACCACGTGGAGCCTGGGACCGGGATTGAACCGGTGACCTCGTCCTTACCAAGGACGCGCTCTACCAACTGAGCTACCCAGGCCCGACGGTTCCCGGCTTTCTGTCGGGGACGCTGGTGGACGGGGGAGGATTCGAACCTCCGTAGCCCGCAAGGAGCGGCAGATTTACAGTCTGCTGGTTTTAGCCACTCACCCACCCGTCCCGCGAAACCATGCGTGACGCCAACACCGCGTCCGGGCATCAAAGACTCCGGGCACAAGACTCCGGAACTCGGCTCTACGGGGTGTCTCGAAATGCAGAAAAGGCTCGCGTCCGAAGACACGAACCCTGTTCGCTTCTCTCGCGAGGAATCCGTCCGTATCCCAAACTGAAAAATCCCGGCTCCCTCAGAAATCAGCTGGCGGAGGGAATTGAACCCCCGACCCTCTGATTACAAATCAGATGCTCTACCAGCTGAGCTACGCCAGCGCTGCCCAAACCTCAAAAAAATATCACACCGGCAATCAAATTGCAAGCAGGCTGAAAATCATCACCAAAATCGTTGTGCCACTCAGGCGCCCCATGACCCTCCACAGGGGCCATGCCCTACGGTTGAGCCGGCTTGGCGAACCCCGCGTCATCCAGCTGCACGTTATGATGATACTCCGTGATGGTAATTATTACCAGTGTACCTTCAGTCGTCTGGCGGATCGTGTGCGGCAGCTCGATTCCGTCGACCTGCCGGTAATCCTCATAGTCCTGCTGAACCTCGCTGACCTTATCGGGCCCATAACGCTGGCTGGAATCGCGCAACAGCAGCCCGCTCTGTGTATCGAAGTACATCCTCTCCGGGGGACCACCTTCGGGCACGGCTGCCTCGACGAGATAGGCTTCGTGGTCGCCGATCTGTTCCTTTCCCGCGAGCGTAAATTTCGAATAGAGCTTATGCAGATCGAGCGTATGGTAAAAGTCGGACTCGCGCCGAGCTTCCTCGAGCTCCGGCCCGGTCTGGTCGCGCAAGCCGTTTGGGGGTTCGTCGGTCCATCCGGCAGTTCCGTCAAATCCCTGCCGATACGATATGCCATTAATGGTAACAATGCCGAACGACCGGTTGGGCGCTTTCGAGCGAAACTCGACTGTGCCAACGAGCGACATCGACGGAACACGGATCGTCCCGATCACTACCCGAGAAGTCAGTTTCTCAAAAGCAGCCCGCCCGCCCTCGGCTTGAAGGTAGCGATCGAGAATTTGGTCCGCGGTCGGTAGTTGGGTACCGGCCGCCGGCGGGGCTTGCGCAGTTGCCGGAAGTGAAAGAGCTAAGCAAGCGCAGGCCATCGCCAGTGCCGCTCGCGTCTTGCTGGCGCTCGAAGCGATCATCGGAAGCTCGGTGCGATTGCTATCTACTCCCAACATTGGACGAAGCCTAGCAAAACGGGTTACGCTTTCTCTGGTGCCGATGTCTTTTCGCAAGCGAGCCATCCTTGCTGTTGCCGTGCTCGTGTGCGCGGCAGCCAGCTGCGCCGGCGTGCTCATTTACCGCTGGCACCGGCCCATGGAGGGCGCCGACACCGGAACTGCGCCAGAGATCCTCAAGCAGCTTCCTGGCGATGCGCCCATTGTTGCGTATCTGGATGTCGCGGCACTCAGGAGGCTCCCCAGCTCTCCGCTCACGGCCATGCTGGGACTTGCCGGCGGGAATCCGCGCGAAGACCGCGATTACCAGAACTTCGTGCGCGATACCGGCTTCGATTACACCCGCGATCTGGATCGCGTCGGCGTTGCCTTCTGGCCGTCGAATCTGGCAACAGCAGGGGACCCCGAGAACAATCGCACCCTCGCGGTGGCCGATGGCCGCTTCGATCTGGGCAAAATCAAGGCCTACGCGCTGCGCACCGGAAAAACCGTAGCGGACGCGGGCCACTCGCTCTATGCCGTGCCGGGCCACCCGCCGGTCGCGCTTGAATTCCTCAGTGAGACTCGAATTGCGCTCGCCAGCGGGCCCGACGCCGAGCACCTGCTCATCCCGCCCAACCGGATGCCAGCTGACCGGGCAACGCACGAGCGCATCGAGCGCGTATCGGGGGCGCCCATTTTTGCCGTGGCCCGCACCGATAAATTGCCCGCACATTTCTACGACAACCTGCGCAGCATGCCCGAGCTCCAGGCGCGCGCTCGCACGATCGAAGCGCTGATGCTTGCGGGTCAGCCCGACGGGAACTTGATCCACCTGACGCTGGACGCCGAATGCGACTCCATGACTGACGCTGTCGAACTGTCGACGGTCGTCGATGGCCTGCGCTTGTTTGGCTCGGTGGTGCTTGCCGATCCCAAGACACGCCGGGAGATGACCAAGGAGCAGGCTGCCTTTCTGAGCGCGGTGCTCAACCAAGCGAAGCTCACTCACCAGGATCGCTGGGTGCGCCTGACCCTCGATCTCACGCCCGCCATGCTCGATCAGACCAGAGCGGCGACGACGCCCCTTTTCCATCGAGGGGACGCCGTGTACGATGCGCTCCGGTGATGCGATCGCGGCCCCCTGGTTTTGACGGCCTTGTTTCCGAGGTACCCTTCGCCACCCATTGAAAACTATTACCCCGAGAGATAGCATCAGCGGTCCGAAGCAGGACGGACCGATGGGGAGGGACCTATGCCGGCAACACCGTATCCGAAAGAACAGATGCATCGCATCGTTTACACGAAGCTTTCGGAGCGCCAGATTCTAGACAAGCTGAGCACCGTCGCTGTGAGCGGACCGGCCAGCGTAGGGCCGCGATCCGACATATTCGTCGGCAAATCGTTCCGGATCGTCACCGACAAAGGGCCGGCTCTCGCCTATACGTTCGGCCGGGCCGACCGCCTTTCCGTAGCTGAGAACGGTGGCAGCGGGGTGGAGGCGGGATATGGCGCGCTGACCCTCGGTAGCGTCGCTTTCTTCTCGCATATGATCCCGGGCACGCAGCGCGGCTACGTCGTCGTGATCGACCAGGACACGAACCTGGTGACGGTATGCGAGCTGTGGTTCAGCGGCTATGAGGACAATCGCGAAGTCCAGCGCGAGATTTACTACGGCTACGTCGATCAGGCGGGCCAGCAAGCGCCGACCGCTCGGCATGCGACGACGAACCGCGTCGAGGGAAAGGGCTTCTATTGGAAGCAGGATACCGGCGCGGAGACGCTCGAGTTTTATCCCTCTGCGGCGTATTCGAACTTTGTCGAGTTGTCGCGACTGGGCGGCGAACTCAGCTTCTGCGGACCATCCGACTACATCAAGATCAACGACGGCCTGTATATCTACACGCGCACCGAATGCGAGTTCTCCGGCACTTTCACGCTGTACGTGATGGACCTGAACCGCATCGAACAGATCGGGATGAGGCTCGGCTTCAACGCCAACGACCTGCTGGAATACGATCTGTTTCGCGGCAAGGGCGAGTGGCTGGGGCAGATCGCCCAGTTCGAAAAGTTCGGCGATGAGACCGGCTCGCCGGTTCCCGCGGCTGCCGAAGGCCAGACTCCAGCGAGAGGCGCGCGTCGCGTCTATCGGCCGTTTAAGACGATGGCGAAAATGACGAAGGCCGAAGTCGATGCAACCTGCGCCAAGAGGACGACGTCATTCGTGCGCGCCGCGAGCGGTCCTGGTGCGTCGATGGCCGGTAATCTCGGACCGAACACGGGCTGGCTGGCGGGCAAGACGTTCACGCTTCGCTACGATAACGCGGCCGCCATGGAATATCGCTTCGAGGACGCCGAAACGCTCGACTGGCGCAAGGAAGGCGACAGCCACTGGACCAAGGCGCGCTACCAGGCCTGGGAATCGATGCCGGGGGTGATTCTGTTTGGTCATCTGCTGGAAGGCACGCCGAATCATGACGGACATTCGGTTGTTGCGGATTTCCATCAGGGACTCGTGACTTGTTTCAACGGGTATCTGAACACGCCCTATTTCGCCAACGAGGCGGGCGTGAAGACGCTCTTCGGTGTCATCGAGATGGAAGGCCTGATTCCGCCGAAGTATCGCCGCCACTACTTCACCGATGAGATGGTCGGGCGCGCGGTCAGCCAAAACTACGCACCGGGCCTGACATCCATGCACCTATACTCGACGCCACATTCGCTCTCCTGGATCATCTTTACCGGCTCCGATGCCGGCGGGTTGGAGTGGAGCGGGCCCGCGGCGTACGTGAAAATCCGCGATGGCCTCTTCTTCATGTATTGGCTCGAGGAGGCGTGCAACGGCACGCTCGGCACCATCCTGGTCAACTTGCACACCATGCGCGACGTCGGCATCGGATATAACTGCGGCACAAACGGTCTGAACATGAGCGCCCTCGGCGCACACGAGCGGCTCGCTGGCCAGTTCAACGTCAAGCGCTTCTATCAGGTGAAGGCATCGGGAGGGATCGCATGAGCAAGGACATGAATTCCACGCGCCGGTCCTTCTTGAAGAGCGGTGCCATCTTGGCCGCGCCTTTGGCTGCTGCGCCCGCTGCGGTGCTGGGGGATGACGGGTGGAAGGCGCGTCTGGCGCGGCTGGAGGACGAAGCCGCGATCCGCAAACTGCATCAAGGTTGGCTGCGGCAGGTCAACGCCGGAGCAGGCGACGCTCCGAGACCGTTGTTCGCTGATCCGGAAGGCACCGCGTTCGGCGAAAGGGTGCACAGCATCGCGGCGGATCACAGCGGGGAACCGGATACGATCGAGGTCTCGCCGGACGGCAAGAGCGCTGCCGGACGGTTCCCTTGCGCCGTGGAAATCCAGACCACCATCCCCCAGGACTGCACGCTGGCCCGGATGGCGCACGCGCAAGGCGGCGGCTTCGTTCGCCGGACCGAGCGCCGCCTGCTGAAGGTCGAATATGTGAAGGCCTGCGATACTTGGACGATCGCGAAGGTCGAGTTCGCATGGGTCTGAGCGTTCGTCTGCTGTGCTCCGGGTTCTAATGACCAGGGAACCTGAGAAACCACACGCCAGGACGTGGACCTCTTCTGCGCTACGCCTTCTTGGTATCGATTGCTTGGGGAAGGCTTAGACGGCAACAGGTGTGACCTGCAGGAAGAAGATCGCCGATCGGAATTCAGGTTTGGGAACAAACAAAATGATCATGCGGTGTTTCGCCCGCTTGGATTCGCCGGAGATGACAACATTCTCCCACACGATGTTCGCTACTAGAGAGCCGGCCTGTCCCCAGCTACGCGTAGCGACCGTGTGCCTGACGTTCCGTCCGGCATAAGGCGCAAAAAACGCTTCCAGATCAATTTCGTCGAGTCCTTGCCAAAGTCTGCCCTGGCAATCGACAATCTGCGCGTCCTCCGCAAAGAATGAAGAGATCGCGGCTGTGCTGGAGTGTTCGAGCGCAGCAAGAAACCTCTCGACGGCTGGTTGTGATACGGCATCGGCCCGGGCCTCCACCTCGACGCCGCTCGCTCGAGCACCCGCCTGAAGCTGGCGCCGGACGGCTTCCAGTTTGACACCTCTCGTCGCCAGGATCTGGGCAGTGAAAGACCCCTCGCTCCTCAGCACGCCCAGGAAGAGGTGTTCGGTTCCAACCCGCCGATGGCCCAATCGGCCCGCCTCCTCCGCCGCGAAACCGAGTATCTGTTTTACCCGTTCGCTCAACGGAATTGTGACCGATGGAGGAACGCGCTCGCCTCGCGGCGTTCCTTTGTCGATCTCCGCTCGAATCTGCTCGGCGGCGCCGAGAAGACGAGCAGCCAGGTGCTTATCTACGCGCAGCAATCCGAGGAGCAAATGCTCCGTGTCGATCACGAGGCTGCCATAGTGGCCGGCTTCGTGCCGGGCAAAGAAAATCACCCGTCGGGCCATCTCGGTGTATCGCTCGAACATTCGGAGGTAGTTTAAAGTCTCGCGCCGCGGCCTTGCAATTACGCGATCTGCTGCCTTTGTTGATAAATTCATTTCGACGATAATCCCTTCCAGCTTTTTCCTTACCGATCGGAGGCAAAGTGCTCGCCGCGACCCAGCCCACGAGCGGCGTGCGACACGCCGTGTAACGGCTCAGTGAGCTCCCTGGTCGTCCGCGAGGTAACGCCACACGAAGTGGCTCACCAGTGGTTCGGTCACGCCGTCGGCTGGGCCTCGTAGCACGATCTGTGGCTGTCGGAAGGCTGTCTTCGGCGATTTCGGAAATGGGATGGTGCGACTCGGGCAGGTAGAGATGCTGGGAAATTCTACGAGAAACGTCGTGTTCGACCTGGACCCTCAGCCAAAGAAAGTTGCGCTGAATGCCTACAAGGATATTCTCGAGCGGTAGGAATCGGTTCGCTGTCGACCAGTGGGTGCGCGATGAACTTAGGGTAAAGCGAAGGCGATGACGGAGTCACCAGGGGCGTCGTGGAAGTAGCCGCTGATTGCAACGATGCCGGGACCGCCGAAAGCTTCCACGACAACATACTGCTTGCCGTCATGGCCCATATAGGTGATTGGAATGGTGTGAGCGCTGGCGTCGATTTTCTCAGTCCACAAGTTCTTGCCGGTGCGAGCATCAAAGGCACGGAAGCGACCATCGTTCGTGCCGCCGATAAAAATCAGGCCGCCCGCGGTGATGACCATAGCGCCGGTATTGGGCGCGCCCGTATTCGGGAAGCCCTGGGCGGCCAGGGCATCCACGGTGCCGAACGGTTCGCGCCAAACAATGTCGCCCGTTTTTGCATTGACCGCGAAGATTTCAGCCCAAGGCGGCTTGATGCACGGCCAGCCGTTGCGGGGATCCCAGAAGCGGCTCTGATAGGGCGAAGGGCCATTGGGAAAGACCTTGTCGTAGGGGCCTCCCCGAGGATTCGGCTTTTCGCTTTTGACCAGGCGGCCGATCTGGCCGGCATTGAAGGCGGTGGTGCCGAACAGGTAGCCGAGCTTGGGATCGAAGGCCACACCGCCCCAATTCCCCGCGCCCTCGCGCCCCGGAAAAATCACGGCCATTTTGTTCGGGTCGGTGCTGTACACGGTGAAGGGCCCGTCGTTCGACATGTGGTTGTCGTCCCACAAGGCTTGGCAATAGGAGGCGTGCTCCGGCGTGAGGTCGACGATATCGGCTTTGGTGACGCTCATGGGCGCTAGCGGCGGCGGCTTCAGCGGAAAAGGCTCGGTTGCGGAAGTCTGTTCGCCCGGAACATCCGATTGCGGTACTGGACGCTCCTCCATGCCGAAGACGGGAGTGCCGTTGGTGCGATTGAAGATGTAAAGCAGGCCTTGCTTGCTGAATTCGGCGACGGCGGGAATCGTTTTGCCGTTGCGCCGGATATCGAAGAGGGTCGGCGCGCCGGACACGTCCCAATCCCAAAGATCGTGATGGACGAGCTGCTGATACCAGAGCAGCTTGCCCGTCGAGGCATCGAGCGCGACGACACTATCGCCGTAGAGCGTATTGCCCAGACGCATGCCACCGTAGAAATCCGGGCCGCCGGTGGGCGCGATCGGGCAATAGACGATGCCGCGCCGATCGTCGAGGGTCATGAACGACCAGACATCGTCGCCGCCACGAGCGAGATTCCAGCTGTCGTCCTTCCACGAATCATGCCCGGGATCCCCGGGCTCGGCGCGCGTATGGAAGGTCCAAACCAGCTTGCCGTCGTGCGCGTCATAGGCGCGGATCATCTGGACGCCGTTATCCCCGGTGATGATCAGGTTGCGGTAGATGACCGGCGATGAGGAGGGGCTTTCGTCGGAAACGAAACCGCCGCTGCCAAATTCCGCAACGGGCCTGCCTGTCTTGGCATCGAGTGCAAGCATTTGCCTTCCGGCAACGCCGACGACGATGCGCGGGCCGGCTCTCTCGTCACCGGGCCAGTAGGCGACGCCGCGGCGAGACGTACCTTTGGTTTCGAATTTCCAAATCAGCCGGCCGGTGACGGGATCAAGCGCGTAGACATTCTTGCCGGCGTCGAAATACATCACGCCATCAATCACCAGAGGCGCGCCTTCGGAATTGACATCCTCGCTTGGATTGCCGGTATGAAATGTCCAGGCGCGGCGAAGCCTGGTGACGTTGTGCGGGTTGATTTGCTTCAGCGGAGAAAAGCGCTGAGAGCCGGGATCCTGCCCGGCCACGGGCCAATCGCCCTGCGATTGGGCGCCCAGGGGAGCGGACGCCAAGAAAAGCGCCAGGAGCGCTGTCGAGAGAAACCGCCGTTGCCAATCGCGAAAGGCAGCCGCCAGGAGCCCCGATTCCGTGCGGTGCTCGGAGCCATGGACTCTCCGTGCAGTCGGCAGGCACCGAACGTTGCTATTTGGCCGCAAGCAGAGGAGTGACGTCGCGCTCCATATCGGCGAGCGTCAGCGCTTTCTGGTAGAAGTGGATCTCTTTCCCTTCGCGATCGAAAATCATGGTCATCGGGAGAGCCTCGCTTTGGGCCCAGCGTGCGTCGACGTCCTTGTAATACTGATCGTCGGTGGAGGTGGCAATGTAGACCGTGAACGGCGGCTTCAAGTCAGCGATATATTTGGTCAATTCTGTGGTCTCAGCCGCATCGCTGCGGTCATTCATCGAAACCTCGATGACCTGGAGCGAATCCTTGTATTTTGTCTGCAGCTTGATGATGTCGGGAAACTCAGTGTGGCACGGGACGCAATAGGTGGCCATGAAGTTCAGGAAGACGACCTTGCCCTTATTCGCCCCGATGAGGTTCTTGATATCCTTCGGGTCGACAGCTTTCAAATCGTTCTGTGCCGTGGACTGTGCGCCGATGCCGCGCACGGCGAGAGCCAAAACACACAACGCGCCCAGTGCGAGCCAAGTCGGTCTCAGCGACGAAGCCATGGTCACTGGCCGCTTCCGGCGGGCGCCGCCGATGCCAGCATTTTGAGGGAAGCCTCCCGCACCTGGTCGAACGTGGAGTCGGTGATGTTGACAAAATTGGCGACGACCTGACGATTGTCGTTCACCAGAATTGTGTTGTCCGCCGCGGGATTCAGCTTGTAGACGCGCATGCCGGAATCCTGAACACCCCTGGCGAAATAGACGAGCGGAACCTCGATGCCCTTATCGGCCGCTAGCTTCTCGAGCCATTCCTTCGAGGCAGCGCCCTCGGTCATTACGACGAAGCCCTTCAGATTCTTCTGTGACTTCACGAGCTGGTCGAGCTTAACGATCAAATCGGCCGCCTGATCGCTCGGTTTACTGAAGAAACCGATGACAGTCGGCGCAGGGCCGTACTCGCAAACGTAACAGGTGTCCTGGCCTTTGTATTTCCCGGTGACATCGATAACGCGCAGGGATGGCGTAACGGCTCCCACCGGACGGCCGGACGTAATCGGGCCGGAGGCTGTGGCGGGCTGAGCCGAAGCATTGGCGGACGCCGCAGCGGGTTGCGCAGGGGCGTTCGCGCTCGGGTTGGCGGCTGCCGAAGAACGGGCGCCGCCTGTGCTGCCATTCGCTGCCGCCGCTTCAGCTTCCTTGATGGCGTTCGCGGCGTCGGTGCCCTCAACCGGGTACTTGAGCGCAACCCACTTGTACCAGCCGCCCTCGAGAATCTTGGTGTTCAGATAACCGAACTCGACAAGCTTCTTGTACATGTCGATCGAATCTTCGTCGTGCTGACAGGGACAGTAAAAGATCAGCATCTTGTTGCGGGGAAGCGGAACCGGCGGCTTCACTTGGGGAACCCAGGGGTAATTGATGGCCCCGGGAATGTGCCCTTCGGCATAGGCCTCCTCGGGCTGGGTATCCACCAGAGCGAAGCCCTTGTCGTGGTCGTCGATCATCTTCTTGACTTCAGCCGGTGTGATGAATTGCGGTGGCGGAGCCTGCGCGGTGGGATCCTCAAATCCAGAATCGTCTTGCGCTCGAGCCGGCCGCGGCGAAGCTACAGATACCAGCAGCACCAGGGCTCCCAGAGCCAGCCACCTTGCCATCTCTTTCATGAACGGGAACCTCCTCGAATCCGACTGGCCGGGACGGGCATCTCGACCTCACGGGCTTACATTACTACGTCGCCCAAGCCTGTCAATCGACCACACTTAGGGCGCTTCAGATTTCCCGATTATTTAGACGTTTTCCTGCCAAGCGGGTTTCATTGAGGCTTTCAGGCCACCGCGCTATCGGCACTTCGCCACTATGAAGGTGATGTCGTCGTGCTGCCGATCGCCGCTGAACTGGCGAACTTCGTGAACCAAGGAGCGAAGCAGGGAGGCGGAACCGAGTGCGCGGTTCCTGCGCAGGGCGGTAACCAGGCGCTCCTCTCCGAACTGCTCCCCGGCAGCGTTGAACGACTCGGTCACTCCGTCGGTGTAGAACACGACGGTATCACCGGCAACGAGCTGGCGTTCGACGACCGAACATTCCCAATCCCTGAAAAGGCCGACGACGGTGCTGGTGGCGTCCAGGCGCTCGAGGGCATCGTCGGTGCGCAGGAGCAGAGCAGGCAAATGCCCGCAATTGACGTAGCGTAAGCGGCGTGCAGTGTCATCGTACTCGGAAAAAAACAGCGTCGCGAAGGAGTTATCGGCCGTGTTCTCGCAGAAAAGCCGGTTGACGGCGTGCAAGAGGCGCTGCGGCTGCGCCAGAGCGAACGGGGTGAATGGCCGGCTCGAATAGGTCGTCGACAAATTGCGCAGATGCGCCTGCAAGTTCGCCATCAGCAAAGCCGCGGCGGTGCCCTTGCCCGAAACATCGCTGATCACCAGACCAAAGCGCTCGCGGCCGAGATCGAGAAAATCGTAGTAATCGCCGCCGACCGTGCGCGCTTGCATGCAGAGGCCGTCGTATTGAAGCGTGGCAACTTTAGGATGTACCTGGGGAAACAGCCGCGCTTGCACTTCTCGGGCATGCTCCAGCTCCTGAGCGCTGCGGCGCTCCGCCTCGAATCTTTCCAGATGCTCGCGGCGATGCGCTTCGAGCTCGCGGATCACCGATTCGTCCGAGGTTAGGGTGAAGGAGTTGCCGTCCACATCTTGAAAGGTAGCGCAGACGTTTCCCGAAGATTCGGCCTGCGGCGGCCGAAGGAAGGTGACGCCGCGCTTGCTCCATTCCTGGTACTTGCCGAAGACATCCTCGGTGAGGAACGCGATTTGCGTGGGCCGGCCAATGAGTTGGTATTCATCCGAGCCGGGCCGGGGAGCAACCAGAGCCAGCATGGCGGTGCCGTCGGGCGGCGCGACGGCAACCACACGCTCGCCGGACTCGGACTCTGTGTTGAGCGTGAGTTCAAATCCCAGCTGGTCCAAGTAGAATTTGAGGCTGCGCTCCTGATCGCGCACCAAAACGCTCACGGTGCCGAGGCGAAGGTAGAGGTCCTGCCGGTCCGGATCGAAACTGCACCGGTGCGCCTGATGGTGATGGCTCGCGATGCGGCTCAGGCTGGGGCTGCTCATTGTAGCTCATGGCCCTGTGCCGCCCTGAGGACGGCCCTCGGCCATGATACCCCCTTCAAACCGTGCCTGCCGTTTTTCAGCAGGCACCAGCGCGAATTATAGCGGCCTCCAGCTTGGTCTGGTATCGAACCGGCGTGCCGTCCTATGGATTGGACTTGGCGTGGAGTGTGCCGGGGGACAAGCTCTGGTGCGCTGACTGGGTGGCCGCCGGCCGCCAGGGCAAAGCGAACGCGTAGGCCACACTATCGTCGAGGAAGACGACATATTGGCGGCCGTCGAGCTGGTAAGTCATCGGGCCGGTGCCGAACGAGCCTCCCGGATACATGTGCCAAAGAGTCTTGCCGGTCGAGGCGTCGAGCGCGACCAGGTTTTGCGACATGTCTGCGGTAAACACAAGATGGCCGGCAGTTGAAAGGATGCCAGACTGGCCTCCGCGACCCTCGGTGTCGGCGGTCCAACGAGTCTTGCCAGTCTTTACGTCGATGGCCTTCAGCATCGACTTAGACCTCAGGAAGAAATCGCGGCCCGCCCAACCCTCGGCGGACTTTCCGGGCATGGTGAGATAAAAGACGCCCATCGTCTCGCGTGAGTTGACGTAGAAGAGCCCGGTTTCAGGATCGTAGCTGGGGGCCTGCCAGTTCGTTCCCACGCCGCCGCTGACCAGCACACCGTCCGGTTGCGGATCTTTGTCCTGGCGCGGAATCGGCTGGCCGCGCGCGTCGTAGCCCTCCACCCAATTCGCCGGGACGAAGGCTTCAGAGATGAGAGCTTTGCCGTCGGTGCGGTCCAAAACAAAGAACAGTCCGTTCTTATTCGCCTGCGCAAGCATCTTGCGCGGTTTGCCCTGGAAGGCGCCGTCGAAGAGCACGGGCGTCATGACCGTGTCCCAATCGTGCGTGTCGTGGGGTGACGACTGAAAATACCAGACGAGTTTCCCGGTGTCGGGATTGAGCGCTACGATCGAGCAGGTATAAAGATTCGCGCCGATTCGCGCTTCGCCATTCTCGACCGGATGCGGATTGCCGGTGCCCCAATAGAGGAGATTCAGCTCGGGATCGTAGGTGCCGGTGATCCAGGTCATCCCCCCGCCACGGGTGCTCACGTTGGTATCGTGCGGCCAGCTGTTCCACGCGACCGTGTCGCTCTTTTCCGGCATGACATCCCAGCGCCACTGAATTTTGCCGGTCATAGGATCGACCGATTCAAGGAAACCGGGCAGGTCCGCCGTGTCGCCGGAGGTGCCAACGATAATGTGATCGCGGACGACCAGCGGCGCAACGGCCCCGAACGCTTTGAACGTCGGATCATCGATCTGAATCTGCCAAAGCATTTTGCCGTTGCGCGCATCCACGCAAAGCAGCTGGTCATCGGGAGTCGTCATGTAGAGGCGGTCCCGCCACATTGCGACCCCCTTATTGCTTCCACCGACAGGAGCTCCGGGGCGCGTGAAATGCCAGACCTGCCGGCCATTGCGCGCGTCCACCGCCCAGATCTCATTTCCGGCGGAAATGTACATGATTCCGCCGACTTCGATGGGCATCGATTGCAGGCTGTGGCCGTGGGTCTGAAATGCCCAAGCCAGCGTGATGGATCCGACATTGTCAAGGTTGATCTGCTTGAGGAGGCTGAAGCGGCGTCCGGAATAATCGCCGTTGTAGGTCGGCCAGTCGGTCGATAACGGCTTCAGAAGCTCGGAGGGGTCCAGTTCCTGAGCGGCCAGGCACGCCGCGAAAGAACACCCGAGCAAAATCAGAACCAAAAACCTGGTCACTTTCACTTCAAGGTCTCCAGGTAGGTGAAGATGTTGTGCATGTCCGCGTCGGTGTACTTATCAAGGAGCGCGGCGTGGGCGGCTAGCGGGTCATGCACTTCTATTTTGACGGAGCTGGCCGGCCAGGAGTGATACCAGCCGTCTTTGGCTTGAATCGCGACGTTGAAGCCGTCATTCAGCAAGAGCGTGCCCTCATATTTCTCGCCGTCGGGGGGCGTGACGACCGCCGTGGACGGCGTGCCGGAGGGATAGAGGAAGCGCACTTCCAGGTCGGGCGGATTATATTTGCTGGCGATGCCCGCGAGGTCGCCTGTGGGCGAATGGCAATTCGAGCATCCGCCCGCGCCATAAAAATAGGCCTTGCCCGCTTCGACGCTACCGGTAGCGAGGCGCGCAGCCGGAATGTCGTTCGGATAAGGACCGAAGCGCGTATGCAGATCAAACAGCGTGATCTGCGCGTGCAAAAAGGCGACGATGTCGGAAACCTGCGATTCCATCAGCGATGGAAAAGCGGGCATGGCCTTTTCCAGGCGGCCACCCGTGACCACCGGACCGATGAGTTCGCCGTTCTTGTCGTGACGAATAAGCGTCGAACGGATCAGATCAGTGCCTCTGCCGCCGGTAGCGTCTTCCCCATGGCAGGCAGCGCAGTTGTCCTTGAACAGTGCGCGCCCGCGTTCGGTGGCCGCAGCGAGCGTCGCCTCCGCCGCAGGGTTCCGAGCGCCCGGTCCACCCTGGGCCGGAGGCGCCGCACCTTCTTGCGCCTTGAGCAACACCACAGCGGCAAGAACCAGAATCGCGACAACCGCGAATTTTTTCAAATGCGCACTCCCCCGTTACCTACAAAGACGCACCGTGCTCACCGAAGGTTTCGGTGGCGCTATCGGCCCGCTTTGGTTAGCGTGGCGCCCGTGATTTTCACCGTTTGGTGCGCCCAGTTCGTTCCCGGGTAGGTAAACAGCAGATCATATCCGGGCGAGCCGCCCGCCACGACGATGTGAAAATCGGCGGGGCTCTGCACGACTGGGATCCGCCCGCCGGGCTTGAGATTGTCCAGGAAAATCTGGGCCCGATCGGGCCGGATTCGGCCGTCGGCGATCGACGCCCGGATGAAATCCTCTTCGGTGCCCTGCCCGAATGAGACTTGGCTCGCCAACTTCTCATAGGGTACGCGGGTTTGCTCGTAGAGGTATTCCTGCAGGCTCCCTCGCGTGTAGCCGTGATTTGCAAGCTCGACCGCGCAATCCGGATGCAGCACCAGGATGTGCTTCTGAGCGTGCGGCCACACCACTCCCCGGTTCCGAATTTGCGCGACCATCTGATCGATCACGCCCTGCGCGGTCCATGGCGCTACCGCGCCGCCGCCAAAAACAACGGGATTCCCCGACGACGACACGGTCACTGTGCTGTCTCCGGTTTGGAAGCCCTGGCTCACGTGGTAGGGCTCCCACGGGCTCTTGGCCGTGTCCTCCGCAAAGGTGTAGAAGGTGTAGCCCTCGAGCCGCCCCGTGAGACCCATAAAGTTCACTTGCGGCCAAGTCTGCCCGAGATTCAGCAGAGAAAGCTGGATGGCCCGGCCTACCGTGCTGTTCGCTTGCCATCCAATCCCCAGCATGCCGATGCCGGAGTTGAATCCGAGCTCCTGCGCGACCGGACCATCCACCAGCACCACCGGCGTGAAGGATCCCGTGGATGCCACCACGTGCGTCAGGTCGTAGTGCTTGTCCGTGAAGCCTTCCATCGCCGCCAAAATCACGGGGAAATATTCCGGCTTCGCTCCCGCCATCACGGAGTTGATCGCGATCTTCTCGACAGTAGCCGTGCCGTTCTTCGGTGCGACTTGTCCGATCACCGTCTGTGGCGAAAGCGTCGTTCCCGCTTCCATCTTCCTCACTAACTCAGGGGTTGGCGGGACGATCGGCAAGCCGTCAGCCCAGTGGCTGGCTAGGAAGAGGTCGTTTACCCGCTCCGAGGCGTCCAGAAGGTCTTTGCCGGTCACCTGGATGTTCGCGCTTTCCAGCAGCTTCTGCGCCTGGGCGGGATGAGCCTCTTCCGGCGTGAGCGACCGCGTGAGGTCGTCGACCATTTTGGGGAAAAACTGATCGGCAATCGGCTGCAAAACTTCTTTGCTCCCGCGTGCAACGTAATACTTGTCAGCTGGAAGCGCCAGCATGCGGATCCCCGGCATGCCGCGATCGCGGGCTGCGGATTTGGCGTCCTCCAGAAATTCGGTGGTTGTGAAATAAACGCCCGGCATTCCTGTCTTTTCAATTTCGATCGTGTCGTGGGAACCCCACCACGTGCAGCTCCCTCAATCACCGACACCGAAAACAAAAAGGTCGCCCTGCTGCTTGACGGTGGGATACCACTTCGGCAAGTCGGTAATCGTTTGGGCTGCCGGCTTCGGATACATCACGACAGTCACCGTCGGATATTTTTGCTTCAGCATCTCGGCGAGCGCGTCAAGGAAATTGCTCGCCCCGAACTTGCCGTTGTCGATCAGGACGATCTTCCGTCCATCGAGACTCGACCCACGCGGGCTGATCCCCAGCGTTTTCGGCGGAGGAATTTCGCCCCGCGGATTCATCACTTCCAGCGTCACCTGCGCGGAAGCTGTCGCGGCCAGGCACAAGCCGCTCACCAGCAGCGCAGCGGTCAAAAACCAACTTCGCTTTGTCGTCATGGTCTGCCCCCCCGCCCCGCATCTCATGCACTCACTCCGAATGCCGGCGGGGAAAGTGCCCTCACGATAGTCACCGCTCGCGGGAATGTCAATTCCGACTCGGCGCTGAGGGTCTCGGGTGGAAGTCCGTGCTGCAATTCCGAGGGTGATCGCGATGCCCTGGCGAAAAACCTCACACCGGCTCGCCGGCAAAACATGGAGAGCTTTCTGGAAGGCTACGGCCCTGTGGCCTTCGAGGACTATCGGAGAAATCGCAGCCGCAGAACTAGCCGTCTTCAGCTGATCAGCCGTGCGATGAAGAAGGCCGCAGCCGCCGCCAGCCCTCCGACCAGCACGGTTTGCGCTCCGCCGCGCCAGGGATTCACTCCGGTGTAATGCCCCTTGATCGCGCCAAAAACGAACAACGCACACAACGTCACGCCCACGGAAACCCACAGCGCCGGGCGGACCGTGTGCATCACGATGTACGGCGTCAGCGGAACCAGCCCACCTACGATATACGACCCCGCAATCGTTGCCGCGCTGCGACCGGCGCGGGCCGGCTCTGGCTCTTCCAGACCGAGCTCGAAGCGCATCATGAAATCGACCCAGCGCTTCTGATTTCCGGTGATCGCCCGCACCACGGGCGCCATCTGCTCCTCCGTCAGCCCGTAATCGCGAAAGACCTTCGCCACTTCTTCGGTTTCAATCAGAGGCAGCTCCACGGTCTCGCGGTACTCGCGATCGAGCTCCGCCGCGTAGTGCTCCTGGTCGGTTTGCGCAGCGAGATAACCTCCCAGTCCCATGGCGATCGAGCCCGCAGCGATTTCAGCGAATCCCGCCGTAACGATAATTCCTGTGCCTTTGGCCACCGCCGCCGCTGCGCTCGTCAGCCCCGCCGCCAGCGCGAACGGCACCGTCAGCCCGTCCGACATTCCGATGACAATATCGCGTACCATCGCTCTCGCTGTGAAATGCTTCTCGTCATGGAGGTGTTCAACCGCAGGCATGAGTCCTCCTAGAGCTTAAAGATCGGACCCGAGGTGCTGGCCCGAAATCCGTTCTTCCACGTATTCGACCTTTCCCACCAGACGCGTATAATTATGCCTGCAGGAACCTGAAATCCGGAGGTAGATAATGTCATCAGGACAAGGAGCCGCTCATCAGATGAGCTACACTTTGCCGAATCTCCCGTACCCGTTCGACGCTCTGGAGCCCTACATCGACGCCAAGACCATGGAAATCCATCACGACAAGCACCACGGCGCTTACGTCACCAATCTCAACAAGGCGCTGGAAGGGCACGCTGACCTGCAAAGGCTGACTGTTGAGGAGCTGCTCGCGCAGATCAACAAAGTTCCCGAAAGTATTCGCACCGCCGTCCGCAATAATGGCGGCGGCCACATGAATCACTCGATGTTCTGGAAGATTATGAAGAAGGGCGGAGGGGGCGAGCCTTCTGGCGATCTCGCCGAGGCCATCAAGAAGGCTTTCGGCACCTTCGCTGATTTCAAAGCGAAATTCACCCAAGCGGCCACCACGCGCTTCGGCTCGGGCTGGGCTTGGCTCCTTTTCCGGGACGGCAAACTCGTGATTGAATCCAGCGCCAATCAGGACAGTCCCATCATGGACGGCGGCAGGGCGTTCTTCGGCCTCGACGTCTGGGAGCACGCCTACTACTTGAAGTATCAGAATCGCCGCCCCGAATATATCGAGGCCTGGTGGAACACGATCAACTGGGCGCAAGTGGCAGACAACTTCTCCGCTGCGAAACACTGACCATCGCCATCGGCGTGCAGGCGGGTTCCGGGTGCTCCACCTTGGCTTGGTGAGGGTGGGCGCGCCCAAGCCGAAGAAGATCTGGGTTGGTGTGATGCACCTACATCAAACGCCGTACGGCCTCAAACGGAGCTAACTGACTGGCATGACGAATGGACGCAGACGCACTGCGTGAACAGCACGACGCGCTGCGCCTTCAGTTTATAAGCACGGAATTGGAGCTGGCGATCACGTTCTGCGCAATGGCTCTTTCCCGCCGAAGGCGGAGCGCAACGCCGCCCACACTTGGCATGCGTTCACTGCCGCCTCGCGCACGCTGGGCCGTGCCCGCGCGGCCCCAAAATCGAATCCCGAAATTGACAGAAATTGCGCCGCTTGGTACGGATGTTTTCAGATCTCGATAGGGTCCTGCGCTAGATCACGCAGACTGCCAGCTCCTGGCCCGTCACATCATGCAGGTCCCGGGCCATCCGCCTCCGTTCCTCATCCTGCAACTGCAGAAGGCGCGCCGACATGGTGCGCAGCAAGGCTTGTGATTGCCTCAGGGCATCGCGGGCGACCATCAGGTCGGTGACTTCCGTGGCCACAATGCGGATGGTGTGCTTCCCATTGACGTAACCGTGCGGAGTCAAACATGAGCGCCACGCCGACTTGCAGACTGTCCAGCAAGGAACGGAATAGGTTGGGGCCGAGATCCAGCTGGCCGCTGGAATTGGCATGTTCGTCCACAGCAGTTCTCGGCTGGCTCCGATGAGCCGCTAGGGGATCGATAGCTGCACTCAGCGCTTTTCGCACGCCTTAAGACACTCAGAACTTCAAGCCTGCTTGCGGCGAGCTTTCGTCCTATATACAGAAATAGCGGTGGGCGCAATCAATAGTTCACTGTATGCGTCCCTTCCCGGGGGAGCCGCGGCCGCGTCGCCTCAGGCGGATCTGAGCAACGTCATCGGCAGCGAGGGCAATCGTCCTTATCCCCTCGGACTCATGTATCTCTATCGACTTGCAGCAACTTCGGGAGGGGGAGGAGGGTCGGGTGGCCGACCCTCCTTCGGGGGTACATCGGGAGATACAACCAGCCGAGCGGCTCGGTGCGTGTCCCGGCGCGCCCAGCCATCGGCAGTGATCGGTTTAACCCACTCGGCTGCGGAAAGTTGCGCCAGAACACAAACAATCAATGACTGTTTATTTGAATATGCCCGTCCGAACACTTGACGGCAACGACGAAATCTGTAAACTGCCCTTTTCGATATGGCCACGCAGCCCAGTCCGATTGAAGAGGTCCTGCAGGATTTCCAGTTCCCGCAGCGAGAAGCCGCGTTTTTTTATGGCCTCTTTTTGCGTGGCCACAAGCCCGAAGAGCTCCGCCGCGATATCGGCGTACCCGCCGCCGTGCTCGCCAAATGGGACCGTGAATCGCAGCGCGAGCCTCACCTTCGCTCGATGCTCGAACGCGTCGTCGAGTACCGCCGTCATGTCCTGGCCATTTTCGAAAACCTCATCGGCCGTGACACCAGGTCCCAAAGAATTCAGTAGCATATTCGCGTCTGCCGTCTCATGCCCGTCTTCGACAAGATTGCCTGGAATGCCACTCGCGATTGGGCGCGGCAAGCCGGCTCCGCACGTCGATTCTCGCCGGCGTAAAATTTCAACGTCCCGTGGAGCTGGG
Source organism: Candidatus Acidiferrales bacterium (assembly GCA_030037525.1). GTDB lineage: Bacteria > Acidobacteriota > Terriglobia > Acidiferrales > UBA7541 > Palsa-295. The sequence continues at coordinate 33,971 of JASHRC010000105.1, read as the reverse complement.
CAGTTGTTTGATGACGGCAATCGTTGCTGTTTCCCAAATATGGATCGATCCAAGCACAGTCAAAGCCGGGGACGGCTATTTAGGATGCGCTTGTATTCTACGGTTGCGAACGGCTGCCGGAAGGAAGTATGGTGGGCGGGATATACGCGGTTAGCGCGGATGCGCAGGCTGCTGAATTATAGCCTCATCTCCGTCGGCGCTATGCTGATGGCGAGCTCCGCGTCTGCTCATCACTCGCACGCGATGTTCGATACCGACAAGCAAGTGACGCTGGTCGGCACGGTGAAGGAATTCCAGTGGAACAATCCCCATTGCTGGATTCAATTGCTCGTGCCGGATCCGAACGACCCGAACGCCGCACCCGTCGAATGGGGTGTTGAGATGGGCGCGCCAATCCAGCTGATTCGTCACGGCTGGAGGCCTAGCAGTGTGAAGCCCGGAGACAAGATTACGGTGGTCGTAAATCCATTGCGCGATGGCCGACCGGCAGGTCAGATCGTTTCCGCAATGGGTGCAGACGGCAAGCCAATCGGCGCGGTGCCGGAAACAAACAGCAAATAGAGGAGACTGCGGGAGGATCAACCGTGATTCGCCGGGCGATTGCAGTGGTGGCGATGCTGCTGTGGGCAGGCTGCGTCCACGTCGCACGGGCGCAAACATCTTCGAAAGCACGCATCAAGGCCTTCGCCAAGCTGCCGGATTGGTCGGGACTTTGGCAGTTTGATGTTTGGACTGACGAATTGGATGGGCAGCAAATGGGTCCGGAGGGATTGCGCAAGACGAAAGCTTATGCCGCCGCCATGGAAGCCACCTTCACTTCTGCATGGCAGCCCAAGATTGATCAGCTAAGAAAGGCGGCAGATGCCGCCAGAGCCGCAGACCCTAACAACCCGCCCGCATATGAGGGATACGGAGGGTGCGGGTGGGTGCCTGGGTTTCCGGCCACCATGTTACCTGGGACGTATGAGTGGAGGGTGACCCCTGAAGAAACTACGCTCATCAGCCTTCTTGGCTCAGTGCGACACATCTATACCGACGGTCGTCCGCATCCGCCAAAGGATGAGGTATGGCCCACGAGCCAGGGCGATTCAATCGGACACTGGCAGGGCGCCACGTTGGTGGTCGACACCGTAGCGATAAGGACACCGATATATCTACCAACACTGGCGAGAAGGGCAGAAGTCCCTTTCGTGCCGATGAGCAACCAACTGCATAGCGTCGAGCGGATTCGCATGGTCAACCAAAATCAGATGCAGATTCAGTTCACGTTGGAAGATCCAATCGCGCTGACGAAGCCTGTTAACGTAACGCTCACCTGGGAACGCGTCAAAGACATTAACCGCATGGAACAAAATGCGGATGACTGCGACGACCCAGCAAACGACCGGAATCCGATCGTGAATGGCCGGTTTGAGACCATCACAAAGCCAGCTCCTACGACGCCAACTGAGTCAACTGGCCGCTAGCACCGCCCCTGGTGCCGCCGCGGAGATCAGCCTCAGGGCAGGCACCTTGGCGTTCAAAAGAGTAGCAACCGGTAATACCTTCGGGCTATGCTCTGCTCGTTCCTGGCTTCGTAATGATCCTACCGGGACGATAGGTGTACGATCTCTGACCCGCCGAGACAGGGTACTTCGCGGAGGACATCATGAAGAGCGCGCGAATTCTTTTGCTTTTCTTCCTGTTTGGGCTCAATGCGCGGGGCCAGTCGGATCCATGGGCGCCTCTGCGCGTCTTCGACGGAAAATGGGAAGGGTCAGTCACCGGAAAACCGGGCAAGCAGTTCACCTCCCGCGAGTATCAGTTTGTATCCAATGGCGCTTTCCTGTGGCAGCACGATCATTCGGTTTACGAGCCGACGTCACCCGACGCGGCTCCCAAGGTTCGCGAGGATTTCGGATACTTCAGTTACGACAAATTTGTGAAGAAAATCGTGTGGCGGCAATTCCACAGCGAAGGCCTTGTCAACGAATACCGATTGGAGTCCGTAAACGCCGATGGTAAGTCCTTCGAATTCGTGACCGTACGGATTGAAAATCTTCCACCGGGCTGGAGAGCGAAGAAATCATATCGCGTGCTTTCCGCCGACGAGTTCGAAGAAACATTTTGGCTGGCGCCACCAGAGAAGGAATTTGAAATCTACACCGTCGCTCATCTTAAGAGGGTGAAGTAAACGGCTTTTGTGAATGGGCGTCCTTGTTTTGCGACGCTCACTCCCTGGGCGAATCCATCGTCTTGCGGCGAGCAGGCGCGTCGGTGCGCGGCGCAGCCAAAACCTCTCGAAGCAGTAGCACCAGCGTCAGAAATCAAACGAGATTTCCATGAGGTGCATAGGATTTCTCGTTGAAGCCACTTGGCCGTAAAGTTAGCTCCATGTAGAGCATGTTCATGTCTCGGTGTTTATCCCGCAGCATGCTGATTTCTCGTTGTCCAAAGGCTGTTGCTTGTATTGCCTGATTCACCGGCGCAGAATGAATGACGGACGTGGTGTGTTAGGCGTCGTCTTGCTGTGCGCTCCATCGGAGATCGGCGTTGAGATCGTGGCTTGTCCTGCACGACGAAGCGGCTTTTAAATAAAGAAGAGCTGATGCGAATTTTACTCTACAATCCGGACAATGGCGTCACACGCAATTTCATGCCGCATCTTTGGATGTTTCTCCTTCAGTCATTGACTCCCTCGGACCACGAAGTTCTACTCATCGATGGCAACGTGACACCAATGGATGAAGCTGGCATCGCGCGATTCATGGGGGAACAAAACATCGGACTGGTTGGGATCGGGGCAATGACCCGGATGATCGCAAAGGCGTACAGGGTCGCCGACGCTGTCCGTGCCATGGGTGTCCCGGTTGTGATGGGCGGACCTCACGTGACAGAGATGGCAGACGAGGCACTCGGTCGGAACGGTGGCGCGCGCCATGCCGACGCCGTGGCTCTAGGCGAGGCGGATGAAACCTGGCCGATGATCGTCGAGGATGCTGCGCGGGGCCAACTCAAAGACATCTACGCTCCGGTCGACGAATCTGGCAAGGAACGCAAGCCCGGGCTCCAGTCATATCCCGCGATTCCGTGGGACACGCTAAATCTCGACCAGTTCAACCTGGTTCCGAAATTCGCGAAAAGTATGCTGCAGCGTGTCGGGGACGGCTGGGGCACATTTCGAATCATTCCCATGGAATCAGGGCGCGGGTGCCCTTATGGCTGCGAATTTTGCACGGTCACTGGCTTCTTCGGTGACTCGATCCGGTTCCGCACAAACAAGAGTATCGTGGATGAGTTGCTGCTTTTGAAGGCTCGCGCGCGGAGCGAGCGCGGTCAAATTGTCGTGTTCTTCATCGACGACAACTTCGCGATCAACGTCAAGCGGACGAAATCATTGTTGCGGGATATCATCGCGGCTGGGGCACAGGTGCACTGGATTGCGCAGATCAGCGCCAACTTGTTGCGCGACGAGGAACTCGTTGACCTCATTGCGGCATCGGGCGGCAAGTGGATCTTTATCGGCATGGAATCAATCGATGCTGCCAATCTTGCCGACGTGAAGAAGGGTTTCAACAAGCCGGCTGAGTATGCGACCGTGCTTGAAAGGCTCGCCCAGCGCGACGTTTATGCGATCACTTCGTTCATCTTCGGCATGGATAACGACACGCCCGGGGTCGCCGAGCGGACGCTTCGGGAGATTCGTACCTGGCCCCCTGGGCTCCCGATCTTTGGTTTACTCACACCGTTACCGGCGACGCCTCTATACAGGAGGCTAGAGGCCGCGGGGCGACTCACCCGGCCGAAACATTGGCTGGAGTTCATACCTTTTGAGATGTCCCATGAGCCGCTGAAGATGACGATCGCAGAAGCTCACGCGGAGTTGAAGTACGCCTGGGCCAATTCCTATAACCCGGAGGCATTGGAAAAAGCCGTCCAGGCGCTAGCTCACAAGCCGCTCGACCATCGAATAAACATCTTCATCGCACGAATGTGTTTTCGCGGAATCTACTTTCCTCAAATGAGCCGCTTTGCTTGGCTGAAGCTGATAACTCAAAATCGCCGTACCATCTTCGGCCTTGTCAAAGAGGGGCTCGCAGCCTGGCGCCGTCCAGTACCAGCCGCCGGACCTACAGCTGGCTCCGCTCTCACGGTCGGGGCGCAGCGTGCGGAAGATCGTTTGCGCCTCCTCGGTAGGCCATAGGTTCTTCCAATTTCGATTGTATGGATTCCATGATGTTGACGGCCTTGGTTAGCACGATGTCAGGAGGCCCATTCGTGCAAAAATCATTATGCTACGCCGCGCTCGCAATAGATCCGCACGAGAGGGGGGACAGCAGCGTACGAGGTTCACCCACGTCTCCTTGGTGATGCCTCTTCCCAAAGTACCTACCACGTAGATTTCGCTGGTGTTATTACGATTCGCTGCAAGTGGACGTGTAGCGTAATCGGACAAATGACCGCAGCGGGCTAGAAACGTTAGCGCTTTATCGGAGGCGCGCATTCGGAGGCGTCTCTGCATGAGCGAGGCTTCGGCGGGCCTTCGATAAAGGCGTTTGAACGAAGCTGCCCGTGGTTGCGGCGGACGCGGGCCTCTCTTTCAGTCCGACAGCGGCTTTCCTTTGCTGCAAACGAACATCATCCGAGATTCGCTCGGCAAACTGAACGTCGAGGGGTTCCACACGTTTCGACGCTTCCGAACGTCTTGGTTGAGAAAAGCTCGCGCACCCTGGGACTTGGAAAAGTTCTGGATTGGCCACGCGAACAAAGACGTCACGGACAAGTACGCCGACCAGCTGAAGTGCGATCTCGAATACCGGCAAGAGTGGGCTGAGAAAGTCGGCCTGGGCTTTTCACTTGGGACTAATGGGGCTAAGTTGGACCAGGGCCCTTTGGTTGAAAGTGCTGCGTAAGCTGTTACAATTGGCGAAGATAGCCGGTGCAGTTCCCCGGTAGCTCAATGGTAGAGCGTTCGGCTGTTAACCGAAGGGTTGCAAGTTCGAGTCTTGCCCGGGGAGCCAAATTCTCCTTCTCTCTCAGTAAGTTACAAACGGTCATTCTCGCGTTTCAGCTGTGGTATTCGCAGTGTCATGTAGGTGTCATGTAAAAGCGCTCAGTTGACCGAGACACGCTCGCCTGTCCCTCGCCAGAATTCCATCCGTCGCTAAGGTCGTACGAATTCAGCCCATCGCGACCCGTTTTCACCCCCGCTTACCTGCCGCGGCCGAGAGCTAAATTGGTTTCGCGGAAGAATTTGCGCTGAAGCAACACACCTCTCCCCCAGGCCACGCGACACTCAGCTTCGTGGTCCAACTGGGACCTTATGCGGCTCGTTCGTAGCGATGATGCAATCCACCGAGTCGCGGGAAGGCAATCACCAGCCCTCGACTCGTGGAGTGGGCTCTCTTCTCTGGAGTTTCTTTGTTCAGCCCGAGATGCGTTCGGTCTTCGTGGTAGTAGCGGACGTACGCAGAAAGCAGTCGTTTCAAGTGCTGCTCATTGACCGCAATGATGTGGTCCAACAGATCGCGACGACAGCTTTCAATCCATCGTTCCGCGACTCCGTTCTGCCAAGGACTTCCAAACGAGGTTCGGACCCGGGTGAGGCTCATCGAGCGGACCGCGATCGGAGTTTCCAAACCATATTTCCCGTCACGGTCGAAGATTAAGAATCGCTGCGCGGCTTGAAACGGGAACGCTTCTCGCAACTGCTGAATGACCCAAGCGCTCGTGGGATACTTGGTGACGTTGAAGTGCAGAATCCGCCGACGATCATGGCCGATCATGAACAAGCAGTAGAAGACGCCGAACGTGATGGTGGGAACCGTGAAGAAATCCATCGCGGCGATGGCTTCGCGATGATTCCTCAGGAAGGCCAGCCAGCGCTTGGCGGGGCCAGGTTCTCTGGGCGCCCGCCGCATCCATCGAGAAATGGTTCGCTCCGAGACATCGAATCCGAGGAACATGAGCTCACCGTGGATATGCGGTGCGCCCCAGGTCGGATTCTCCGCGACCATGCGGAAGATCAGATCGCGGACTTCCTTAGAGACATACTTTCTGCCGATCGTGCGGCGGAATCTGGAGATCGCTCGCCAATAGAGTTTGAATCCAGCGCGGTGCCAGCGGACAACAGTGTCGGGACTCACAAGGATGAGGGCTCGCTTCCAGCCAGACCAGAATCGACGCGCCAGTACACGGAACAACTCGTCAGCAGGGGCCAGTCGGGGCGGAGGATGCTTGCGTTTGAGCACGGCGAGCTGCTGGCGGAGGACGAGGTTTTCAAGGAGCAGGCTTTGACGTGAGCGAAAGGAGCGAAGAAGTGAGGTGAGGAGCAGGCCGATGACGTGTAACATGGCGGCGTGCTATCGCAAGCAGCCTGTGGAAGACAAGAGCTATCCTGTTGATTTTAAAGCCGGACAGATTTTTGGCGAGCCACAGGGTTTTGGAGCCAACGATGAAGATAATGCTGAAAGTTGCCGGGGCGATCGTCGTGTGCGTGATCCTGGCGCTGGCGGTCCTCAGCATCACCGGCCTCGATCCCCATCAGCGCAGGGCTGGGCTGTGGCTAAAAGGGGACGTGCAGAACTTCCCCGCCGACTGGACGTTCGCGGATAAGTATCGAACGCTTAAGGTCGAGACCTACCCCTGGTACCTCATTCCTCACTCGGTGACCATCGCTTTTGTGACTTTTCAAGGCAACCTCTATTTGCATGTCGATTATGGTCCGCCGCTTTATGCCCCTGGGACATTTCCCAGCGGCAAAGTCTGGACCGCTAATGTCGGTCGCAACCCCAAAGTGCGGGTAAAGTTGGGCAATCAGGTGTTCGATGGCAAGGCGTTTCTCGTCACCGACAAGGCCGAGTCCGACGCAGTGTTTGAGGTCTATCGGGAAAAAAACCCCAAAGACCCCGAAAACGTTCACCCCGAAAATATATATTTTCTTCGCGTGGTGCCTCGGTGAGAGCATGAGCCGATCGCGGGGGCATTCCCGGCAAGATTTCGTGAAGAATCCACGGGAGGTTGCGAAGGGGCAGGATGGCAACAACGGCACCGGCCGGACAGGCTAGATGAAGTCGAAGCTGCCAGCGTGCTTTCGGGATTAGCGATTCCGGCTACCGACGCCGGTGTCATGCCAGTGTCATGCGAATGGCGATAAATCTCAGCAAATGGTGAACAGACACTGAGAAGAGAAGGTGAATCTGATTCACCCCGTTTTGCCACAGCTTGCTAGTTCCCATCGATTTGTCTCGGCTCCGGCAAATTGTAGTGAATTTGGTCTCAAGGCTGTTAACCGAAGGGTTGCAAGTTCGAGTCTTGCCCGGGGAGCCATTCTTCCTCTTTGATTTCAGTTCCTTACGCGAAAGTTGACAACAGTTCGCTGGTGCAATTGGGTGCAACCTCGAGCTTTTCAGCCGGAAGATCAAAACCGATTCCCACTTGCTCCGCAACTTTTTTCCGAAACGCCACATCCTCGTGGAGCTTCGAATACGCACCGGTGATACTGCGGTTGGCATGGCCAAGCCAAAAGCGGATCAAGTCTTCAGGCGTATGCTGCTTCCTTAACGCCGTCTCTATTGTGTAGTCCGAAATCGCCGGAAGGCATGTGCGCCCGCTTTTGGCTGCCTGGCTTCGTCCAGAAGCGGACGGAGCCAGCGCCTCAGGATATTCGATTGCAGGAGAGGTTTCCCATTCTTCGAGCAAAACAGGAAACCTGAAGTTCGACGCCCAACGAATGTCCTGAGCATGGCCGCGATGGACGGCATTTGAGATGTGCCAGGTGTCTCAAGCGGCTGGCCCAGAACATCTTGCTGAATCCAAATTGGCCGCTTCCTGTTTCGACGCGGCTCTATGCCTCGGATTCCTCCTGCGTCATACTGGCCGCCAGAATCATTCATGTACCCCCACACGCATCGCTCTACGTGGAAGACGCTCCTCGCATTCGCCATCATCTATTTCGTCTGGGGCTCGACGTACCTCGCGATTCGCATCGGAGTCCGCGAATTTCCGCCGCTCCTGATGGCCGCGCTGCGATTCTTGATCGCCGGAGGCACCGTGTGCCTCTGGACGTTCGCGACCGGCGAACGCCCACCGGATCGTCGCCAGTGGCGAGCAATCGGCGTGCTCGCAATTCTGTTTTTCCTGCTCGACTACGGTTTAGTCTTCTGGGCCGAGCAGCGCGTGCCTTCGGGACTCACTGCCGTGATGATGGCGGGCATCCCCATTTTTATCGCGCTCTCCGAAATTATTTTCCTGCGAACGCAAAGATTGACGCTTTGGCTCGCATTCGCGCTGCTGAGCGGCATCACCGGAGTCGCCGTGCTGGTGAGTCGCTCGCTGAATCTAGGCGGGCAGCCGATCGACAGAATCGGCGCGCTCGCGCTCATCGGCGCATCGATGAGCTGGGGCTTCGGAACCGTCATGGCGCGCAAGCTCACGCTTCCGTCCTCGAAGATAGTGAGTTCCGGAGCGCAAATGCTGGCAGGCGGAACCCTTCTTGCGCTTGCCTCCGCGGCGCTCGGCGAATTTCGGAATTTTCATCCTGCCGCGATTTCGCGCGCGGCGTGGTTTTCGCTTGTGTATCTGATTGTCGCGGGCTCGATCGTCGCGTTTACGGCGTACCTCTGGCTGGTCCACCACGAGTCGCCGACGAAAGTCGGCACGTACGCTTACGTCAATCCGGTCGTCGCGGTGCTCCTCGGATATTTCCTTGCGGGCGAATCTCTCGGCTTGCGTACCATTCTCGGTACGCTGCTAGTGCTGATAAGTGTCATCGCCATCACAACGGCTCCGGCCAAGAGAGTGGCCGCGCCGTTATAGCAGAGCCACCGCCCATGCGTCGCCGGGAATGATGGGAATTGCGCTAGAGAAACGGGCTGAACCAGATAAGCGAGAAAAGGAGGAGCGAGCAAGGCACGCATGGACTCACATTACTGGCTTGGCCGAATGCTTCTGGGGTTAACCTACGAAGCCATGGGAGACTTTCCACGTGCCATTGTAGAGTGTGAGAAAGCCCGTGAGGCCGAACACTCGATACCTAGGCCGCTGGCTGAGCTCGGTCACGTCTACGCGGCGTCGGGCAGGAAGCGTGATGCAGAAAATGTTCTAGAAGAACTTGAGGCAAGGTCGAAAAAGACCTATGTGCCTGCCTACAACTTCGCCGAAGTGTATGTAGGCATTGGCAACAGGGAGCGGGCACTGGGGATGCTCGAGAAAGCCTATTCCGACCGATCGATGCTTTTAACATTTGTAACGAGCGATCCCGAATTCGACGTTCTGCACTCGGATTCCCGTTTCAAGGAGGTTGTGCGACGAATCGGTCTTTCACAGTGAAAGTCGAGCCTTGCGTCCCGGCCACTCCCGGCACTCCCGACACGGTGATTCCGGGAGGGATCACGGTGGGAGGAGTGGACGTGCTCGAGGCACAAAGAAAAGGAGACCGGCAATGCACGTTTTCGACAGGCAGCTCACGATTGGGCTGGATTTGGGAGATCGTTCCAGTTCGTGTGCGTTTTGGATGAAGCAGGCGAAATGCTCCTGGAACGGAAGGGGTCGACAACCTTGGAAGCGATGAAGCAGACCTTTGGAAGGATGCCGCGGAGTCGTATAGCGATGGAGACCGGAACGCATTCTCCCTGGGGAGTCGACTGTTGACGGCGGTGGGGACGGAAGCTTGCGGCGCGAGGAGGGAAAAAGGCCAAGAAATGGGCGGTAGTGGCGGTAGCGCGAAAGTTGGCGGTCCTGCTGCATCGATTGTGGGTGACCGGAGAGGTGTACGAAACTTGGTCTGGTGCGGCAAGCAACTGGAGGAAACACCGTTAATCGGGAAGGAAGTAAAAGATGCTATTCCCAGAATGTGATGTATGTTGGAGAGCCGTTTGCGATCAGTTCCAATGCCGCCCGATGTCTCGTTAAGGAACTGAGAGCCGAGGGAGCGAAGTCGAGCAAGTAGGAAAGCCGGTCATGGCGTCAACAGAAGAGTTGGAGCATTTGGCACTTGCAGCCAAAATATCAGGCGTCGAAGCCGAGATCGTATTGCCGAAAAGCCTCGAAATTACCATATCACGGATGCGGCTCCACTATTTGGACTGGGGTACTGCCGGGCGTCGGCCCATCGTATTTCTCCATGGAGCAGCTCTCAATGCGCACACCTGGGACGTTGTGTGCCTGGCGTTGCGGCAACAGTATCATTGCCTTGCCGTTGACCACCGTGGGCACGGTGAAAGCGCTTGGTCTGAGGATGCCGACTACAGTGGCGATGCCCACCGTGGAGATCTCGAAGCGTTCGCGGATCACCTGAACCTCGATCAGTTTGTGCTGGTGGGCCATTCCATGGGTGGCTTCAACGCCTTTAACTACGCCTTCCACCACAGCCACCGTCTCGCCGCTCTGGTGCTCGTAGATGCCGGACCAACCATGCTGGTGAAAGGCGCCAGGCGAATTGTTGACTTCGTAAACGAAACCGCGGAACTGGATTCCTTCGAAGAGATCCTTCGGAAAGCCATGGAGTTCAACCCACGCCGCGATCCGCGGCTCTTGCGGCGCAGTCTGCTGCACAATTTTCGTCAAAAACCCAGCGGGAAATGGGTGAGGAAAAATGATCTCCGGATGTGGCATGACATCCGTAAACGGGAACACGAACGTGAACGGCTAACGGAACGCTTCGGGCAAGCCAAACAGGTGAGCTGTCCAACGCTCATCGTGCAGGGCAGCCTCAGCGATATATTCACCAGCGAGGATGCGCAGAAGCTGGCCACTCAGTTCTCCGACGGGCATTATGCGCAGGTGGGCGAGGCAGGGCATACAGTGCAGGGGGACAACCCCCGCGTCTTTGCCCAAGTACTCTCGGAGTTTCTTGACAAGGTCCTTTAAGAAGGGCCCGCGCCGCTTGGAAGGATGCCGATCCTTGTATTCCCATTCTGAAGTGAGTGATGACCTACCTCACCGTGTCGGTGACGCGATGCCATTCGTGCCCAGGTAAGTCAAATGTATCTGACGGCAGAGCTCCAGCCCGCGAAATTTTCGCCACGTGAACCCACATTCCTGCTCCGCCGTTCACGAGCACTTCGATCGCTTGTGCGACCGCGAGCTGCCAGGCGGAGCTTTCAGAGATCGACTCGTCCACCGACAGCTCCTACCTTACATCGGCGGCGGATTATCTTCGGCCTGCCTCTTCCACGTTGAATCTAGGCTGCCGCGCCCCGGCCGACCCCCGCCGGTGCATACTCCCAGATCTTGGAATGCGTGTTGCCCTGGGCGTCGATCTCCCATTGAAACACCCCGGAGATCCCATTCAGCTTGGCGAGCTTCTGGGACGTGGTGGTGAAGCTGAGCGAGCCGCAATAATGAATCGCGCCACCCTCCGTAAGCCTCCCGACGCCGATGCCTTTCCAAGTGACCCGATCTCCCTGGGGCGACAGAAAGACGCCCTCGCCTTCGCCGTGGAGGCTTCCGTCAGGCTTGATCGAGGCTGTATAGGTGATGATGGTCATCCCTTCGACGCCCAATAGCTTCTGCGTCTCCTCGGCGGTAGCCTCGAATTTCGGCTCGGGCTCGGTGGCGATGATGCGGCGTCCCGTGCGCTTGCCCTGCCCTTCTTCGATCTGCGGACCAAGCATGGAGTGCTCCTTTGCTATGGATTGAGGTTGCTGCTGCCCCAGTCGGGCTGGCGGATTATACCGAGTTCACGCTGTTTTGGATCATGATTCTCTTTCGCCCGCATGCCTCCTATGGTCCTGGCAATAGTCTGAGGGCTTGCTTCAGGCAGGCTCCTCTTCAGCGCTTTGGAGATCCTCTCGATATTCACCAGCGACACGTCCCTAGTCCCACGTTCAATTCCGGTTTAGTGGGTCCGATGCAACCCGCTCCTCTCCGCAGCCTCCTTCTGCGTGATTCGCTGTTCCTCGGGCACTCCTTCGGGAATTCCGCGCGCGGCGGAGTGTTCGGCTACCACCACGTTCGATAGTCCGAAAAACGATGTTTCATTGAATCCGGGATATTGCTGTCCGCCCTGGACCACCTGCGCGTCGCGGTTCCGCTCAAGGAGTGACCCGGCGGTATTCCATGATTCGAACTAGCTTACCCACAGGATGGCCGTAGTTCGGCGTCCTGTAGTCGAACACTGTCTCGAAAACGAGCACGGAACCCTCAATTCTCCAGCTAAAAGTGTCGATCAGGTCTGCTTGGTCTTGCGTCTCGACCTTATGTCCGTGTTGCCCGTCGCGCGCGTAAAATTGCTTGTATGTTAGGGTGCCCTCGCTCGTCAGGCGAAGCTCCTGATTGCTAATTCGTACCAGCGGTCCACTCTGTGTGATGGTGATGCGAGTTGGCTTGATGGTCTGCGTTGCACCGTTCAATGTGCTGCTCACGAGTTCCCAGGTGCCTCCAAAGCTTTGGGACGGCTGGACGGGTTGCGCCGGTCTCGTCGGCTGCAGGCCGGCGACTCCAGACGGTTGCACCGGGGAGTCGTGGCTGGTCAAAAGCCAGTTCAGGTTTGCTGGGCGTCCCCTGAGGAAATTGCCTTGTGCTTCGAGCAGGCCATCGTGGACCCTGCCGCTAAGATTGATGGTTGTTACACGGGTGCCGTCTGCTTGGTCGCTGTGCATCACGATGGTGAGTTCGCCGGAAGGACTGATCTCGCCTTCCAGAAACATCGTGACGCCGGGTTCATTGGGCATCGGCCACTTGCCGGTAATTCTGTGGCCACGAACGGTGCCCTGCGCCGGGTAACAGCTCACGGGCAGTTTTGGAGTCTTGCCGTAGCAAACTGGCCCGGAGTAGAGGCCATCGAAGTGACCGGCGCGTGCGTTTGGATGCGGCGATTTAGCAGGAACGGAAGCTGTCGGCTCCGCCGAGTCGGCGAGGCGCGTTGAATGGCCTGCCGAGAGACCTGACTTGGCAGCGGTTGAGTCTGCGGCTGCCTCGGGCTGGGCCGGCCGAGCGGTGTTCGTGCTCGGTTCGGGCTGGCCAACTGCCGGTTTCTCCGTACTTGAATTCGGCGCAGGGGACACCGCTGCTAAGGGTGTGGGTGCAGACGCCGGCGGAACAGTGGCAGCGGCTGGGGGCACAGTTCGGTTTTTGCCGCGCTGGTGAATCGCATACGCCGCATAAGCAACTCCGGCGACGATCAGAAGACCCGCAACCACCCAAATCGCGGGATTTTTCCAAGCGCTTGAGGGTTTGGGACTGGGAAGAGTCGCACCGCCCTCGGCCTCCACGATGGAAAAAGTTCGCACCGGCTGGGGGATATTCTTGTAACTTCGCTCACCCAACGACTGGAACGAGAGCGAAAGCTTGTTGCGGATCTGATCGTGAACGCTGCCGGAAATGCAGATGCCGCCCGGTTCGGCCGCGGTCTGCAGACGAGCGGCCACGTTGACGCCGTCGCCTAGCAGATCCTGGCCCTGGATCATCACGTCGCCGAGATTGATGCCGATGCGGAACCGCACCTGCCGGAGAGGCGGCAACTGGTCGTTGCGCGTGCGCAGGGCAGACTGAACGTCAGTCGCGCAGCGGACTGCTTCTACTGCGCTTGCGAATTCGGCAAGGATGGCGTCACCGGCAGTGTTGAAAACGCGGCCGTGATGGTTGAGAACCAGAGCCTCGAAGGTTTTCTTGTGACCTCGAAACGTGCGAAGAGTCTGCTCTTCGTCTTCATTCATCAAGCGGCTGAATTCCGCAACGTCGGCGGAAAGAATCGTGGCTAGTTTGCGCTCAATGACTTGCGATCCTGACTGAGTGCCCGGCTGCGGGGAATTAGGCTGCGGATCCAGTTTATTGGGGCTGTCGGGCATCGATTGGCTCCGGGACCTGAATTGTCGCGTATGGTAGCATTCACCTACCTTTCTGTGTTGTGAAAGGTGTCGAGTGCCCGCAACTTGCCCCTGCGACAAGTGAGGAGCGTCAGGCGATGTCTCTGCAGACGGTATGTGTGCAGGCGAAAGTTTGGCAGGCTGGCGCATGTTAGGGGGGAGCTAACGGGAATTTCAGGTGAAAGCGTTCGAACAATGATATGGATATGTCAGGCCTTCCGCCACCAGCGGCCGTTGGTATGCGTCCGGCTAGCAGCCGCGCAGATCCCGCCAACGGTGAACCAAAACCGCCAGAGCAACGAACGGCGCTATCCGTCACACAGCTCAGACTGCCTCGGCGATCGACGGAACCTACGGTTCCGTTTTGCCGGATAGCTGTTTCGACTCTTGAGCGGGTTCAACGATGATCTGGCCGTAGACCCAGGGATGTTCCTTGCAGATATAGGTGTACGTGCCGGGCTTATCGAACGTCACCATGCCGATATCGAGAGGATGCAGCAGGCCGGTCGTCCAAGATCCGTCCACCGCGACGATGGTGTGGTCGATCGTGCCATTATTCCTCCATCGAACCGTCGTTCCCGCTTTGACGCGTGCTCGATACGGATTGAACTCGTATTCGTCGGTCAAATAGTGGTGGCCGGTGAGACCCATATCCGCGTCCAGCGAGGTGGTCTCGATCGTCGTCGTGTCCGTGACTGCTCCGGCGAAGTCTGCTTCGGGCGGCGTCGGAGGAGCCGGACGCGGCGCGAGAGTACCGCCCAGTTTGAACGCCCATACGTTTCCGCCGACAACCGTGGCGATGTACTGTTCGCCTGCGTTCTCAAACGAGATCGGCGGACTTCCGCCCGCAGCGCCCGTCTGGAACTGCCACAAGAGCTCGCCCGTGGACGCATCGTAGGCTTGTATATTTCCATCACCGGGCATCTGGAAGACGAGGTCGCCGCCGGTTGCGAGTGCGCCGCTCGGGCGTCCGGAGCCGTGAAATTCCTTCTTCCAGGCGATCTTGTCCGTGCGGCTATCGATCGCTGCGAGCACTCCATAACCCAGCTTGTTCAAGCCGGGCACACGCTGGCTAAAGGTGAGACTGAAGAAGTCCGGATCCTCCGCGCGCCGGAACCACTGTAGCGCGGCATTTCCGGTCGCGTAGAAAAATTGAGTCTGCGGATCGAATGCCATCGGCGTGGCGCGCATGCCATACACCGGCGCCAGCACATTCGGTTTCTCTGCGGATGCGGGTGTGAAGAAGCAGCCCAATTCGAAGCCTTTCGGCAGCGACTGCGTCTTCCAGTAGTCGCAATCCGGCAGGACGGGCTGCGCGCCCACGGGATAAGGCTGCGTTGGCGAAGTCTTCTGGAAGGCATCCTGCGGCACGCGCCGGTCTTCAGTCTTGCCGAGCGGCTTGCCGGTCACGCGATCGACCATGAAGAGGTAGCCGTCCGTGCGCATCGCAGCAACGGCCTTGTGGGTTTGCCCGTTGACCTGCGCATCGAACAAAATCGGCGGCTCCGCGACATCGGCTTCCCAGATGTCATGCCGGACGATTTGATAATGCCAGCGCAGCTTGCCGGTTTTGGCTTCGAGCGCAACTACCGAATCGGTGAACAAATTATCGCCTGGCCGGTTTTCGCCGCCGTACTGCGGGACCGCGTTGCCGGTCGCGTAGAACACCTCATCCAATTCCGGGTCGAACGTACCAACCAGCCAGACGGCGCCGCCGCCGTGCTTCCATGCGTTGTTGTTTTTCGGCCACGTGTCGAATCCCGGCTCGCCCGGCGACGGTACCACGAAGAAACGCCATGCTTCCTTCCCAGTCTTTGCGTCGACAGCGATGATCTGGCCGCGATATCCGTAGTCCGCGTTCGTGCCGATCGAGACGAGTCCATCAGCATAGAGCGGCGCGCCTGAGGGCGCACCGGTTGGCTCGCCCGATGGCGCCGTGAGGCTAACTCTCCAGACGAGCTCGCCCGTCTGCTCGCGAAGCGCAATCAGACTCGAATCCGAAAGGCCCGCAAACACGAGGCCTTCGCTGACCGCGACGCCTTCTCGCGCCGGAGAACCAGGAGGTCCAAACAGGCCTCCCTCGCCGGGCGCCGTGCGATATTTCCACGCGATCTGTCCATTGCTGATGTTGACCGCATAAATAAACGGCGGGGCAGTGAAGATCATCAGCCCGTTATCGATCACGGGCATCGCGCGGGAGCTTGGCGCCGGCGTGATCTTGTCCGACACCCACGCTCCGCCCAATTTCGTGACGTTCTGTGCGTTGATCTGCGAGAGCGACGAGTAGCGCGTGTTGCTTTGGTTGCCGTCAACGGTCGACCACTCGCTCGCCGCAAAAACGGGAGCCGCGATAACCGCCAGCAATAGGCCCAGCTTCACAATTATTTTCATGAAATTCCTCCCCCCCCCACAAATCTCGCCTGCCTCCGAACTATTCGCAGCCCGAGTGTAACTCACGATTCCTTCCGCGACTAATCGTTTGACCAGGCTCCGGGGAATCGTTTGAGTGTGTCCCTCAAAGGAAGAATGCGTTTAGCTATCTCATTGATTGGTCTTGGCTCCTCCTGAATCCAAGGCTCACCATTGTCGAGAACTCGAGTGTGTTCGTGCGCCCCCTGCTCTTCTTGAGACCAGCGGGCCCATGAGTGTGGTACGTTGGTAGCAACGTAGGTTTACACCAACGCGAAAGAAACCGCCAAAGGCAGATTTTTCTTTTAAGCAGGTGCACGGTATGCCTTGCTGCTCAACCAGACGTTCACAAGAGGCCTGGCCCTTGTAGGTTCCTCGGCACCACAGTTCGCATTTCGCCTGTTTCAAGGCGGGCCTGGCAGGCTTCTGCGGACCAGCAATCGTGGAGGCTGCTTGATGAGGATCATCGAGCAATCTGGCGGCAGACACGTATCGATGTCGATCGCTGTTGTTTGGGCCGGCGCACGGGCACGCCATCGCCAAAGCGATTGAGTTCCGCTCCAACGAAGTGTTACAGGTGGATCAAGCATAGCGAACCGGCGACGCAAGAGAATATCGATCGCGGGATGACGCCGGGGGCGGCGCGGTACGCGGCGTTGCGAAAGTTCGGGAGCGTAAGAACGTAACACGCGTCAAAGAAGATGCGAGAGAGGTGTGGAGTATGGTGTGGCTCGAGCAGTTGAGGCAAGACATCCGCTTCGCTCTCCGCCAACTCCGAAGGTCCCCGGTTTTCACGACCATTGCTATCTTTACTCTCGCCACCGGCATCGGTGCCACCACCGCAATTTTTTCCGTCGTCAATTCCGCACTCCTTCGCCCTCTGGCCTATCGCGACCCGCAACAGCTTTATTTGGTGCGCGAAATTGTGCCGCAAATGGCCAAGTTTTACCCCACGCTGGCCGCAAACTTGCCCGATTTTCGTATATGGCAGAAACAGGTCCGCTCGTTTGAAGACGTGGCCATTGCCGAATCGACCAGTGCGAATCTGACTGGCCAGGGACCGCCCGAAGTTCTGCGCGGCGTGCGCGCTTCCGCGAACATTTTCTCTGTCCTTGGCGCGAGCCCTGCTTTGGGCGGAAGCTTTCGTCCAGACGAAGATGAGTCCGGCCGGGGCAATGTGGTGATCCTTACAGACACGTTCTGGCTCAGTCGTTTCCATAAGGATCCGTCCGCCATCGGGAAAACGATCACTCTCGATGGTATCCCTCACGAAATTATTGGCGTGCTCCCGCCCTCCTTTCGATTCCCGGCGGCGTTAGGTGGCCTTGAAAGCTACTCGCGCATCGCCTTCTTCAAGCCGCTGAACGGCCCGGCACAGTATGAGCAGGGACTCCTAGGCGAATTTGATTTCGACGCTGTGGCGCGGCTCAGGTCGGGCATAACTCCACAGCAAGCCCTTGCAGAACTCAATGTCGTGCAGGCGCAGATTGCCAGGCAGGCCAACGAAGGTCTGGACTTGAAAGGTCTGCTTGTGCCATTGGAAGACGAAGTGGTTGGCCCGGCTCGTCGCGGCCTTCTCTTCCTTCTGGCCGCTGTCTTCGCGGTTCTTCTGATCGTGTGCGCCAATCTCGCCAGCCTGTTGCTGGCGCGTGTCCCCGGTCGCATGCGCGAGGCGGCGATTCGCATGTCGCTGGGAGCCACACCGGGGCGCCTGATTCAGCAGTTACTTGCGGAGACTCTGCTGCTCAGCTGTACCGGAGGGGCGCTGAGCATTTTGATAGCCACTTTCGCGCTGCAGTGGCTGGTTCACTTAGCGCCGCCCGGGATTCCGCGTCTTGACGAAGCTCACATGGACGCGCGGGTACTGCTGTTTGCTCTGGTCGTCTCGCTGGCCACGGGCGCGATCCTCGGCGTAATCCCAGCGTGGCGTGTGGTTCGTTCGCAGCCTGTCGAAGCTCTTAAAACCGGAACGGCAGCCACAACGGAAAGTCGCCGCACGCGTCGCTTGCGGCACAGCCTGGTGAGCTTCGAGGTAGGGCTTACGACGCTACTTTTGATCCTGGCAGGATTATTGATGGCCAGTCTTGGTCGGCTTCTACACATTCACACCGGGTTTGCCGTGGAGGACGTCCTCATCGCAAGGGTCGACTTGCCTCCGCAGAGCTATTCACAGCCGCAGAATCGCCTTCATTTTTACGACAATGTCCTCGCAGGCATTCAATCCTTGCCGGGGGTTCGCGCCGCTGGCTGGGTCAGCATTCCTCCGCTCGGAGGCGAGGGCAGCGTCACCGGCATCACCGTACCAGGCGGCCCGCAGCGTCAAGAGGAAACGCCGATAGCCAATTATCGCCCTGTTAGTCCGGACTATTTCTCCGCCATGGGAATTCCTTTGCTGGGAGGCAGGATATTCGGGCCAGCCGACGCGGGGCACAAAATCGTCATCGTGTCGCAGAGTGTCGCCGACCGCTTCTGGCCCGGGAAGAGTCCCATCGGCCAAATCTGCATTACGCAATGGGGCGAGGATACTCCTGCGGAAGTCGTCGGAGTTGTCGGCGACATTCGCACTGTGCAACTCGACGAACCTCCCCTGATGATGGTTTACGTGCCGCATTGGTTTAACAGCATTAGTGTCCCTGCTTTTGCCGCGATTGTTCTCCGCACAGAGAACGACCCCTCGAACTATGCAGGCCCCATACGTCAATTGATCCATAAAATTGACGCGGATGTTCCAATCACGACCCTGAATCCGATGTCAGAGATCGTGTCCCACTCGGTGGACCCGCGCCGGTTTCCCATGTTCTTGGCGATGTTCTTTGCGGTGTCTGCCCTTCTGGCCGCTTCGCTGGGAATTTACGGCGTGGTGCGCTATTCGGTGGAGCAGCGGCAGCAGGAACTCGGCATCCGGATCGCGCTTGGGGCGAACCTCCGAGGTTTGGTCGGCATGGTCCTTCGCCAAGGGATGACTCCCGTGCTGATTGGTCTTGCGGCGGGAATGGTCGCAGCGCTCCTGGCGGGTCGCCTCGTCGCCCGTCTGCTTTTCGGGATCGGCGCAAACGATCCGCTAACGCTGGCGACGGTCGCGATTGTTGTGACCTCAGTAGCCCTTTTGGCTTGCTACGTTCCGGCTCGCCGTGCGACGCGTGTCGATCCCATGGCCGCGCTACGTCATGAATAGAAGTCCCGACCAGTTGGAGCGAACAACCACCTGCTTGGGGGCTCATTTACAGAGTAGCTGACTCGGCAAAAGCAACATGTAAGGTGTGCCGGCCTATACGTGCATATTGAATTGAGTCTTGGAATCCAGACCGGCTGTCGCACTCCAGGTTGTACGCATCATTGGCTGGACACGTCTTCGGCGTAATCTCACAACGAATCCAGCACTCGCTTCATATCGCTCCAAAGTACCTCAGCCGGCTCGCATCCAACCGACAGGCGCACATAACCATCAGGCACGTTGTCACCCCACCGCGCCCGCCGTTCGGCTGAAGAATGCACACCGCCAAAACTTGTCGTCGGGCGGATGAACTTGCATTCATCGATGAACCGCTCGGCTTGCTCCTTGCTCGCGAACATCACGCCGATCATCGTGCCGAATCGTAGCATCTGCTTGGCAGCAATGGCTTGAGCAGCACCAGACGCGAGACCCGGAAACCTCACGTCTTGTACTTTCGGATGCTCCATGAGCCTTCGGGCAATCGTCTCTGCATTTCTGCACATCCGGTCGAAGCGTACCTCCAAAGACTCAAGACCCCTGTGTACCAGCCATGCCTCGAACGGTCCGGGGATTGCGCCTGTATGTGTTCTCCAGTCGCGTATGCGCGCGATCACGCCAACATTTCGGGAAGCCACGTGGGCCGAAAGCACATCGGAGTGCCCGTTCAAAACCTTGGTGTCGGAACAGACCACGACGTCGGCTCCCAGATCGAGAGGACGCTGACCCAGTGGGGTGAGTGTCGTGTTGTCCGCCACCACCAGCGCTCCCGCCTGCTTTGCCTTCATGGCTACGTTGCGGATGTCGCAGAGGTCCAACCCAGGGTTCGACGGCGACTCCACCCACACGAGCCGGAGGTCGCTGAAGTCGGTTGCGTCGTAGTCTGTTGTCACGCGGGTGACCACGCTCACGCCGAACGGCGCCAAGTGCTTTTCCGCCAGCGCCCGCGTAGTGTAGTAGCCGTCCGACGGCAGCAGGACGCGGTCCCCCGTTTTGAGCTGCGTATAAAAAATCGCGGTAATCGCGGCCATGCCGGAAGGAAAAACGATCGTCTCGGCGTCCTCCAACACCGAAAGAGCCTCTTCCAGAGCGCTCCATGTCGGGTTGGTCCACCGACCATATTGATGCACCGCGGTGGGCTCTCCTGGCAGAAAGTACACGCTCGAAGCCACAATCGGCGGTTCGGCGGGATCGCCCGGCTGCAAGCGATCGGCGGCGTGGTGCAAACAGCGGCAAAATAACGACAATACGTCGGGGTCTGACATGAGCGTGAATCTCCTCTTGCCGGAGTCGTACTAAAAGCAGCGCGCGAAGGCGCTCGGATTATTCCTGTGTTACTACTCCAGATCAGGAGTCGAGTCATGTCCTCGTATCAGTCTACGGCCGTTACCGGACAGACCGTCCTTTAGCAAAGGATGCGCCAGAGAGCCCCTGAGCGCGTAGCACCTCAATCCTTGCGGCTCCACGACAACCTTCGGACGTTCGGCCGTCCGATATGGATTGCTTCCACGCGCATTTTCTTCCTCTTGGATTTCTCACCGCCCAACCGGCCGAGATTCAGCTTTGGTGCCGCCCGGCCAGCCTGTGCCACGTTTGTAGGCCTGCGGGCCTTCGAATACGGCCTCGACGCGCGAGATCTCGCCATCCACGAACTTGAAGATTTCCGTGTTCAAAATCTCGTTCGGTTCGCTAAGTCCGGACAGTATAGGTATACAAATTGCGATTTTTCAATACTGGCGGCGAGCTCGTTTTTGCTGGGGACGTGTTACAAAATCCGCTACACTCACAGCCTGTCGAGGGAAGAACCGCTATCGCTAGCTGAAAAGATTGGTGGGCCCTAGTTGACGATTTTAGAACCGAGGCACTGGAAGCTTCCTCTTAGGAATGGCGGCTTGGGGGGATGAAGAATGCACTGGGGATTCGGCGGTCCAGCGTTGCCAAAAGGGCGTGGTTGGCCCTGGCAAGTTCTGCAAGGTGACCGTCGGTGGTTTGTTTTGCAGTTCGCACCCACCGGGGCAGATGGGAGACATCGTGGCCATCGGGAATGAAAGTCCAGTGAATCCCTTTGCTATTTTTCACTTCGAGCAGGAGCTGGCGGGCCTGCGCGATGGAAGCGCCGTAATGTTGAGCCTGTCCTAGCACACGCACAAAGCCCAATTCGGTGATCGAACAGGTCGCCAGTTGCGGAACGCCGCTTGCGCCGAGGTATTCGATCCAGCGTGCAACCCGCGCATGAAACTCATGCTCCAATACGATGAGCGCAAGCAGAGTATTCACGTCCAATAGGTATCTCATGGAAAATCGGCAAAGATTTCGCGCACCTCTGCGCTCGTCAGCTTGGGAGCCTTAGGGCCGGCGGTTAGAACCGGCAATCCAGTAACTGGATCCCGAATAGTACGTGCCTTTCGCGAACGAACCTTTCGTGGGGTCAGGACAATATTCTGTCCCTCGACTCTGGCCTCCAGCGAGTCCCCCGGTTGCAGTCCGAGTTTGCGCCGGATCCTACTGGGGACGACAACTTGGCCCTTCGTTGAAAGTGTTGTGAGCACGGTAAGACGATCTTACCAGAAATGAGGTTCGCGCCAGGAGGCTGGTGGGTCCTAATTGACGATCTTCGAACCACGGAACTGGAAGCTAAGCCGTTTAGCGCTCTTTCGCCGAATGCCGGCTTTGTGATGACGAAGGCGCCAGGGGATTCGGCGGTCCAACGCTGCCAATACAGTCCGCCGACGAATCTCCGTGGGATCACGAGATACCATTTCCCAATTGGCACAGTCCAATGTAGAATGGGATTGTGAGCAAAGTGACCCTCGATCGAGCGGGCCGCGTCGTCCTTCCAAAGAACCTTAGGGACGAGCTGCACCTCTCCCCAGGTGACACTCTGGACGTTACGGTCCAGGGCGACGAGGTGAAGTTGCGCCCACGGCGCAGCTCCTCGCCTCTGCAAAAGAAGCAAGGCGTCTGGGTCTTCAGCACCGGCAAGCCGATGACCTCCGACGAAACAGCCGAAGCGCTCCACGATCTGCGCGAACAGCGCGACCGGAAGAACGTCGGGGAGACCAAGTGAAATCTTTCCTCGATACTTCCGTGCTGATCGCCACGTTCCACGTCGAGCACCCGCACCACGAGTCGAGCTTCGATCTTTTCGTCCGCTGCAAGAAAGACGACGCCTGTTGCGGCCTGCACAGTCTCGCCGAAGTCTACGGCACCCTCACCGGCATGAGAGTCGCCTCCCGGCGCGCGAGCGGCGACCAGGCCCTTCTCTTCATCAGCAATATCCGCGAGCGCTTCACGCTCGTCGAACTCGATGAGCAAGAGTATTTCCAAACGCTGGAAATGTCGGCCGCCGCTGGCTTCCTCGGCGGCGCCATCTACGACGCGCTTCTCGGACAGTGCGCGCTCAAGGCCGCTGCCGAAACGCTCTACACCTGGAACACGAAAGATTTTCTGCGGCTGCCTGCGGCGATCGCCGGCCGCGTTAAAACGCCGGATCAAGCTAGGCTATGACGGTCAATCGTTCCAAGCGCTCCCACGGCAAAGGTTGAGAAGCGGACGGGCCTGTTGCGCTGTTACTGCGGTGATCGGTGACGTGCGGGATTTTCCTGAGGAAGGCAAACTGGCCGCGTACTTCGGGATCGTACCGCGCATCCACGACTCCAACGAGACCGAACGCTCTGGGCGAATTACGAAGCGAGGCAGCAAGCTGGGCCGCACGGCGTTGGGGCAGTGCGCCCTGATCGCCAAACGCTACAGCCCGTATCTCAACAGCTACTACGAACACATTGGCATTCGGCGAGGAACGGGAGGCGCCATCATCGCCCTGGCCCGTAAATTCCTCGGCATCATCTATCGCACGCTGAAAAACAACTGGGTCTTTGAAGATTTCCCAAATTTCGTGCTGAAAGAACAAATCGCAGCATGAACCGAACTTCCGAAACACCGGAGTAGACCAACATCATAGGAGGAGCAATGAAGCGGTCTGCGCTGCGTCTCCCTACGTTTGTGCTCCTGGTTCTCACCAGCCCGGCCGCGATGCCAATTGCACAGGCGCAGACTTCGAAGACGATCGAGAACTACCGTCTGCACATGTTCGACGAGCCGTTTCGTAGCCTGGCGAACCGCACCATCGAGTTGGTGTTTGATACTGCGAAAGTCGAAAACGCAAAGCCGACATGGATTTTGCCCAAGACCACAGTTGAGCTGGACTTCACCTACGAATTCAATGGCGCAAAGCACAAGGCAGAAGATGTCCTCGAGGATACGGACACAGACGCGCTACTCGTCATCAAGGACAGCAAGATCATCTACGAGCGTTATCTCAATCGCGCCGACGCCGCGACACACTTTAACTCCTATTCGATGAGCAAGTCCTTCAACTCGATCATGGTGGGGTTGGCGCTCGCCGACGGGCGCATTCAGTCCGTCCTCGATCCGGTCGTGAAATATGTTCCCGAATTGCGAGGCTCAGGTTACGACGGAACGACCATTCAGAATTTGCTCGAGATGCGGTCCGGAGTCAACTGGGACGATAACTTCTTTGCAGAAGGCACAACAGGCCGAAAGGCGCACGTGGCGGCGTGGGTCGAAGCCAAGGCGCGCTACACGGATGCAGCACGAGATACGAACAGGGCGCATCCGCCTGGGTCCACTTTCAACTACAACACGATGGACGCTGCAGTCGTCGGGTTGCTAGTCGAGCGTGCCGTTAAGATGCCCGTAAGCGAATATCTGAGCGAGCGAGTCTGGAAGCCGGCGGGCATGGAATCGTACGGCTTCTACGTTATCGACGGGCCGCCGGGAATTGGCCGTGAGTTCACCGGCGGCGGATTCAACGCCGTGTTGCGAGACTACGGCCGCCTTGGGCTCATGATGTTGAATCAAGGCCGCGCAAATGGGCGACAGATTCTGCCGGCGTGGTACGTCGCGGAATCCACTAAACCTTCGACGAACAGCGACACTGAAACGGGAGAACCTCATCTCGGTTACGCGTACTTTTGGTGGCCGATACTCCATTCACAGGCATTCACTGCATTGGGAGGCGAGGGACAATTCATCTACGTCAATCCGGCGAGCAAAACGGTAGTTGTGAAATTGAGCCACGGCCCTGTTGGTCCTGCGGCGCTAGCCACCGAGCAGGAGACGCTCAGCTTTCTCGCCGCCGCGTCTCATTGGGAGCCGTCGCGATGATTTGAAGCCAGATTCTCACCGGCCGCTCCTTCGGCCTGATGCGGGATGCGTGCGGAGAGAAACCGAGAGAAAAAGACTTCTTTAGGAGAGATCGCATGATTCGAACTTGGAAGTCTCGAGTGCTTCTTGCGGCGACGGGAGATCTGATGCTGTGCTTCGTTCTGTTCGCGCAATCTGAGGGCAAGATCGAGATCAACAAGATGAATCCTGCCGGTCTGCTGGTGGAGAAGTACAGCTACATGTCGCAGCCCTACAGCTTCTATTACTTCCACCACATGGACGAGCTCGGCCTGCGCACGGATTGGATCTGGCGAGGCGATCGAGTCTACCCCCTCATCGAGCCGACGAAGGGTTTCACGCTGCAGTACAACCTCCACGGCAGGGAATATTCAATGAAGGACTACTTCGAGAGAAACTTCGTCACCGGGTTTCTTGTCCTCCACGACGATCAGATCATCGCTGAAAAATATTTTCATGGGGCGGATCGAAATTCGAGGTTTGTCTCGCAATCTGTCTCGAAGTCGATCGTTTCGATTCTGACCGGTGCGGCCGTAGGCGAAGGCACGATCAAGAGCGTCAACGATCGCGTCGCGACATATCTGCCATACTTGTCCCAGAGCGGTTATCGCGACGTCACTGTGAAGAACCTGCTGCAGATGTCGAGCGGCGTCAATTACAGCGAGGACTACAAAGACCCGAAGTCGGGAGCTGCATTGATCGGAGCCGCGCTCCTTACAGGCAAGCCCACATTTAAGAGCTTCGCGCAATCCATTCAGCCGACGGACATTCGGCCCGGCACGAAGTTCGAATATCAGAGCGTGAATACGCAAGTACTGGGCCTTCTTCTCGAAAGCGTGACGGGCAAGCGGCTGAACGAATATGCGCAAGAGAAGCTTTGGAAAAAGATCGGCGCGCAGAGCGATGCGTTCTTCTACGAGTCAAAGAATCAGCCCGACACGTGCGCATTTGCTTGCTTCAACGCCACCGTCCGGGATTACGCGCGGGTGGGACTGATGATGCTTGGAGGCGGGGCGCTTGGAGGCAGGCGCGTCATAGCGACGCAATGGGTTCACGACGCGACGACGCCTGACGCGCCGTACCTCGCGCCGAAGCCGGGCGGCCCTCTCGGCGGTTGGGGCTATGCGTATCAGTGGTGGATTCCCCCGGGGAACGACGGCGTCTTCGAGGCAGAAGGAATTTACGGTCAGTGCATCTACGTGAACCCCGCGAAGCACATCGTGATTGTGCAGACCAGCGCCTGGCCGGAACCTGTGTCTTCCGTGCTGGCCGAAGAGCAAGAGACGGTTCTCGAAACGATCGCCGACGAAGTCGCGCACTGAGTCGCAATGTTGGGAGTACATTGCGGACTCCTAAAGGTCTTTCAAATCGATACAGGCGTCTCTCGCAGCCGAGTCCACCGCCATGACTCCTACCGTGTTTGCCTTCCGTACACCCCCAAGCAGGCTGAAGTGTACTTTCGCGGATTAACGTGGCGCGGTTGCTCCGTGTGGCACATCTGCAACTCCTGCTTGAAATCCTAATGGTGAAGGGGCGCAGGCTTACTGCGGCCGAGGGGGCGGGCATTATGGTCTCTCCGGTGTCGGTGCGGTGGTCGCGAAACCGCTAATCGGCCTGCTCTCGGATTGGCTCGGCGGCCGGCAGAGGATCCTGACGCTCGCTTGCTTGGGAGGTTTCGGGCCGGCTTTGCTCGCCTTCGGGTGGAGAGGCACGGCAAGCGCCTTCCACAATCTGGCACCCGTGCTCGGCGTTTTCGCTTTCGCATATAGCTGCTGCTCGGCGCCATCATTGCAGAGGTTGCCGGCGTGGAGTTCGCAGCTTCGGCAACGGGGCTGACGAATGCGCTATGGCAGATCGGCAGCGTCACAGTGCCTGTCGTAGTCGGAGCGCTATTCCAAGCAACAGAATCATTCCACGTTGCGTTCGCAGTACTCGCAGCTGGGCCTGCGCTGGCAGCTATTGCAATGGCGTTTGTCCGCGCCGACTGACTTGGGTCCCTCTCGCTTTTGGTTCCGCGTTCTCCGAATACCGGCAACGTATAGAAGGAGTTTAGACATATTCTTTCGATGGCATATGCGGAAACCATCGCCCGGGGCACGCCCGGGGCGGGCCCAGATTCTGACGTGCCAAGAACAAGCGATTCGGCCACATCACACTGCCCCTGCCGGGTGCGCTTGGTGGTCGTCCTCGAAAGCGGGCGCCACTTCGGACATGAAGCGTGCCATCTCTTCCTTCACCTGCGCGTGCGGTTTCAGGCCGACGTTGAAATAGAGAATCACTTCGTCGAAACCGGCGGCCTCCACCTTCTTGAGCGTCGTGACAATTCCCTCGGGTGAGCCCAGCAGTACTGAATTCTCCGTCAGGTCCTTTGGCTGCAGCTGTTTGAGCCGCGCGACCATATCGATGAAGTAGCTGTAGCTAGGGGGTGCGCTCTGCGGATCGCCCGGAAGGGATGGGATCGCGCACTCCTTGTAGTAGCGTATCTGGCGCAATCGCGCGGAGTCTTCTTCCGCCTTGCTGTCGGCGAAATGCAAGAAATAGCTGCACATCAGGCGCCCATTCGCCTGGCCGTACCGTGCACACGACTCCCTGTAGAGCTGCGCCACTCGCTCCAACCCCCCCAAGGTCATGCTGGCCGCGAAGGGAGCTACTATCAAGCCGCAGCCAAGCCTTCCCGCCAGCTCGATGGATGGCTTGGAAAACGAAGCCACGTAAGCAGGGATCGGCCGCTGAATCGGTTGGGGCGTAATGGAGATCTTATCTAGGCGGTAGTATTTGCCATAATGTGAAATCGGGCTTTCACTCGACCACAGTTGGCGGACCAACTCCATTCCCTCTTCAAACAGCGCCTGGTTGTCGTCAAATGATACGTTGAATGGCAAATACTCCCGCCGGTCGTAGCCGCGACCGGCCGCGAAATCCACCCGCCCGCCACTGATCAGATCGAGCGTTGCCCATTGCTCTGCTACACGGATGGGATGATGGAGCGGTAACACCGTAACAGCGGGGGCCAGCCGGATCCGCTTGGTTCGGGCGGCTACATTGGCGAGCACCAGGTCTGGGCAGGAAAGCACACCCAGAGTGCTGAAGTGATGTTCGCCGATCCACGCCGAGTGGAGGCCCACCTGCTCTGCATAAACCGCTTCATCAAGGATGTCGGCAATGAACTGGTTGGGGTCTCTGCTGTTATTCTCATAGTGGTTGTCGCTGAGCGTGAAATAGCCAAAATGCATTGTTACTCCCTTAAGTGCCAGCGCTTTGTAGTCTCTCAGTCCGTTTTTCCATTCGCGGATACGCACTCCCGGGAAAGACGAGACATCCCTATCGGGAGGGTATCACCAATCAACCATTGGATTACGTTCATTACTCTGATCCACCCTATCCCAAGGTCAACGGCAAAGTTGATTGGAATAAATAAATGGCGAGATCTTCGCGCGAAAGATGCGTTGCAAGCTTGTTGATGCGAGGGTTCCCAAACGACGCCAAACAGGAAGAAATTATTCATTATAGTAATAGATAGGATGGAACCGGTACCATTTGTAATGGGTGGGTCCCCGATTCAGTGCTCTCTCTTGCGGTTGTCGGAGGTAAAAGATCCATGAGTGTGAAAACATTCCTTCGGGTTTCGGGAGTGATCTTTCTCCTTGTGGCAGTTGTTCATCTTCTGAGGCTCGTCTTCAAGTGGGAGGTGATACTGGCCGGTTGGCCTGCCCCCGTGTGGTTGAGTGCGGTCGCTTTTCTGATAGCAGCGGCTCTTGCCTATGAGGGCTTTCGGTTGGGCAAGAATTAGCGTCTTCAAGAGCGGCGCCTAGCCTTTCGTCTCTGCGTTTTGTTGCGTGACCGGCCCGGGCGGCAGGGCGAGCGCGCGGCCCTGGACGCCATCGCCAAGCCGGGTTCTGCGCGGGACGTGGTACAAAATCCGCTACAGTCGCCGGACGGCGAAAATACGACTCGCCCTAACTGATTGATTTGATTGGTGGGCCCTAGTTGATGATCTTAGAACTCTCCAGCTGGGTGACCTGGAGCGGGAAGGTGTCCGGCACCCCGTTGGAGGGTGAACAGGCGGTGCTCAGACCCGATTCGCATAGATTGGGTTAGGTAATCCTCGACTGCGGCAAGGTTCCCGTTAGTTTCCATGATTCTACTACCGCCCGAGTGCGACGGAAACCGCCCGCCCAGAACCGGCGCGAGGGAAAGCCCACACGAAACGTCGACAGGAAAGGGGAATGGCGGGATAATCCGACCCGGCTAACAGCGTTTCACCGGGGGGCATCCGCACGTGCGAGCGCCGGTCTTGAACTCACTGCTTGGGACCGTTCTCGTGGCGGCTTGCGCGATAGCTCAGGGGCGGCCACCAATGGATAAACCCGAGGACGAAACCGCGATTGCGCAGACCGTTCAGCGATTCGTCGACTCGTGGAACAACCACGACGCGCACGCTTTCGCCCTGACTTTCACCGAGGATTGCGATTTCACAAACGTTGGGGGAACTCATGCCCACGGACGGGATAACGTCGAGAAGTTCCATGCTCCGGTGTTCGCTACCGTTTTCAAGAAGAGCCACCAGACGGCAAAGCTCCGCAGCATTCGGTTCCTTGCCTCTGACCTGGCGGCGGTAGACGTCGATTGGCAGATGACGGGCGCGACCTTTCCCGACGGGCGTCCACGGCCGGAACGCCACGGCCTCCTTGATTGGGTCATGGCTAGGCAACCGGACGGCTCCTGGCTCATTCAGATCATCCACAACACCGACCTGACAAATATGCCGGCACCTCCGAAATAGCCAGAACGCACGGCTGCAGTCAAGAGATACGCTTCGCGTTCTGCATTGCACCGCGGGAACGCCTTCGTTATGCGCCTCCGGCGATTCCCAGTTAGGCGGGCAATGGGACTCCCTCGGCCTTGTGAATACGGCACAGGATGGCGCGGCAACTTGATCCGCCGATAATCGGATCGGAATCGTCGCGGAGTTCCGTTAGGACGTTCGCGGACGCGGCCAAGGTGCCCTTCACTGGATCCATGCCGGGCATGTACCAAAGTCCCTCGACATTGATCACGCGCGCGTCCATGTTCTCGAGCAAGGCAACTCGCCGCAGAATCCGCCGATCCGTGGTCGGCGATTCCACAAACACCCAGTCATTTTCAGCGAGGCCGAGCTTGTCGGCCGCTTCCGGCGCCATCTCGACCGCCGGCCATGGCCGGCGTTTGCGGAGGCGCGGCACCTCGATTCCCAGCGTCGAGTAGTACTCAATCGAACGCGTGCCCGTGCTGGCGACAAACGGGTACTTCACCGCCACCTCCGGTGTCCGATACGGGCTGTACGGAGGTTCTCGAAAATCCGGAAGCGGGTCATGACCATATTCGGCAAGGATCGATGAGTTGAACTCGACCTTGCCGGACGGCGTATTAAATCCCGGTTTGCCGTCTGGCCGCAGCTTCCCGCTGCGGTATTGCAAGGGCTCATGTGGCCGCTCGTAGATCCCCGTTTGGGCGAAGGTCCGAAAATCCATTTCCAGCGGGCGAAGGCGGAAGTCGAGCATCTCCTCGTAGCTATTCACCGGCAGGCGATCTCCGTAACCCATGCGTCTGAGTACATCGAGCAGGGGCTCTGCCTCTTCCCGCGCCTCTCCTCGCGGCTCCACCGCCCGGGTACGCGCCGCGACGAAGTTAAGGCCGGAGTAATCCGCGATCGCGTTCGATTCCAGGTGCATCGTCATGGGGAGGATGTAATCGGCGAGATGAGCCGTCGGCGATTCGAACAACTCGGAAACAACCAGCAGGTCCAGCTTCTTAAGCGCCTCCACCACAAGCGAAGTATCTTCGAGACCGATGAGCGGGTTGCAATCCGTCCACAAGGCTCTCACGGGATACGGCTTGCCAGTCAATATGGCGTCAATCACGTGGCGCGGATGCGGGTAGCCGGTCACGATGGCGTTGGGCCCGGCCATCAGCGGGAAGCGGTCGGCGGAGATCTGTTCGCTGAGATCTTTGGCCATCGCCGCTCCGGTGTTGGCCGGCATCCGCAAGCCGAGCGTAGGAGGAAGATAGAAGCAGTTGCCGCCAGGCTGGTCGATCCGGCCGGTCAGGGCGGGGAGAAATCCCATGAGTCTCAGGGTCGCGATCACATTGCCGCCCATGCTGGCGCCGATAAAGGTATGCATGGCCGCGGCGGAAGCGGTGCCAAACATCTCGGCGGCGCGCCGAATGTCATTCGCGGGTATCCACGTGATCTCGGACACCCGCTCGGGCGTGTACTTCGAGGCGCGTTCGGCGAGCTGTTCAAAGCCAACGGTCCAGTCGCGAACAAATGTCTCGTCGTACCACCCGTTCGCGATCATGACGTTGATCATTCCGTAAGCGAGCGCCGCGTCGGTTCCCGGCCGTATGCGGAGCCACAGGTCGCTCTGGCGCGCCTGGAGTGTCGGGCGCGGGTCGACCACGATCGTTCGTGCCCCTCTCTTCACCGCTTCCTTGACCCGCATATGCTTGGAGCCGTTTGTCTCGGGCAAGTTGACGCCCCAGAGCATGAGGACGTCCGATCCTTGCAGGTCCGCAAATCCGGGATAAGTGAGCAGGTTGCCGAAGGTAAGCGTGTCGGCAATCAGCTGCGGGTTGAAGCAACTATGCGAGTCGTGACGGAAAAACGTCGGACTGCCTATCACGTCGCAGAACAAGTCATACGCGTAATATTCTTTCGGCGGCAACGATTGCATCGCTACGGCGCGGGCGCCGTGTTCCGCAATGATGGCGTTCAGGCGGGCGGCGATGTCGTCAAGCGCCTCATCCCAGCTCACGCGCTGCCATTGATTCGAGCCCCTTTCGCCTACGCGTTTCTGCGGATAAATGATCCGCCGCGGCGACATCATGATGTCCGACGATGACAGTCCTTTAACGCAAAGGTACCCCTTGCTCAAGGGATGTTTTTTGTCCCCGGTGATCCGGATGACTTTTCCGTCCTGTACCTCCACGTTCATCCCGCAACGGACGAGGCAAATTCGGCAGGTCGTGCGCACCGTTGCCATAAGCTTCTTGTCCCTTCTGCGGCCACAACGCGCCCCGCTGCGCGCTCCCGGATGGTACAAATATCATCCGGAATTTGCGATTTTGGGGCGTCTCAACCCGCAAAATAGACCTCTTCCGCCCTCGACACAAGGAATTTGTCGCCGGAGCACACCTAAGTGCCAGAGGCGCGGTTCCGGCGGCACTCTTATGCAGGACAGACTGGTTTTCAGGTGAGTGGGGCACAAAAGTGGGCACACTCGTCGGCCGAACAGGAATCCGCAGGCGCTAACTGACTAAAAAGATTGGCGGGCCCTGGTTGACGATCTTAGAACTTATTCAGGGCCCGCTTCTGCAACCGTTTGGGCCCTGAGTTCCCTCAGCAGAGCAGAACAGGACTCAGCGATCCCCCGACGGCGGAGACCAGGAAAAGGAGCCTTGGGAAGAGCCTGCTTGTACCTCAATCTGTCCAGAATCCCCACCCGAACGGCAGAATCTTATTTTGCTTCGCAACGTGGGTGCCCCAGTCGGATATATGTCCCATTGATTGCCACGCTGGACGTACATGACATTTGTGTCCCGTGGCTCCCGAAGCTCGACGACTGACGGCAGATCCATGGTGCAAACGATAACGGCACGCGCGTTGGTGCCAGCGCTGCCGCGGTACAGGGAAAGTCCGAAACGGAAGGAGCCTGACAAACCCAACCCCTTCAATTCCTGCAGTTCCCTTGCTGTCAGTCCCGCAGGATTTTCTCCAGCCGTGATGTCTTGAGGTCCCGGAACTACCCTGACAAAAATCAGTTCAAGAGACTGCTCCGGCTGTTTCGGAAGGAGTGGGTAGGCTACCAACAGTCCACACGCGATGATTGTCGAGGCGATGCCGACCCACTGTTTCCACCCTCGTTGTCCGACCCGTTGGGGCCCTGAGAAACAAGGAAGTAGTAATGCCCCGAAGATCAACCCGCACACGGCTCCCGCATGCACGGGATATTGGGAGATCGCGATGTACCACCCGGAAGCGAGAACCCATGTGTCCGGGCCGGACCCACAGGGGAATGGTGGGCCTGGGTGGACTTGAACCACCGACCTCACCCTTATCAGGGGTGCGCTCTAGCCACCTGAGCTACAGGCCCGCGAGAAAAGCCCAGGGCAACGCCGCAATTCTATCACGCGATTCCCATGTGGCACAGCGTTAGGGCCCTCCCACCATTCCAGATTGCTACGAATCGTTGCGACCGATAACGGCTTGACCGCCCCCAGGTGGCCAGTCAGAGTTTATTCAGGCCATCGAGGGCAGCAACTTTGTAGGCCTCGGCGAGT
Organism: Candidatus Acidiferrales bacterium; assembly: GCA_030037525.1. GTDB lineage: Bacteria > Acidobacteriota > Terriglobia > Acidiferrales > UBA7541 > Palsa-295. The sequence goes on along the minus strand of JASHRC010000105.1, from coordinate 1,040 downwards.
GTGGGGTAGTTGAAAACGGTGTCGCGGAAGTATTCGATTGTGCCACCGTGCGCGAGCACAGCCTGGCCGATGTGAACGATCTCGGTGGCGCGCTGGCCGATGATGTGAACGCCCAGCAGCTTTCGTGTGTTGCGATCGAACAGCATTTTCAGCATGCCGGTTTCGTCACCCAGCATCATGCTCTTGGCAAGCTCAGCATACTTGGAAATGCCGACTTCGTAGGGAACTCTCGCAGCAGTCAGCTTTTCTTCCGTCTGGCCCACCATCGAAATTTCCGGAATGGTGTAGATGCCGTACGGAAACAGTTCGGGCATATGCTGGGACGGAGCGCCGAACATGTGACAACTGGCCAGCCGGCCCTGCTCCATCGAAGTACTGGCGAGAGCCGGAAAGCCGATGACGTCTCCGGCTGCGTAGATATGCGGGACGTCGGTCTGGTAGCAATCATTCACTTTGATTTTGCCGCGGGGATCGGTCCCCAGCCCGGCAGCCTCGACTCCAAGCTCATCGCCATTGGCTTGGCGTCCAACAGCATAGAGAAGCATGTCCCCCTGGACCTTTTTGCCGCTTTCGAGTTCGGCGAACACACGATCGCGCTGCTGATCCAAGCCGATGCGCGTGACTTTCTCGCCAAGGCGGAAGGTGGTCCCCATTTGGCGGAGATGATAGGCGAGTGCCTCGACGATTTCGCGATCCACAAAATCCAGGATCAGGGGCCGCTGGTCGATGAGAGTGACCTCGACGCCGATCGCCGCCATAAACGACGCATATTCGAGCCCCACCACCCCCGCACCAACGACAATGACTTCGCGCGGCAGCGTCGTGGCGAACGTGAATTCGTCGGTGTCCAGGATCCGTTTGCCATCGAAAGGTATGTCCGGGCTGCGAGCCGGCCGTGTGCCGCAGGCGATCAGAAATTGCTCGCCCCGCACCAGGGCTCTCTCGCCGTCGCCATTGATCTGGACGGTGTGGGGATCGACAAATCGGGCGGTTCCTTGATAGATGGCAACGCCGTTGCGCTTGAGCTGAGCGCGGATCAC
>JASHRC010000104.1 GCA_030037525.1 Candidatus Acidiferrales bacterium | reverse complement strand
TCCTTGCCGACCTTCTTCATGGCCTCGGCGATGATGTTGCCGATCTGCTTGTCGTTGTTGGCGCTGATCGTGCCGACCTGCGCGATCATTTCGCCCTTGACGTCCTTGTGCAGTTTCTTGATCTCTTCGACCGCGACTTCGACAGCTTGCTCGATGCCGCGCTTGAGAGCCGTGGGGCTCGCGCCAGCCGCCACGGTCTTGACGCCTTCGCGGAAGATGGCCTGCGCCAGAACGGTCGCGGCAGTGGTGCCGTCGCCGGCGACGTCGGAAGTTTTCGAGGCGACTTCGCGTACCATCTGGGCGCCCATGTTCTCGAGCGCATCCGCCAGCTCGATTTCCTTGGCTACGGTGACGCCGTCCTTGGTGATGACCGGTGCACCGAACTTCTTCTCGATCACTGCGTTGCGGCCCTTGGGACCAAGGGTGATCTTGACCGCGTCGGCCAGTATATTGACGCCGCGCAAGATCGACTGGCGCGAGTTCTCACCAGTCACGATTTGCTTTGCCATTTCACTGTTCTCCTGTTCGAATGACTTGCCTGCTAGAGATCCTCCGCGCGGCGTTTGCTCGCTCGGGTCGTGCTGGGGCCGCCTCGGTTCGGAGCGGCCGCCAAAAGAATTTACTTCTTCGAACCGGCTGCCTTGGCGGCGCCACCGATCTTGGCGAGAATTTCGTCTTCCTTCAAAATCATGTATTCCTCGTCGTTGATCTTGATGTCGTTGCCGCTGTACTTGCCGAACAGAACGCGGTCGCCCGGCTTCACGTCGAGGGCGATACGCTCGCCCTTGTCGTTCAGCTTGCCCGCTCCGACGGCGATGACTTCTCCTTCTTGCGGTTTCTCCTTGGCCGTATCGGGGATGATGATGCCGCCCTTCACGGTCTCCTTTTCTTCGAGCCGCCGCACCAGGACACGGTCGTGGAGCGGTGTGATGTTCACTGCCATGTTTACGATTCCTCCGGAGATTTGCGTAGGTGATTTGGGCAGGAGGCTAATTAGCACTCCCCACAAGCGAGTGCTAATATACCAAAAACAGATGCTCAGTCAAGCGAAAAGCGGTCGCCCGGCCGCACCTGGAGATTCAGCGAGTTCAATTTAAGCTCCATATTTTTAATGGGATAGATTGTCTTATTTTTCCGACACTTGGCTCGGGGATCGCTAAAAGGGGCTAAAATCGGGTGCCAAGAGGTGACTGGTGGTCTATCTCTTCTATGCGCGACTAATCGGACTCACGGCCGGGACGCTTGTCTACTTGTTCCTGATCGCCCTGATCTTGGGGCACCGGCGGCCGCGGTTGTTCGAGCGGCTGCTTTTCTTTCTCGTCCTGGCCTTGTTTCTGATCTACGCGGGCGGGTTGCTTGAGATCAACGCCGAAATTCAATACACGTGGCCACCGGAAGCGACTCGCTGGCTCTCCGAGGCGCTTCTTGCGCTAGGCCTGGCGCTGATCCCGCCGCTTGTCTGGCACACGCATTATGCCTATCGGCGGCAGATTCGAGGGTCGCGTGCAAGCGTTTTCTCGAGGGCGCTGTTGGTCTCGCTCTACCTGCTCAGCTTTACAGAGATGGTGGCCGGGGCTCGGTTCTTCTGGCCCTGGTTTGCTGCTGGCGCCCATCGGTACCTCCTGGTGGGCGGCCGAGGCCTGCCTTTGATCGCGCTCATGGATGCGGTGTTTGAGTTTCAGGACTGGCGGGCGGCCGAGGGCAAAAAGGAATGTGCCCTGTTTCGCAGTCTCTTCTTTGTTTCGGCGAGTTTGACAGTTCTGCTGGCGCTCCATAGAGGCTTGGCGGTCCCGCCTTCTCTGCCAGGAGCGGCGCTCGCGGCGGCCGCGGTTTGGGTCGGACTGCTGCCCGGGGCGCTGCTGATTTATTACGCGCTGAAGCACAATTTTCTGGAATACGGCGCACAGCGGAACCTGGTCTATGCACTTTCGGCGACGTTCCTGGCTTTGCTGTATCTCGCGCTGGTGCACCGAATCAGCGGCTGGCTGGCGCCCGTTTTTCCGCCCGAAGCAACGGCGAGTGTCCTGCTGTTCGTGCTGATTTTTCTGTTCGAGCCGCTCGAACGCCTCATTGGCCCGGTGCTGCACGAGCGGCTGCGCGAGCGGATGGACCGCACGCAGCGGTTGAGCATCGAACTGCAGGGGGAGGCGCGGCACGGAGACCTGGCGCGGCTGCTGGAGCGCGCCGAGGGGCTGATCCGGCAGGAATTTGGGCTAGCGGCGGTGCGGATTTCGATTCCGCGTGATCCTGCGCTCAAACCATTGGAGGGACCGGGAGGTTTGGGCCACGCGGCGCGAATTCCGCTGGTGAAGGATGGGCGTGAAGTCGGACTTCTCGAAGCGGCGACGACGGGAGCGTTTCTGACCGGTGAAACGACGGCGGCACTTGAGTTTCTGGCCGAGCAGATGCCCGCGATGGCCGACCTGTGTCGGCTGATCGAAGAAAAACTTCGCCTGGAACGCGAGCTGGCCGAGCGCGAACGGATGGCCATGCTGGGGCAGATGGCGGCGAGCGTGTCGCACAATCTGCGCAACCCGCTGAGCTCGATGAAGACCATCCTGCAGCTGCAGCTGGAAAACCGCGATTTGCCGGAGGACGTACGGCACGACTGCGCGCTGCTGCTGGAGGAAATCAATCGCATGAACGCGAAACTCTCGCAGCTGCTGACCTTTGCCAAGCCGACGGCAGGCCGCGGCCAGCGAACCGAAGCGCTCGCGCTGGCAAAGCAGACGGTCGAGCTGTTTCGGCATGATGCGGAGCGACGAAACGTAATCGTCGAGTTCCAAGCGCCCGAGGAAGAAATTGCCGTACGGGCATCGGAGGAGGCGTTGGGCGAGGTGCTGTCGAACCTGGTGGTAAACGCGATTGAGGCCCAACCGGACGGAGGGCGGGTTCGCCTGTGCTTGGTGCGAAAAGGCGAGCGGGTGGAGATTTCCGTCGAGGACAGCGGGCCGGGGATTTCGGCCGAGATGCGCGCGAGAATTTTTCAGCCGTTTTTCACCACCAAGGCTTCGGGAACGGGCTTAGGTCTGGCGATTGTGGCCCGGCGCGTCGAGGAAATCGGCGGGACCATCGCGTGCGAAAGTCCGCTCGAAACCGGCAAGGGCAGCCGGTTCCGGGTGACCTTGCCGCAAGCGCCCGCCAGGGAAAAGGCGCCAATTCCCTGAGCAGATTCCTTTACTCGGTTTGATGGTAGCGTGCCGGAGGCGGAGAAGAAGAATGGGGACGATATTGATCGTCGATGATGAGGCGGCGGCGCGATATGGGATGCGGCGCGCGCTGGAGCAGAACTTCCGCGTCGTCGAGGCGGAATCGGCGCGCGAGGCACGCGAGGCGATTTCGCGCACCGCGCCGGCGCTGGTGCTGCTGGATCTGGTCATGCCGGAGGAGGATGGTCTCTCGTTCCTGCGCGCGTTGCGCGCCAGCGGCGATGAAACTCCGGTGCTGGTTGTTTCGGCGCTGGACACGGCACGCACGGCGGTCGAGGCGCTCCACCACGGTGCGAACGACTACATCGTGAAGGGATTCGACATCGATGAGCTGCGAAAACGCGTGGCAAATCTGGTCCAGCTAGGCGAACTAGGCGCCGAAAATCGGCGACTGCGAAGGGAACTGGTAGCCGACGGCCAATTCGGGAGGATGCTGGGCGGCTCGGCGGCCATGCGCCGGGTTTTTGAAATGGCCGAACGCGTGGCACCGACCGACGCGACCGTGCTGATTTTGGGCGAAAGCGGCACGGGGAAGGACTTGCTCGCACAGGAGATTCACGCACGATCGCCGCGCGCGGAACGGGCGTTTGTAGCCGTCAACTGCGCGGCGCTGCCGGAAAACCTAATCGAGTCGGAACTATTCGGCTACGAGCGCGGGGCGTTCACTGGTGCCATCGAGCAGCGCAAGGGTAAATTTGAGGCGGCCTCGAGAGGGACGCTTTTCCTCGACGAAATCGGCGACATGAATCCCGCAACGCAGGCCAAGGTGCTGCGTGCCCTTGAAAGCCGTAAGATTGAGCGGCTGGGCGGCGGGCCGTCGATCGATGTGGACGTGCGCGTGGTGAGCGCGACGCACCGGGATCTGCAGGCGGAGATTTCGGCGGGGCGTTTTCGCCAGGATCTCTATTACCGGCTGCGCGTGGTGACGCTTGAAATTCCGCCCCTTCGCGCCCATAAAGAAGATCTGCCGCTGCTGGTCGATCGATTTCTGACGCAGCTGGGAGCACGTCACGGGCGATCTCCGGCGATAAGCCGCGAGGCAGAGGAAATTTTGCGGCGGTATGACTGGCCTGGCAATGTGCGGGAGCTGCGCAACGTCGTCGAGCGCGCGCTCGTCTTGTGCGGGGCGGACCAGATCCAAGCGGCCGATTTGCCCTCGGAGGTTCGCGAGAATCAGGCGGGCGCCGGCGCGCCCCACGCCACGGCGGGAGACTCGTTTTTAAGCGAGGCGGATTTTCGCGAGGCCAGGAGGAAATTTGAAATTGCCTATTTGAAACGCAAGCTCGAAGAGCACCGCTGGAATGTTTCGCAGACGGCAGCGGAAATCGGTTTGCAGAGGCAGAGTTTGCAGGAGAAGTTGCGGGAATTGGGGATCGAGAGGCCGGGGAAGGGATGAGGGCTCGAGGTGCCGGCAAAGCCGGGATCGATCGCGTCGAACCAATCGCCGGATTCATTCTGGCCGGGGGCGCGAGTTCGCGGATGGGGCGCACGAAAGCGCTGCTCGAAATCGGTGGTGAGCCGATGGTGGTGCGTACGGTTCGTCTGGCCGAGCAAGTGGTTGGATCTGTGGCGGTCGTCGGCGGTTCGCGCGAACCGCAGAGGTTCGGTCTTCAGGTGATCGAGGATGATTTGCCCGGCGGGGGCCCTCTGGGCGGCATCGCGACGGCGCTGCGAGTCTCCCATGCGCCCTGGAATCTGATTCTGGCCTGCGATTTGCCGTATCTGACCCGCGCCTGGTTGGAATTTCTCGCCGCGCGAGCACTCCGGTCGGCTGCCGACGTCATCCTTCCGGTGAATGCGCAGGGGGCCGAGCCGCTCTCGGCGGTGTATCACAAACGCGGAGAAGCAGCGATCGGTGCCGCCGTCAGGCGCGGCGTGCGGAAAGTGACCGACGGGCTCAAGGATCTGCGCGTCGAAACCATCGAGCCTGCCCAGTGGAAAGCCTTTGATTCTGAAGGACTCCTGTTCAAAAATATGAACTCACCGGAGGATTACGAGCAAGCCAAGGCCAGACTGGAAGCCTCGCTGAGACCATGAGCGGCCACTACATCGAATTCCAGCACGTCTGCAAATCATTTGACGCGAACGACGTGCTGAAGGACGTCAGCTTTTACATCGAGCGCGGCGAGACGGGCGTCATCATGGGGCGCAGCGGGGTGGGGAAGTCCGTGTCGTTGAAACTGCTGATGGGTTTCCTCACGGCGGACCAGGGACGAATCCTGGTGGAGGGCCAGGACGTGACGCATTTCACGGAGAAACAATTTGAAGAGATTCGCAAGCGAGTGACGATGGTGTTTCAGTCCGGGGCCCTTTTCGATTCCCTCACGGTGGCGGAAAACGTCGCCTTTCCGATGGAGAGCCGGGGGATGAAGTACGACGCCGATGAAATCGATGACCGCGTGGGGGAGCTGCTCGAAATGCTCGAAGTCGGGCAGTTCCGAGATCGCCTGCCGGCGGAGTTGGCGACGGGAACCAAGCGCGCGGTGGCCATTGCACGGGCTCTCGCCGAGCGACCGGAGGTGATCTTCTACGATGAGCCGACCACCATGGTCGATCCGTTGATGGCCGCGCATGTGAGCGACCTGATCGTGAGGCTCAAACAGACGCTGAAGAAAACGTCGATTGTCGTCACCCACGACACGCACCTTGCCAAGAAACTGGCCGACCGGGTGGTTTTTCTCAACGAAGGGCGCGTCGGATTTTTCGGCACCTGGCCCGAACTAGAAGCTTGCGACGATCCCGTGCTCCGCAATTTCCTGGTTCAGGACGAATTGATTCCCGCACTGGACTCTACCTTGTGACTGTGCCTGCCTCGGACCCCCACAAGCAGCTGCGCCGGGCCATGGGCTTTTGGGATGTCCTGCTTTTCAATATCGCGGCCGTTCTCGGCCCGCGTTGGATCGCCGCGGCCGCGCACAACGGAACTTCCTCGATCAGCCTCTGGGTGCTGGCCGCCATTCTGTTTTTTCTGCCGACGGCGCTGATCGTGGCCGAGCTTTCCACGCGCTTTCCCCACGAGGGCGGGCTGTACATCTGGTCCAAAGAAGCCTTTGGCGAGTTCCACGGATTTCTGACCGGCTGGACGTATTGGGTCTATACGTTTTTCTATTTTCCGGGCTTGCTTTTTGCCAGTGCCGCGATGGCTGCCTATATCGGCGGCGGGCGCGGCGTTTGGCTGGCCCAGGACCGCAGCTTTCTCCTGGTCGTCTCGATCGCCATGCTCTTTCTGGCAGTCTGGCTGAACATCATTGGGCTGAACATCGGCAAATGGCTGCAGAACGCGGGCGGAGTCGGAACTTACCTGCCGCTCGTCATGCTCGTCGGCATGGGCACGTACTGGTGGCACGCACACGGCTCTCTGACCCACTTTACTACCCACAACATGCTGCCGGTGTGGAACTGGGACACCGTGAACTTCTGGCCACAGATCGCGTTTGCCTTCACGGCGCTCGAGCTGTGTTCCACAATGAGCGAAGAAGTGCGCGATCCGCACAAGACGTTTCCGCGCGCGATCCTGGGCTCGGGAGTTCTGATCGCGCTGGCCTACATTTTAGGAACGATCGCGCTGCTGGCGCTCCTGCCGGCTCGAGCGGTCGATCCCAAAAGCGGCGTCTTTCAGGCACTCACGGCTGGCTCGATCTCTTTCGGGGTGGCCTATTTCGGAATCATCGCGGCCCTTCTGATGCTGCTTGGCAATTCGGGTGGAGTGGGCACCACCGTCGCGGGAGTGGCGCGAATCCCGTTTGTCGTCGGAATCGACCGTTATATGCCGGCTGCGTTCGGCAAAATTCATCCCCGGTGGAAGACCCCCTGGGTTTCCATTCTGGTACAGGCGGGTATTTCCTGTGCCGTGCTGTTCTTGGCCCAGCTGAAAGAGAATCCCAACGATGCCTATCAGATGCTGGTCGACGCAGGAACCATTCTCTACTTCATCCCGTTTTTGTACATGTATGCGGCCGCAATCAAGTTAGCGTATCGGCCCGATCGCGGCGCCCATCGAAACGCGGCGCTTGTCCCCGGCGGGAAATTCGGCGTGTGGGCGGCGGGCAGCCTAGGCACAATCGTGGTCGCTGGCGGAATCGCGCTGTCACTCATTCCTCCGGGAGGTGCCGAAAGCCCCTGGAGGTTTGAAGGCAAGGTCATCGCGGGCACGGCCGGCAGCTTCTTGCTCGGACTGGTACTCTATCTGCGGGGCGCGCGGGCCAAGTCGCGAGAAGGCGCGCAGGTCCTTGCGGATTGAGCGGGTTGGTCCGGATGGCGCCCCTCGGTGCGTGATTCGGTATGACTGCCAAAGATCTCTTGCGTGACGCCTTTCGCACGGGCATAACGGCGAAGGGCGTCGATGGCCTGCTCGAAATCGCGGGCGGAGTGCTGGTGTGGTTCCTCCAGCCGTCGGCGATGGGTCGGGCGTTGCGTGCGCTCAGTCTGCACGAGCTCTCGCGCGACCGGCACGACTTCATCGCCATTCATCTGCTGCACGTGTCCGAGAGACTGGCGCACAGCGCTCCGCTGTTCGCCTCGATTTTTCTGCTCTCGCACGGTCTGGTGAAAGTACTGCTGGCAATCGCCCTGTGGATGAACGAGCTCTGGGCCTACCCGCTGGCCATCGGCGTGTTCGTCGCCTTCAGCATCTATCAGGTTTACCGGTTTGCGCACACGCACTCCATAGGTCTGATGATCTTGACCGTTGTGGATATCGTGATCGTTGGGCTCACCTGGGCGGAGTGGCGCGTCCAGAAATCGGAGAGAGAACGAGCGGCGCCCTCCGGACAACGACTCAGAAACCCTCTTCGATGAGACGCGCGACGCTGAGGCGCGAAGTGGCCTTCGCTTTGGGTGACTCGAGCAGACTCTCGACGTATTTGGCAAGGATGTCGCACTCGAGGTTGACGGCAGCATCGGGCACGAGCGCACGAAGGTTCGTGTGTAGGTAGGTGAACGGAACGATCGCGAAATCGGCGATGCCGTCCTGCCAGCGCGCGACCGTAAGGCTGATGCCGTCCACTGCGATCGAACCCTTTTCGGCCACGTAGCGGCCCAGATTCCCGGGCACCCGGACCGAGAGCCACCACTGGTCGCCTTCTGGCGCAAGGCGAGTGAGGCGGCCGACGCCATCGACATGGCCCTGGACGAAATGGCCGCCCAGGCGCGCGCTGGCCGTCAGGGGGCGCTCCAGATTGACCAGATCGCCGGTCGTCCGTTGACCGAAGGTGGTGCGGGCGAGCGTTTCGAGGGAAAGATCGGCGGAGAAATGCCGAGCGCCCGAGGCGGCCACCGTCAGGCAGCAGCCGTTGACCGCGATGCTGGCACCCAGTTTCATCTCGGCGGCGATTTCCGGCTCGGCCAGACTCACCCTCAGCCGGGCGCCCTGTTCGCTCCGGGCAAGCGCGTCAATTTTTCCGACGGCCTCGATGATTCCCGTAAACATCGTGAAAATACCCTTCCACAAAGAGATCAGCGCCGCACGGCGCGACAGAGAGATGGGTTAGCGCGCGCGATTGTCGAAACCATTTCGACGCGGCGATTTGCGCCATGGGAACACCCCCCGTGCCCATGATCTTGGGAGCATAGAAGAGCGCGAGCTTGTCGACAACATCGGCCGCGAGCGCCGAGCCATTCACTCGGGCGCCCGCTTCGAGCAGCACGTGCAGAATTCCGCGCCGACCGAGTTCGGTCAGCACCGAATCGATCGCCACCTGCCCCCGACGACGCCGGGTGGACACAATCTCGATCCCCAGACGCGCGAGCGCCTTCGCTTTCGTTGCATCCGCCGGTTCTGTGGTGAAGACCAGAACGTCCTGCCGGGCCGTTTTTACCAGTTTCGAATGTAGGGGAAGGCGCAGGTACGAATCTAGGATGACACGCACCAGCGGGCACCGCCGGCGCTGGCCGCTGCGGTCGTTGAGCAGCGGGTCGTCGGCGAGGACGGTGCCGATCCCCGTGAGCACGGCGTCGGCGGAATGGCGCAGCCGATGGACCGCGGCGCGCGCAGCGCTGCCAGTAAGGGCGGTCGAGTGGCCGGGACGCACCGCGATCTGGCCATCGAGCGTCAGCGCGCTCTTCAGAGTCACGAACGGCAACCCGGTGCGGATCCATTTTGCGAAGGCTTCGTTCAGACGCTTCGCGCTCATGTCATTTCTGACTTCGACCCGAATGCCCGCGCGCTTGAGTTCCCCCAAGCCGCATCCCTGGACCGCAGGATTCGGGTCCTCGATCGCCGCGACCACGCGCGAGATGCCCGCGCCGATGATCGCTTTGGTGCAGGGGCCGGTTCGTCCGGTCGTGCAGCACGGCTCGAGAGTCACATAAAGCGTTGCGCCTCGCGCTTTTGCGCCGGCTTGCGCGAGCGCAATGATTTCGGCGTGATGGCGCTGGTCGTACTCGTGAAATCCCTGGCCAACTTTTTGATGGCCTTTGACCACGATCGCGCCGACGTGCGGGTTTGGGTGAGCCAAGCCGATCGCCCGGCGCGCGAGCGAGAGCGCCCGCTCGATCCAAATAGCGTCTGCCGGCTCAGGTTCCCAGCGCATATGCGAGACCGAAGTGTACGCGGGTCCGGGACCAACGCCGCCCGTTATTTGGGCGTCGTGGTCCGGTTCGTCGACTGCTGCGGACGCCCCTGCTGCGCAACCGAAGCGGGTTGCGAAGCTCAGTCGAACAGAGAGTCGACATAGGTTTCGGCGTCGAAGGGTACTAAATCATCGATCTTTTCCCCCGTACCGACGAAGCGGATCGGCAGATTCAGTTCGCGCGCGATGGCGACGACGATTCCCCCTTTCGCCGTGCCGTCCAGTTTCGTAAGCACGATTCCCGTCACACCGGCGTGGCTCCAGAATTCCCGCGCTTGGTTGAGGCCATTCTGTCCGGTGGTGGCGTCGAGAACCAGCAGCACATCCTGCGGCGCGCCCGCCACGAGTTTGGCGGCGGTGCGCTTCATTTTTTCGAGCTCGGCCATCAGATTCGATTTCGTGTGCAGACGGCCGGCCGTGTCCACGATCACGACATCGGCGGCTCGGGCTTTGGCGGCCGAAAGGCCATCGAAAATCACGGCGGCGGGATCGGCGCCGGATTTTTGCTTCACCACGTCGGCCCCCGAGCGGCGTCCCCAAACTTCCAGCTGCTCGATGGCCGCGGCACGAAACGTGTCCGCGGCGCAGAGGATGACCTGGGCGCCCTCTTTTTTCAAGCGGTTGGAGAGCTTGCCGATCGTGGTGGTTTTCCCCGTACCGTTCACGCCGACGACGAAAATCACGCGCGGCGGTGGAACTGGCCTGCCGTCCGTAGCTGCGGCAGGCGCTTGCAGGATCTTCAGTATTTGGCGCTTTAATTCCGATTTGAGCTGCGCGGCGGAATCAAGCTGGTGCTCGGTTACCTGCTGGCGCAGCGCAGCGAGAACCTCTTTCGTGGTACGCACGCCGATATCGGCGCCAAGCAGCGCCGATTCGAGCTGCTTCAGCAGCTCCGGATCGACCGGACGATTGCCCGTGATCAGCTGCTCGACGCGCGCGGCAAATTCGCTACGCGTTTTGCCGACCGATTCCCTCAGGCGCTCGAGAAGCGTCGGTTCTGGTTTTCCGAAAAGAGTGATCATGACACGAGCCGCAGGTTTGCCCAGAAATCTATATTAGCAGGTGAGCGACGGGGACGTGCGCGCCGATCCGAGGCTCATTCGCCGAGCTTTCGGTCGTCGATGATTGCACCGAAAGGAACCCACTTGCGGCCGTCGAATCTGATCAGGAACAACTGATGGATGGGCTGAAAGTCAGAGGGGGTCGTTTGGAGGGAGATTCCCGGGCGGAGCATGGCGATGCGCGTGTTCAGGTTCGCCGCTTGCTTCATCACATTTGCGCGCGTCAGGTCGTCACCGCATTTTCGCAATACTTCCACAACTGCCTCGGCGCGCTCGTACCCCGCCACGTTGTTCTGGTCATGCAGGCTGGCCTGCGGATTGTACCGGCTCATCCAGTCGAGGAAATCGCGCACCTCGGGATCGGATCGCGCTCCCCGCTCGAGCCAGGCTTTCGACCGGGCGTTGGCGATGATGCCCCGGGCCTTTTCAAGCCCGGCCGGATCGAGAAACGCTGCGGTCGATAGCGAGGCATTCGGAATGAACTGGAGGGGATGCCAGTCGAGGTCATAGGCCTCGCGAATCGACTGCGTTGCTTTCGCGCCCACAGCGAAATCGAAGAAAACGTCAGCGCCGGAGTCCTTGAGCACCGCCAACTGCGAATCGAGCGAGGGGGCGGACGGCTGATAGGACACTTCCCGGACGATCATTGCGGAAGCCCTCTCGCCGAGACCCTCGTGCACGCCCGAGAGATATTCTCGACCGGATTCGTTATTTTCATACAGAACGGCGATCTTCGCGGTGGGCTTTTTTTGCAGGATGTATTTCGCATAGGCGAGCCCCTCGGTGCGATAGCTCGCGTAAAATCCCATTGTCCACGGAAAATGCGCCGGATCGTCAAACGTTGCCGAGCTCGCGTCAATGAAAAGCTGCGGCACTGCTTTTTCGTTCAGATAGGGGCGCAGCGCAAGGTTCGTTTCCGTTCCCATCGCGCTGAAGATCAGCAGAACGCCATCCTGTTCGACCAGCTTGCGCGCCAGCGCGAGCGATTGCGTGGTGTCGGACCCGTTGTCCAGGCTGACGAACATGATCCTGCGGCCGCGAACGCCGCCGTGATCGTTGATCATCTGAAAGTAGGCAGCCTCGGCGTGGCCGATCGCGCCGTATGCCTCACCCGACCCGCTGTAGGTCGTGATGTTGCCGATTTTGATTTCGCTGTCGGTTGCTCCGGTGTCGTATTTCTTCTGGGCGAGCCCGGGCGGAGAAACCAAACCGCTCAGCAACAGGGCCAGGCCGAGATCGACCGTCGCCTTGGCACCGAGCCGCCCGAGAAGTGCTGGCTCCGGTTTTCCGCAAAAAGAAAGCATCAAACTCCCGCCGATGCGAGGGGAACATTCTATCAGAGGCGCCCCGGTTCGGCGTTTTAACAGAGAGTGGGCCTGGGGCGGGGTGTCGCGGCATTTAAACCTGATACCATCTAGCCTGTATGGCTGAGCGATTCGTGTTTGCCGATCTCCGCGAGCTGTTCGCCAAGGCGAATGAGGAGAAGTCCGGCGACCGGCTGGCGGGAATCGCCGCGCGGTCCGAACGCGAGCGCGTCGCGGCCAAGCGCCAGCTTGCCGATTTACCGCTTGCGGAGATTGTCGCCCATCCGCTGATTGATCCGGACACCGACGAGGTCAGCCGTCTGATCCTGGACACCTTCGATCGCGACACGTTTCCTCGAATCCAGAGCATGACGGTCGGCGAATTGCGCGAACACATCCTCGATGATACGACCGACGAGCGGGAGCTCCAGCGGCTCCAGCGCGCGATGATCCCGGAAATTGCGGCGGCGGTGGCAAGGATCATGAGCAACAAGGATCTCGTGCTTGCCGCAGCGAAGATTCGCAACGTGACGCGTTGCCGCAACACGATGGGCGAACGCGGCGTGCTGGGAATTCGTGTGCAGCCCAATCATCCGGTGGACGATCTGGGCGGAATCCTGCTCGCTGCGTTCGAAGGTCTGCTCTATGGATGTGGCGATGCGGTGATCGGCGTGAATCCGGCGGCTGATTCGGTCGAGACGGTGAGCGCGATTCTGCACGCGCTCGACCGGCTGGTGGAAACCTATCAAGTGCCGACGCAGATTTGCTGTCTCGCGCACATCACCGCGCAGCTTGCTGCGATGGAGCGTGGCGCCCCCGTCGATCTGCTGTTTCAATCCGTGGCAGGAACGGAAGCGGCAAACCGCAGCTTCGGAATTTCCCTGGCCATGCTTCGCGAGGGCCGTGAGAGGGTCCTCGAACATCATCGCACGCGCGACGTGGAGTGGATTGGCACACAGGCCATGTATTTCGAGACGGGGCAGGGCAGCGCGCTTTCTGCCGAGGCCCATCATGGCGTCGATCAACTGACGCTCGAGGCGCGCGCCTATGGCGTGGCACGGGCGTTCGACCCGTTCCTGGTGAACAGTGTGGTCGGCTTCATCGGGCCTGAATATCTCTATGACGAGCGCCAGATCCTCCGCGCTGGGCTGGAGGATCATTTCATGGGCAAGCTGCTCGGTCTGCCCATGGGCTGCGATGTGTGCTACACCAACCATGCGGCGGCCGATCAGAATTCTGCCGACAATTTACTGCTGCTGCTCGGGGCGGCGGGCTGCAACTACTTCATGGGTGTGCCGTGTTCGGATGACATCATGCTGAACTACCAGAGCACGAGCTATCACGACGCGCTGGCTGTGCGGCGGTTGTTCCATCTCCGGCCGGCACCGGAATTTTTGGGTTGGCTCGAATCTTCCGGCATCTATCGCCAGGCCCAGCCGGCGCTGCTCGACGCGTCTAGACGAGGGCAGCTTCTGCGCGGACTGGAAGTTTCTCTCGGGAAGATGGTCTGAATGTCCGATTCACCGCTCGCGCCGGAAGACCTGCCGGAACTCGTGCGCAAGATCCGCGCGCGCACGCCGGCTCGTTTGTTGGCCGGTCGCGCGGGGGCGGCGTATCGCACCGGAACGCAACTCGAATTGCGCCAGGCTCATGCCGCCGCACGCGACGCGGTGAGCGAGGAACTGGAGCTCGCCAAGACGTTTGGCGCGCCATTTGTGGAGCGATGGCAATTGTTGGAGGTTCGCACCAAGGCATCGAACAAGGAGGAGTACTTGCTGCGGCCCGATCTCGGCCGGCATTTTGATGATGGGTCGCGGGCCCTGTTGAACGAGCGCTGCCCGCGCGACGCCGATCTTCAAATCGCGATCGGCGATGGGTTGTCGGTGACCGCCGTGGCGACGCAAGTGCCCCGGCTTTTGCCGTTGCTCGTGGGGGGCGCAGGTCAGCGCGGCTGGAAACTCGGGCAACTGTTCGTCATTCATCATTGTCGGGTGGGGGTGCTGAACGAAATTGGTGAGCTGCTCGATCCGAAGGTCGTCCTGCTGCTCATCGGGGAGCGGCCGGGGCTGGCCACGGCGGAAAGCTTGTCCGTATATATGGCCTATCGTCCGCGCCGATCGCACACCGACGCCAACCGCAACCTGATCTCGAACATTCATGCGCGCGGATTGGCTGCGCCCGTCGCGGCGGAGCGAATCCTGAACTTCGCAGCGCAAATGAGGAAGGCGCAAACCAGCGGAAGCATGCTGCGGGAACCCTCGTCGGCGCTGCCTGGTTGAAGGGATTGCCCCGTCGGCGGCCCCGGCGCTGCTCACACCTCCATGAGCGCGGCGCTCAGGCGCAGGCGGCCGTCGTGGATGGCGGTCTCCAGAGCTCGGACTACTTGCGGATCGAAACGCGTGACGGCGAGCGAGCGAATGCGCTCGAGCGCGTAATCAAGATCCATGGCGGACTGGTAGGGACGGTTGGTGGTGATGGCGTCGAGCGTATCGGCTACGGCAATGATGCGCGCCATCATCGGAATCTGGTCACCCTGGAGGCCGTATGGGTAGCCCTGACCGTCCATACGCTCGTGGTGCAGCTCGATGCCGGGCAACACGTCCTTCAGTTGCGCGACCGGCCGCATGATATTCGCGCCCTTCACCGTGTGCTGCTTCATCAGATCGAATTCCTCATCGGTCAGCTTGCCGGGTTTCTTCAGTACGCGATCATCGACGCCGATCTTGCCCACGTCGTGCAGCAGCGCGGAGACGCGCAAACGGTCGAGCTCTTCCGCGCTCAGGCTGAGATAGTCGCCGAGAATGGTCGAATACTTGGCCACCCGGCCAGAGTGACCTCGCGTGTAGGGATCCTTCTCATCGATCGCGGCCGCCAGCATGCGGATCGATCCGATGAACAGCTCGCGATTTTCTTCCGCCGCGGCCTTGAGTTTCTCGATGAACTCTTCGATATCGCCCGCCATGTGATTGAAGGTCTCGGCGAGCTCGCTGATCTCGGCGACACCGCTGACGGGCACGCGTTCGTGAAATTCGGCGCGGCTGATCGCGCGGGTCGATTCCACAAGCCGGCGGATCGGGTGGGTGATGCGGACGGCAAAGAGATAGCCGAGCAGCAGGGCGATAAAGGTGACACCGACCACGAATTGCAACGCTTCGGAAGTCAGCTCGGTGACGCCCGCATCGATCCGGGCATCGTCCAGGCTGCGCTGCGCGATCACGGCCCAGCGAAGCTCCGGGATCGTACTATAGGTGCCGATCATCTCGACCTGGTGGTGCTTGTCCGGCGTTTGAATGACGAAGCTGGTTGTCTGAGTGGCGCGCAATTCCTGCGGCAATTCGCCGAACTGCTTTGCCAGAGGTGAAATGGACATGACGTTCTGGCCGGGCACCATGGCCTGCCCGTCGGGATAGGCGACGATCTTTCCGTGTCCGTCGACGATGTACACGGTCCGATCGCGCACGCTCATGTCCCGCAAGCGACTTTGCAGGTTCTCGAGCGAGACCACCGCGGCAAGCATGCCCGAATATTGGCCGTCGGCAAACAGCGGAACCGACATCACCAGTGCCGGACGGTTGTTCTGACCTTCCGCGAACGGCTCGCTGATCGAATCAAATCCCTGGTAGCTTGCTTGAAAGGCGCGCTTGAGCGCCGCGTCGACGAACGGGTCGCGGTCGGCGCTGACCTTTCCGGCCGTAGGGCCCTTGGCCTCGCGGCTTACAGCGGTGACGAAGAGAATGTCGGGATTGTTTTCGACGAAATCCTCGAGCAGGCGTGAAAGCTGCGGAGCATGGGTGGGATCGTCCACATTCTCGATCCAGCCGGTAATGGCTAGGACCTGGCGCTGACTCAACAGCTGCTGGCGCAGCCCCTGCTCGAATTGCAGCGTTTCGCTGGCCAGCAAGCGGGTGATCTCGCTCTGCTGGACGCGCTCGGTGTCTTCGAGCTTCTCCTCGCTGAGCCGCAGCGCCTGGCGATGATAGAGCCACAGCGGCGTTACGCTCGCAAGCAAGAGCGCACCCATCACGATCCAAAGGATGCGGAGGCGCCGGATGCGAATCTTGTTGAGAACAGTGCTGAGCATGGGCCCGCTTGGCGAATGCTACTGGAGGCCCCGGGGTGGCACAACGGGACTGTGGTACTAGGGTTGGCGAATAAGCCACATGGCTTGTGTCAGTTAGACCGAAGCGGGGGCTAGGTACCGGAGCCCAGGCGGTTCTCGCGACCTGAGATCAGGCGGCGCATGTTGTCTCGATGTTTCCAGAGCACCAGCAGGGAAACCAGGATTGTTCCCCCCAGGACGTGGTCCGGAGGGGCGTGGTGTGGCGCGTAGAAGAAATAGACCAGCACCGGCAGAGCAGCGATCGAAACAATCGACCCGAGCGAGGAATAGCGCCAGAAAAGCACCAGCAGAACCCAAAACGCGGCCGCTCCAACGACGGCCCACGGGCAGATCGCCAGAAAGGCTCCCAACGTGGTGGCCACGCCCTTACCGCCTCGGAGTCTGAGCCATACGGAGAAAATGTGCCCGATCACCGCCGCCAGCGCGGCGGCGATCATCCAGCGCCCGTTGCCATTGGTCCAGCGCTCGGCGATCCTGACGGCAAAGTATCCTTTGCTGGCATCCAGCAGCAGCGTCAGCACACCCGCCAGGACGCCGACGTTGCGCGCTACGTTGGCTGCGCCGATATTGCCGCTGCCGACCGACCGAATGTCCCGCCCGCTGCGGATCTTGACAATCAGCAGCCCGAAGGGGATCGATCCGAGCAGATAGGCAATGACGGGAATCAACCAAGTGAGCGAAGCCAACCAGGTGTTCACCGAGCTTCCTTGGCGAATGCAAAACT
>JASHRC010000103.1 GCA_030037525.1 Candidatus Acidiferrales bacterium | reverse complement strand
AACACCGTAGCAGGGCGTCGAACCGGCCACCAGGCCGCTGTCGTAGCGCCAGTTGAATCCGCCCCAGAGCCCGCGGAGGTACTTGCCGCGCGTGTAGGTGTACTGCAGGTGCGATTCCTGATTGAATCTCTCGTCGTGATCGATGCGGAAGGGAAGTCCGGTTTGTCCCACGGTGGCCCCGGCACCGGCCACCTGCGGCGGGAAGAAGCGGGCCGCGACCGAGGAAGCTACGAAATAGGCGGTGATGCCGTGATGCTCGGGCATCTCCGCATGCAGCGCGTAACCCGGAATCTTCGAGTTATGCCAATCAATGGGGAAAGTGATGGGGGTGTTGCCGAGAATGCTGAAGTCGAAGGCGTTATGGGTGTACTTCCAGATGTACTCGCCGCTGACGATGGCGTACCTGCCGAGGCCCTGCTGAAAGCTGCCGTGAAACTCGTTGCGAAAGCCCGGCTGGAGGATTCCCGTTACTCCGGCCGTGCAGGAGAGAAGAGGCGAGAGCACGGCGTCAGCGCAGCCGAGGCTGGACAGGACTAGGTTTTCGTTGAACGGGGTCTCCAAGGTGCGCGCGTAGGAGACGCTCAGCACCGTGTTGGAGGGTTTGACGTTGTAGGCCACGCCGACCCTGGGCTCGGCTTGCCGTGCGATGGCAAGGCCGTTATAGAGGTCGCCCCGCATGCCCAGGTTCATGCTCCAGTTGCCGGTTTTGATCTGGTCTTCGACATACATCGAGAGCAGCTTGACGTCGGTGTGGCCGAAGAAATCGTAGGGATTGCCGCCGCGGGTCAGATCGTAGGGTGCGAGGACGGAAAGATAATTGGGATTTGCGACAAGCGCACCTCCTGGGCAGGTGGACGGGTTCAGGTAGCCGGGAACCGGAACGCCGCTCGCATTTGCGCAGGGCGAACTCAGCGGGTAGGTGTTGTCGACGATGCCGATGTAGTCGTGTTCGCGCAGGAAAGTCGAGTCGTATTCGGCTCCGGCCTTGACGTTGTGCGCGCCCTTCGCGTAGGAGAGGTCGGCGTGGATTCCGGCATCGGCGAGAGTACGGCCCTGGCTGATCGACGAGGTCTGCAGAGTGACTGGCCCGAGATCGGCCAGGGGATTTCCGCTGGGGTAGTAGAAGTATTGATCCTTCCGGATGTAGGCGCCCACATTCAGAACTGCATCGTTGCTCAGAACGCGCGTAAAGGTGGGCGAAATGTTGAAGGTGCCGATTCTGGAGCGCTGGTCGGTGTCGCCTACGTTGGCGAAGACCGGGCCGGCGCTCGTCCCTCCGGAGACGACGTTCTGGACGTTGAGGTTGTCATAGTCGTTTGGCGTCTGGAACCACGACCGGCTGTAGTTCAGGTCGGTGTGGATCGAGTCGGCCGAATCGAACTTGTAATCCACGCGGTCGAAGACGTTGCCCTCGTTGCCCTTGTCGTGGAAGACGCTGAACTCCGGCGGATCGAGGAACCGTCCAGTGTCCAAGCCGTCGGCCTCGATGAAGTTCCCCCAGTTCTTTTTGCCATAGGACAGGTCGAAACCGGCGGCCGACGATCCGAAGGCTCCGTAGGAGCTGTAGACGCTGCCGGTGGGCGTGGTGACGCCCTGGCCCGACCGCGTCGTGGCCACGATGACCAGGCTGGTTTTGCCGCCAAACTCGGCCGGTGGAGCTCCCGAGATCACCTCGAGAGACTGGACGGCGTTGGAAGGAAGCTGATTCGAGAACACCTTGCTCTGCTGGTCGGTGATCTCCTGTCCGTCCACGGAGAAAGAGTTGGAAGCGTGATCGCCGAGGCCGTGGAACAGTCCATTGGAGTCGGCTGCAACGCCGGGCGTCGTTTCCGTGACCAGCGAACTCAGGGTAGAAGAGGCGCTTTCCAGCGGCAGTTTATTGAACAGGTCGCGGTCCACGTCGGTGTGGTATGTCGGGTCGGTTTCAATCAAGTCCCCGCTTGCCTCGACGGTGACCGTCTGCGACGCTCCGGCAATCTTCAATACCAAAGTGAGACTGACTCCCAGGACAGAACGGATTTCGACCCTTCGCGTCAGCGTTCCGAAACCGGCTGCTGATGCCGTGACCACGTAAGGGTTGAACGGCACGTTAGGAAAGACGAACTGGCCGGTTGCATCGGCGGTCACCGTGCGGTCAAACTGGCTCACGTCGTTGGTCAGATGGACCGTGGCGTTGGGAATGACGGCTCCCGAAGGATCGGTGACAGTGCCACGTATGGTTCCGGCATTGCCGGTCTGGGCGTGTGCGCCCAAGGCGAGGAAGAAGACGAGGACAGGGAGAATGCGAAGAATCGTGCCACTCTGGAATGGCATTTTGCCTCCGGTGATCGGCTGAGTACTGCATGAAGCGGACCGCGTTCGAAGGAAACGGCGGCAGTTCCGGTCGATTGATGGCATCGTTCCGTTTTCGCTTTCAGCTTGTTCCGATGCACGTCCGCCGCGCCCACCGCGGGCGCGAGATGCGGGGCTGAAAAAAACGATAGAAAGGGAAAAAACCGGAAGTATGCCGATCAGCCCAGCGGAGGAGGCCGGACAAACAGGGAAGGATGCCAGAACGGCTGCACGGCTTCGCGGACGGCGAGCACGGGCGTCGAGATTCCCACCCGGACGAGAATGACGATGGCGGCAGGTGCTGCCACCGGCGCGGCCGAATGCATGACGATGCACAGCGGGCAATGGTCGGCGGCGGTTTCAACAGGATGGACGTGCGCCACCTGGACGACGGCGAGCAGCGCAAGGAGGACCAAACAGACCAGGACCTTCGCGTTCAACGTGCCCGCCTTGGTGCGGCGATGCCTCCCGGGCTGTAGCCTGGATCCTGTCAGAGTGGGGACCTCTTAACCCTAAGATACACAACTTAGACGCGCGCCAGAAGCGCAAAGATACTCGCAGCGTTGCATTTTCCCGCTCAGTTTCGGCCAACGGGGGAAGCCGTGCAGCGTCTAAAATGTGGGTTTATGCGTTGCTCCGGTCCGTTGCGGCTGTTGCTCGCGGCAGGGTTCGCGGCCCTGCTGGCGGGCGGGGCGCGGGCGCAGTCGAGCGACGACAATGCCAACCGTAAGCCCTTGACGGTGCAGCCGGATATCCCCGGAATGCGCACCAATCACCGGCTCATCCTGAAAGACGGCACCTACCAGATGGTGCGGCAGTACAAGATCGTGGGCGACCGGGTGCGCTACATGCCCCTGGACCGCGAGGCCGATTGGGAGGAACTGCCCGTCGATCTGGTCGATTGGGATGCCACGCGCAAGTGGGAGCGCGACCACGCCGATGCGGCCGCGGCTGCTGAAGAAGCCTCGCCGGCGATGAAGGAAGCCGAGGACCTGGACAAGGAGGAGGCCGACGCGCGCGACGACGAGAAGGCGCGCATGCCCGTGGTGGCCAAGGGTCTGGAGCTGCCTGACCAGGACGGCGTCTTTGTCCTTGATAATTTTCAGGGCACGCCGGAGCTGGTGGAACTGGTGCCCACCGAAGCCAACCTGAATACCAAGGACAAGCGCGGGCTGAGCATCCTGAATCCCATCGCCGGCCAAAGAGCGGCCATCGAGCTGCAAGGCGCCCACGCCAAGGTCCATCTGCACGTGAACGATCCGGCGATCTATCTTTCGCTCAATGCCACCAGCGATTCCAAGGAGGTCATCTCTCACGCCATGATGGTGAATACCGGCGGCGCCAAGGAGGTGGCCAACGGAAAGCACGGCGCGCATTCGGCGACCTCGGAGTTCGCCATCGTCAGGGTCGATGAGCGCAAGGCCGTGCGTATCGTGGGAGCCATCCACATCAGCCCGACGGGCAAGATCACGCAGGACGAGGACGTCATCCCCGCCAAGTCCGAGGTGCTGCCTGGCAAACACTGGCTCAAGCTCACGCCCGAGCAGCCGTTGACGATCGGCGACTACGCGCTGATCGAGGTCCTGTCGCCGTCGGACATCAACGACTCGGTTTGGGACTTCCGCGTGAACCCGGTGCTGGGCGACAATCCCGGTTCGCTGGGGCCGATATTGCAGCAGTAATTTACGCTGTCGAACAAGCGAAGCACGAATCGAATGCCGGCTATTCCGGTGCCTTGGCGCGCGTGAATCTCTGCCGCCGCTTGTCCCACTCGTCGGAAGAGAAGAACCTTGGCCCGACTTCAATCAGCCGCGGAATCATGTTGAAGACGGCGACGCGCGTCCACGGCTTGCCGTTTCTCTGCCGGAAGCCCTTCTCGTTCAGGTCGCTGACGATCGCCGAGTAGGAGAAGTCCTGCACCAGCCCCTCCATCATCAGCATCAATGCCTGGTGCTCCTGGGGATGCACTTCGAGCCGCTTGCAATCGTCTGAGATCTTCAGCCCGTAAGGGATGTCTTCGTTGAACGCCGTGCCTTCGGTGGGTGCTTCCTGGTCGGGCAGCTCGCGCCGCCATTCGATGGAAACCATCTGCCATCCGGCCGCGGTCCGCTGGCGAATAATCTCTGGGCTAAACGGCTCTGTGATTACGTCGCGAATCCGTTCAAAGTACGCCATCGCAGGC
>JASHRC010000102.1 GCA_030037525.1 Candidatus Acidiferrales bacterium | reverse complement strand
AGCTGCGTCAAGATCTAGATACGTTCCGCATGCCCGTGGAAGTCAAAGTCGAAACCGAAGGCAATCCGGAAATCAAGAAAATCCTGGTTACGGGCACGACCACCCAGTTTGAACTCGAGACCTTCGGACGCCCCAAGCCGAACGGCATCACCATTGACCCCAACAACAATCTCCTGAAGTCCAGTCCGAAGCTTCGAATTCGCGCCACGGTCGCGCGAGGCGAGGCACTGGCGACTCTGGGGAGATACTACGAGGCCATTCAAGAATATCAGCGCGCCCTGGATATCCAGCCCAACAATTCTCTGGCGCACTTCCGGACCGGCGAGGCTTACTTCTACCAGAGAAATTATCAATCGGCGGCCAATGCCTTCCGCGCCACACTGGGCGGCGATCTCGAGCCAAAGTGGGTCGAGGTCTGGAGCCACATCTATATCGGCAAGATCTACGACATCTTGGGTCAACGCGAACGTGCTGTGAACGAATACAACCTGGCGCAGCGCACCAAGGATGACACAGCCGGCGCCCAAGCCGAGGCTGCGCGCTACATGCAAAAAGCCTACAACCCGGAGAATACCACCGAGACGGCAACGGCGACTGCAAGCGGCAACCCGGCGCAGGCGGCGTCTCCGACCCCCAGTCCGGCCCCGAGCAACGAACCAACGCTCAAGCGCCGGACCGACAGCAACTAGCCTCACGCGAGCTTGCCGGAAACAAGCTCGGCAAACACTTGCTGGAACACCTCGAGCGCTTCCGGACTTGCCAGCACGAAGTATACCTTTTCAAGCGAGGTGGGGCCGTCCAGATGCCTGGCCGTCTCGCGAAGCATGATTTCCGCGCATTCACGAAGCGGAAACCCCGCGATGCCCGTACCCACGGCGGGAAAGGCGACCGACCGGAGTCGCCTCTGTCCGGCGATCCGCAGCGCGTGGGCGGTTGAACTGCGAAGCGACTGAGCGGAGGTTCGACCCCCCAGCTGCATGCTCGCCGCGTGTATCACGTGTCGTGCCTTGAGCTTTCCACCCGAGGTGATCGCCGCTCCCCCTACCGGAATCGTCCCGATCGTGTCGCATTCCGCCTGAATCTCAGCACCGCCCTTGCGGCGGATCGCTCCGGCGACTCCTCCGCCGAGTTTCAAATCGTTGTTGGCGGCGTTGACAATGGCGTCGGTATCCATTTCCGTCAGATCGCCCTGTCGGATTTCGATTTTTTCCCGGAGATCCATGTGGCCAACCGATCCGGACGCGAAGAGACTTGCAAGAAACTGCCAGCCTACAGCCGGGCCATTCCGTTTTCGTCAAAGCCGACGACCACGCGTCCTCCCCCCACAATTACGGGGCGGCGGATCAGGTTGGGCTCCTGGGCCATCAAGCGGATCGCCTCTCGGCGTGAGGGGGGATAGTGCTTTTTGCGGAAGAGTTCATTTCGAGGGTTCAAGAAATCGGTGTAGTCACGTTTTCCGATCAGCTTTTCCAGTTCGGTCGCGCTTAACCTCTGTTTTGCCAGATCACGAAAATAGAGCTGGAAGCCCCGTTTCTCGAGGAATTTGCGCGCCTTCCGGCAGGTCGAGCAATCGGGCTTGTGCAAAAAATGGATGACCTTGCGCCTGCGCACGGGCCGGTCCGCCTTCTTCGTTGGCATTCTCGGTCTGCCTCCTGGTTTTCCGCCGCGGCATCGAGGTCGCCTCGATGCTTGCTCTCATGCTCCCACGTCTTCCGAACATCCACAAATACAATTTCGATCGATTGGGACGAGCAGGGCGGAGGGACCGCTTGCGGCGACCTCAATGTCCGCGGAATTTAGGCGGGCGCTTCTCAAGAAATGCGGCCAGGCCCTCGGCGCAATCTTCGGAGACAAAACAGTGAATCTGAAGCCGATTCTCCTCGTCGATGGCCTGTTCCAGAGCGCGATGGGCCTCGCTGATCATGGTGCGCTTCACGTCTCGATAGGCGAGCGGAGGCGCCGCAGCCATCTGCTCGGCGAACTTCTTGACCTCGCTTTCAAATTGATCATGAGGATAGATCTCGTAGACCAACCCGATCCGCCGGGCCTCCTCCGCCGATAGGCGCTCGGAGGTGTAAAAGTATTCCGAAGCTCGAGAGAGGCCCACGAATCGGGGCAGCAGAAATGTGGCGCCCAGGTCAGGATAGAGTCCCAGCTGTGCAAACGCCTGCTTGAACATGGCCTGATCGGAGGCAATTCGCAGATCGCAGGCGAGCGCCAGGCTCATCCCACCGCCCGCCGCCGGACCATTCACGGCGGCGATAACCAGTTTGGGCATGGTGGCAATGGCCAGAATCAGTTCCTTGCCCAGCTTGAGGATCACCTCAAAATCCCGCGTGGATTTGTGCTTCCTGGCTTCGTAGATGTATTCGATATCGCCGCCGGAGCAAAAACCGCGTCCCACCCCGGTAATCACGACTGTTCGCACCGACTTATCGTCAGCGGCGCGCAACAGTGCCTGAACCAGCTCCTCGAACATCGGCGGATTGAGCGCATTGAGTTTTTCCGGCCGATTCAGGCGAAGGACAACCACTGCTCCGAAGCGCTCCTGGAGAACCACCGGTCCGGCAGCGGCTTGCGTTTGTGCACTCATGGGCAGGCCTGTCCCTAGTCCTTGAGACTCCTGAGGAAGGCAGCCAGTTGCTTGAAATATCGTTTCTTGACACTCAGGCTGGTTCCAGCGTTCTGTGCGCTGGTCGAAGGCAGCACGAACACATGCGCCCCATACAGCCGCTCCTTCTGCAATCCCAGCTTGCAAGGGCGCCCGGTAAACTTTTCGTACACCATTTTTCCGTTAAACGCGATCACCTTCGGCCGCAGGTCCTCAAGTTTCTGCGCCAGCAGCACACGCCCTTCGGCAAATTCCTGCCGCTCGATCTCCTCGATCCCGCGCGTTGGCCGCTTGACCAGATCGGTCATGCCGATCCCGAATTCGACCATCCGCCTGTCGTCCTCGTAGCCGATCGGCTCGGGGATCACGCCGGAATCATACAGAATCGGCCAGAAGTGATTATTCCTGCCGGCGTAATAGTGCCCGACGCGGGCCGAGCGGTCGCCCGGGTTCGCGCCGATCAGGATCATTTTCATCCCTTTGCGCAAATAATCAGGCAGTGTCTTCATGGTGCCGCAACGGTTGGTTTTCGAGCACGCTCGCGGGCCGAGGCCGCTACTGCCGCAGGCCCGGACCGCGCGCTTGGGCCATACTCGCTCGCTATCATAATACATCCCCGAAAGCTGGACTGCGAAAGGTGTGCTACGCTTTCCTATGGGAAAATCCCCTATGAGCTCGCCGAAACTCGACCCCGTTCCATCGCACGCGCTACCTTCACAGGTCGTCAAGGCCGATGAGCCCATCCTGGTCGCTCAGGCCAAAGCAGGGGATGTCTCGGCCTTTGAGACTCTGGTCAACCGCTACGAGCGTAAGATCTTCCGCCTCACCCAGAACATCACTCAAAATCGCGAAGATGCCGAAGATGCCATGCAGGAGGCTTTTTTGAAGGCCTATGAGCACTTGGGCGAGTTTGAGGGCAATTCCCGGTTCTATACTTGGTTGGTTCGCATCGCCGTCAACCAAGCCTTGATGAAACTCCGCCGACGGCGGCCCAATGTGGTGTCGCTGGACGACGAGATCGACACCGGCGAAGACATAATCCCCCGCGAAGTCGAGGACTGGGGCCCTTCTCCGATCGAGCGTTACGAACAGACCGAATTGTCGGAGATCCTCTCGAAAGTCATCAGCGAACTCGACCCGGCTTTCCGAATCGTTTTCCAGCTGCGCGACATCGAACAATTGTCAACCGAAGAAACGGCCGAGGCGCTCCGTCTGTCCGTGCCGGCTGTCAAGTCCCGGCTCCTGAGAGGCCGGTTGAAATTGCGTCAAAAGCTGAACCAGTACTTTCGGCAAGGGGCAAAGCTGTGAAGTGCAAAGATGTCGTGAAGGAATTGGCGGATTACCTGGATGAAGCTCTCGATCCCACGCTGCGCATGTCCATCGAAGAACACCTCGGCAACTGCAAAGACTGCCGTGTGGTAGTCGATACGACGAAGCAGACGATCGACATTTTCTGCAATTCCGAGCCGGCCCCGCTCTCGGAGCCCACACGGGAACGGCTCCATCAGGCCCTGATCAAACGCCTTCGCCGGCGCCCGTGAACGGCGGCTTCGCCTCAAGACTGAGCCGAAGCCGTCTCCCTCCACAGGGGAATCTCACGCCCCATCCCTTTTTCCCGGGCGATTTCGTAGACTCTGCCGGCGACTACCACATCCTCAATGGCAATTCCATTCGACTTGAACAGCGTGATCTGGCTCTGATGGGTCCGTCCCGGCGCTTTGCCGGCCACGATGTCGGCCAGTTCGCGCACAGTAGCCCAGCGCGACGAATCCTTCCCGAATGCCTGGATGAAATCGCCCGCCTCGATTTTTGACTGCTCGACCGAATCCGCGGCGGTCACGTCGGCACGGCCCACCGCCTCCGCGTCGAGCTCTTGCTTTTCGGCAAAGTTCGATCCAATCGCATTGATGTGCATACCCGGCGCGAGCCACCTTCCCTCGACCACCGGCTGGCTCGCCGTCGTCGCAGTGATGACGATATCGGAACCTCGCACCGCTTCTTCGGCCGAGGAAACGGCCACGGTGGGCACCCCCAGACGCGCGGTGATGTCTCGGGCGAACTTCTCTCGTCTGGCGGCGTCCCGCCCAAACGCACGAATCACTTCCAGCGCCCTGGTGAGCGCCACGGCTTCAAGTTGCGTGCGTGCCTGCAGTCCGGTGCCGATGATTCCCACCGTGTGGGCGTCTTGGCGCGCCAGGACTCGCGTGGCAATGCCGCTCGCCGCGCCCGTCCTCATCTGCCCGAGGTAGTCCGCCTCCATCAGTGCACACATCTGGCCCGAACCTGCATCGAACAACAGCACCAGAAAGCGCACGCCACCGGGGGAAACCGTGTAAATCTTGAGTCCCAGGTAGCCGCCCGCCGAATCCGCCGCAGCCATATAGTTCATGATTCCCTTGGCCATGCGCAATCGCCGGCGCGGGTGGCAAACCGCCGTGCCTTCGGCGAGCCTTCGAAACGACACCTCGACCAGCTCGAGTGCCATCGGCATCGTCAAAATCGACTTGATGTCGCCTTCTGTCAGGAGCAGCGGCACGGGAAGAGCTCCTCTCGGGAAAAGAAAAATATCAGAAGCTAAGCTGGTAGCGAAGAACGCGCGCTTCCGGCGCATCCAATACCAGCAATTCCTTCTGGGAGCCTAGCGCGAGCGCAGGCGCCAGCCGCTTGGCTTGTCCCAGCTCAGGCGCCAGATCCGCATCGAGCACACTCCGGCCATCGGTCGAGAAAACGTGCAACATGCGCCCGTCGGCGTCCATGGCGAAGACATAGCCGCGGCCGACCGCGATTCGGTCGCTCAGCTTGCGGATCGATCCATCGGAGTTTGGGCTGAGTGCCGCAAAAAAGCGCCCCTCGCCCGTAAAGCGCAAAATTCGATTGTCCTCCGGGTCGGCCATATACAGAAAACCATCGAAGCCATTGGCCACCGCCTTCGCGCGCACCTTCGGGTTGGGACCGTCTGCGATCGGGACCCAGGCACGAAGCAACCGGAAGCGCGGACTGTAGGTGAACACTCGTCCCGCGTCGGCATCGAGAATGTGGATGGTCCCGTCATCTTCGACGGCAATATCGAGCGGGTCTTCCAGGTTCGTCCGCCTGTTCAAGCGGATCTCGCGATAGCGATCGCCACTGGGCAGAAAAACGATGGCGCTGGCGCGCCCGGAATCGGTCACGTAGATCGCACCGCCGCTATCGACGGTGATCGCCTGGGGGTGCTTTATACCATCCTCCTCAAAGGCCAACAGGGGCGTCCCGCGGCGATCGAACTTCTCGACGTAATGGCTCTCGGCATCCACGATGTACGCATCGCCCACCGAGTCGGTCGCAATGTCCACCGGCTCGCTCATCTGTCCCGGGCCGTCGCCTTTGACGCCCCACGCGCCGATGTAGGAAAGCGAAGCGGCCGGCGCCAGGCGTGACTGAGCCTCGGTCGTAGCCCGCGAGCATCCGGCAAGGCAAACGGCAACCGCCAGCAAAGCGAGCGCCCGGGCGCCGGTCCCTCGCTGCTCGCCAAACCTGTCAGGGTTATCCACGTGCATGCTTTCTCCTCACCGGTTCCGACCCGCCCTCCGTTAGATGCCTCACGATCGTGTTTTCCATTCGATACCGGCGCTCCTCGGGAGCGCCGTTGCCCAAATCTTGAAAAGAAAACAGCACGCTTGAGCTCGGCGCGGCCGATTCCACAAGATTTACGGGCAGTCGTCCGCAGAGATCGCTTTCGACGTAGGCCGTCTCATAGCGCTCTCTCTGCTTGGCCCATGTGAATACGCGCATCATCGTGAAATCGCACGGCTGTCCCTCGGCACCGCGATTGCCGACCAGGAGATACTGAGGTTTCGGCTCGCCCGACCGATCGGTGACGCGATTCAGTTCGAACCAGGCCACGACGTGCATCGCCGCGGCGCTCGCGTAGTCCGGCAGAGGCGCCGGCACATCCAGGTCGATGAACCTAGCGAGAATCCAACCCGCGACCGATGACCGATCCGGCAGATGTGCTCGCACCAGCCACCAATCCTCTTTTCTTACTTCGGCACCCTCCGGTGTTGGCGCGCTGGCTGCATTTTTCTCGGCAGCTGCTCCAGCCGTCGGACTATCAGCCACCTTCCGCTCGAACAAATCGACCGGGATATTCTTGGCGAGCTGACCAATGCGCGGACTATCGCGGCCCGCTTCCACATGCAAATTGCTGATGGAGCGGGTGTGACCCCGAGCCTCCACCGGCCGGCTGGCCACGACCGCTTGGAGATCGTTTGCTCTCTGCCACAGATCGGCGGAAAGCAAGTCGCCTCCGTTGGTCCATCCGATCGACCCGCTGGTTGTTCGGACCCGCACCTGATTTTCCGATCGCCCCAGCACATCTAAACGTTCGCCATATTTGACCGTCGCGACCGGTTCACGAACCTGCGCGGTCGTGCTCCACAGGGTAACTTCGCGGCTGCCCGCATAGGCGACTTCGCGAGGCCCCGACGGTGGGCGAAGCCGAAAGTACACCGCCACGGCGAACACCAGCACGACCATGAATCCAATCAGGGTCTTCCGCATCAGGCCCTATCCCGGAAACCGATGCTCATAGCGCTCCGCTCCGTGTGGGGATCGGTCATTCCCCTCTCCAATCGTCCCAGACCCGATCTTGACTCCCCGCACCCCTCCTCCTGACCCAGACCTTTCTCTCCCCTCCGAGGACGACCAGACAAACGGACCGGTCGAATGAGCGGTTTCCAGTGGTTGCGTCCTCGGGGGCAGGAGCTGGACGGTTCGCGGCATGCCTCGAACCAAATCAGTCCTCGAACTCCGGCGTGCCGACAGTTGCCCGCATGCACGATGGCGCGAAGGCCCGCGTTGGAAGGCACGTCGCTTGTAATCGCACCGGTCCGTCGCGGGCTGGGGATCATCCTGAGATCTTCCAAGGCAAAACAACATTTTACCCCAACGTGCGACCACCACCGTGCCATACGCTCACAAAAAATTACTCCCGTGTCGGACCAGTCGACTGTGCCCGTCTGTTACAATCCCGATCGTCGGTCGGGGAGAACCAAATGCAAAACTTCGAGAAGGGGAAGCCCCTGGCACTGCTTGTTCTGCGCCTCGCTCTAGCGGCGATTTTTATCTATCACGGCTACCCGAAACTGTTTGGACACACGCACGAGGCAATCCAGGATTTCGTTCGCATGGGACTGCCGGGCTACTTTGCCTACATTTCCGGCCTCATCGAATTCTTTGGCGGGTGCCTTCTGATTGTGGGCTTGTTTACTCCGCTGGTGGGGCTGCTGCTGACCCTCGAAATGGCCATCGGAATCTGGAAAGCAGGCCATCTGGCCGCCGATCCCATGGCCGTCCACGGCTATGAATTGCCGCTGGCGCTGGCCGCGAGCGCGTTCGTGCTGGCCACCTCCGGCGCGGGGCTGATTTCCCTCGATCACGCCCTGTTCCGTTCTTCCGCTCGCCGGTCGAAAACAAGAGCCTAGGCCCTGCCGGGTGGGTCCCGGACGGCAAAGCAATCTCAGGCGGAGCTCGCCGGTGTCGAATGGGGCGCGGCGGCCGAGGGGGGCGCGGGCTGCTGGACGGGATACGGGGCCAGCGGCATCACAATCCATGCCACCACGTAGGCGATGATTGCCGGCACAAGCGGCACAGGGAAGATAACCAGCAGGATCCAGATGAGCCGCACCAGGGTCGAATCGATTTCCAGATACTCCGCGATGCCGCCGCAGACACCGGCGATCTTGTTGTCGACCGCAGAACGCATCAGCCTCCGCGATGCACGCGGCGCTCCGACAGGTGTGGCAGGTTGCCGTGCCCCGCAGAAATAACAAAAATTGGAATAGGCAGCGATCTCACGTTGGCAATTCCCGCAAATCACGGCTGAACCTCCCTTCACATCTAGATACGACGGGTGGACCTTGAAAGTTTCTCTGATTCAGTAGGCGACTAGGTCTCGCGCCTCGCGCCGGATATTCTCGACCTGTGGCAGGATGGCTTGCTCGAGCTTGGGGTGATAGGCGCAGAACGTGTCGGTAGCGGCCACGCGCCGGACTGGAGCGTCGAGCTCATCGAACAGCTCATCGGCGATTCGCGCCGCAATTTCCGCGCCGTATCCCCACGACCGCATATCCTCATAAGCCACAATCACGCGGTTGGTCTTGCGTACGCTCGCGGCAATCGCGTCCCAGTCGTACGGGCTGAGCGACCGCAGATCCAGGATTTCCGCAGAAATTCCCTCCCGCGCCAGTTCCGCCGCGGCGAGTTCGGCCCGATGCACGACGGCCCCATAGGTGACGATGCTCAGGTCCCTGCCCTCGCGCACTAACCTTGCCCGTCCAAAGGGAATCGTGAAATCCGCGCCCGGATAAGCCGATCGGCTGTAGGGCTGCCGATAAAGATGCTTGTGCTCAAGAAACATCACCGGATCATCGGACCGAATCGCTGTGCGCAGTAAACCGCATAGATCGAGAGCCGTTGACGGCATCACCACCCGCAGGCCAGGAACGTGTGTGAAAACCACCTCTCCGCACTGGCTGTGGTAGATACCGCCGCCAGTCAAATAACCTCCGATGGCCACCCGAAGCACCACGGGCGCCTTGAAATGACCCGCCGAACGCCAACGCAGGTTAGACAGCTCATTGCGGAGCTGCATCATCGCCGGCCAAATGTAATCGAAAAACTGGATCTCCGGCACCGGTTTCAACCCGCGCACGGCCATGCCGAAGGCGCGTCCCACAATGCCAGCCTCGGCAATCGGGGTGTTGAATACGCGAGCAGACCCGAAGCGGCGCTGCAGTCCCACCGTGGCCTTAAAAACGCCTCCTTTCCCTTTCACCTGCGCCAGGTTTTGTTCGCGCGTACAGTCCGCCACGTCCTCGCCGAAGACAACGATCCGCTCGTCGCGCGCCATCTCATCGGCGAGCGCGAGAGAGATCATTTCGACCATCGTCTTTAGCTTGCCGGCCGCGTGCGGGCCAGAAGGGCCGGGGCCCTCAGGCGCCGCTGCTTCAAATAGTGGCCCGGTAGGATTCACATCCGGCGAGTAGACACACGTGTATATTGAGTCGGCCGGCGCCGAGTCGGCGCCGAGCGCGCGGTCGGTTGCCTCGAGCACTTCGCGCTCGACTTCAGCTTCGAGCTCTTCCATCTCGCGCCCCTCAACAATTCCTTCCCGCACAAGAAACAGGCTGAAGCTGGGGATCGGGTCGCGACGCGCCTCCGATTCTCGGTCTTCTGGCGTTTTATAGAGTCTTTCGTCGTCTGAGAGCGAATGCGAATAGGGTCGCGTGACGTGCGCATGCACCAGCGCCGGAAGGCGCTGGGTCCGGCAGTACGCCGCCGCACGGCTCAGGGTGGCGTAGCACTCAATCGGGTCGACGCCGTCGCATTCCTCGATCATCAATCCCGGAAAATTGGAGACCAGCTTCGAAATGCTTCCGCCCGCAGTTTGCGCCTCGATCGGCACCGAAATGGCGTAGCCGTTGTCTTCCACCAAAAACAGTACCGGCACACGCCTCAAACACGCCGCGTTGAGGGACTCGAAAAACTCTCCTTCGCTGGTCGAGCCGTCCCCGCCCGACACATACGCGATTTCATCGGCATGGTGCGTCAGGCCATCGCCCAGAGGAGCCTGGCGCGCCTGCTCCAGCGCCTTTGGAAAGTGATCGTAATAAATTGCCGCCTCCGCCGCACCAACCGCATGAAGCCACTGCATCCCTGTGGCTGATGCGCCGGGCACGATATTCAGTCTCCGGCTCCCCCAGTGCGAAGGCATCTGCCTGCCCCCTGAGGACGGATCGTCCTTCGCACCCACGGCTCCGAGCAGCATCTCGTACGGCGTCATTCCGAGCATCAGCATCAATGCTCGGTCGCGATAATAGGGGAAAAACCAGTCGTAGCTCGGCTTTAGAACCAGTCCCGCCGCAGCCAGTACGCCTTCGTGGCCGGCGCCGTTGATTTGAAAGAAGGTCCTGTTTTGCCGTTTCAGCTGGATTTCACGGTCATCGAGCCGCCTGGAAAGGAACATGGTGCGGTAGATTCCAACGAGCGCGTCGCGTCCGAGCCCGTGGTACTTCGAGGAATCAAAAATGTTGGCCCTGACTTTGGTCTGCGAGGCCACCCTGCGCGCCTCCGCTTGAGGAGTCCGCCCAAACCTTCAAGCTATTATAACGGAATCAGCCCGTCCATCGCGACACGGCCATCGGGTTAATCGAGCGAATCAAAGAGTTCCGCGATTTTGGCAAATTCTGGATCGCCCAGGCGCACCGTCTCCGACTTTGCCGATTGAAACGGCTCCTCCGCCGAAAGGCGGTCAAGCCAGCGCTGGTGCGAAAGCTTTTCGTGGTCGGAGAAACTGAGCCGCACGAGCAGTCGAATCTTGTCCAAATCGCTCGATTTCTCTGCGCCGCTGTTCGATTTCTTGCCTGCCGACTTCGCTCGCGCGGCCTTGGAGGGTTCCGTGCCGCTCGCTGCCGGTGCCTCCTCGCGAGAATTCGTGCGCTCGAATTTCAGCAGCATCTTGTCGCCCAGCCGAAAACCCTGCTTCCAGCCGTCCACTTTGTGACGGGCCTGCTGGGCAGCTTCTTCATTGGCACCAAAGTCGAAGATGAAAATGGATTGTGGCATGCACCCTCTATATCGGGCCTCCCATTGAGTGTCAAGCGCGCGCTGCTCCCATCTGAACCTTGGACGGATCTGGCAGATTCTTGTACTGTGCCCTTGTCGATCCGCTGAGCCGACTTTTGCGTTATCGGCCGGCGCGGAGGAACCCCGGAGATATCTCTAGGCAGGCTTCGAGCGCGACGCGAGGAGTCCGGTGCTTGGCTGAGGTCGAGGTCTGCTACGAGCAATCCTTGTCAGACGTCGCCCGGAAGCGAAGGTTGGCCGGCGCGATCGGAAACATTTTCAGCGGAGGCACAAAATGGACAAGCAACAGCTACTTCAGTACATCGACCATTTCAATCACAGACGCTACGAGGAAGTGATGTCTTTCTACGATCCCGATGTGGTGATCGAATATCCTACCATGCTCGCTACTCCCCAGGCTCCTCCGGTCACCCGCCGTGGCCGCGCCGGATTCCTCGAACAATACGCCCTCTTGCACCAACACTGCCGGGAAGCTCTCGAAGTCCAAACCGTCTTGCAAGACGGCAACATGATGGCGGCGGAAATGTACACCGAATTTCACTTTTTCAAGGATTATCCGAATTTTTCAGGGCGCAGTATGAAAGCCGGGGACATCTACATCACAACGAATTGGTGCATCTACACCGTCGAGAACGAGAAATTCAAGCACATCCGCGTGGCCCACTTCCGCCTGCACGACCCCAAAACCGCCCGCCTGTGAGCCAATCGGAAACAGATCAGCTTAATCGGAGTAGTACCCCTCGCGTGCTTGGACAGCAAGATCGGCCTGTTTGGTGATGAGATGAATCTTGTGGTAGTCGCCCCCTGTCGCGCTCTGGCGGTCGGGCGCATAACCCAGCGTGTATTGGTTCCTCAGCTCTTCCTCGGCTTGGGCGTAGATGTCGCTGACGGTCACTTTTTTTGAAACCTGAGAAAAGCGCCCGCCTGTCTCGGTGGAGACTCGCTGTAGAATTTTCTTTCCATCGGGGCGCGCTTCGCGAGTCCGCTGTCCTCCTCCACCACCACCTGGGTATCCGCCCCCTCCACCCGGATAGCCGCCGCCCGGATAGCCCATTCCCGGCCCTCCCATGTGCCAACCGCCGTGATGACCACCCCCTTGCTGCTCGTTCGGCTCTTCGCCCGCATAGTAAATCGAATACACCGACGTATCGGCGCGCTGCGCGGCTTCAATCGCGTCTTCGAGCGATTCTTTGCTGCCACGATCCACACCGTCGGAGAGTACAAAGAGCGCCTTCCGTCCTTGCTGCTTTTTCATCAGTTCGTTGGAAGCCAGATAGATCGCGTCATAGAGCTGCGTTCCGCCATGGTGGCGCCCGCCTCCACTGTCGCTGTCGCTTGTCTGCTGGTAACTCGCAATCTGCAGCTCGTCCAGAGCAGACTTTAGCTTCGCTCGGTCGGATGTGAGATCCCGCAGCAACTCCACCTCGTGATCGAAGTGAATCACAAATGCTTTGTCCTTGTCCAGGCGCAGCATCTTGTCGAGAAATGTATAGCTCGCGTCGCGCTCGCTATTGAGGACCGCCCTCTGGCTCATGCTGGTATCCACAAGCAGCCCCAGCGTCAACGGCAGGTCGCTTTCACGAATGAAATTTGTGATCGTCTGCGAGCGGCCGTCCTCATCCAGCGTGAAATCTTCTTTGTTCAGCGTCGGCACGATTTTTCCTTTTTTGTCACGCACCACCGCATTCACGTATACCAGCTTCGATTCGACCTTCAGCTTTGGCTGCGGCGACTGGTTTTGCTGCGCTTGCGCACCGGCCGCGCATGCCCACCAGCTGATGAGCGCGACCGCTGAAAAGCTCAGAAGCGCCAACGCAAGCGACCGCCCGCCCGCAGTTCTGCGACTGATTGAAATCACGCGCTTTCTCCCTGGCATCGCTATGAGAATTGATTCGGTCAAGCCGCTTGAGGTTGTCTCGGCTTGGCCGGAAGCAACCACGAAGACCAGGTGCATCCTCGGCTCAGTGGACACGCCTGAGCTTGCCTTGGGGTATACGCTCAGCCTCAATTTCAGTTCAAAGCTTGAAATTCAGGCCGGGACAAGCTGATGCGGATGCGCAGGTCGGTTGTAGTCGTTCTTGGCCTGAGGTTCGCGCCTGCGTGCTCTGATCCCCGCTTTCCAGCTGGTTGGTTTACTGGGCCTGGGAAATCTTGGCCAAGGTTCGGACCGAAGTTGCGTTCTGCTTGCATTCATCCTGGAGAGCTCCACCGATCTGGCCGCAGGCAGTAAAACTTGCCTCAGCTTCTGCGTAGCGCTTCAAATTTTGCAAATCGACGCCCAGAACAAACAGATCGGTCTGGTCCAGGACCGGGTTGCCATTTGTGGCTTGCTCGAGTTCCTTGGCCGATCGCTCATAATCGTCCCGGCGGAAATAGACGAGACCCAGGGCGCTGTGGGCACGAAACTCGCGTTTGGCCTTCGCCGTTGCGAACTGGGCATCGCTCATGTCCACCGGCTTGTGCATCCTGGCCAACACATCCATCGCATGTTCGGCATACTTTTCGGCCTTGTCGAGCTCCTGATCGCCGCTTGGATCATCTGACGTGTACAGGTGGGGAATCGTCCAGCCAATGATGGTCAGCACGTCCACGTCATCGGGCTCGAGCGCCAGCGCCCGATCCGCAAACAGAGAGGTGTTCTTCCAATCCTGCTGGGCATCGTAGACGTTCATCATGCCTACGTCGACGCGCTCAGCAAGCTTGCTCTTCGGATATTTCTTCAAGAAATTGGTTCCCAGCTGGATCTTTTTCGCGGGCGCCCACTCCTTGATGAAATTCTCATAGGCGACGATTTCCTCTTTGTCCGCGAGCGCGTAAACATTGGAAAGCTCCATTCGCTCCGCCATTTCGTTTTCTGCTGCGTTCAGGTTGGGACCGGCAGACAGGCTCTGCAGGCTTGACCTGGGCGCGGACAGAAAGAACACGATGAGCGCCACCCAGGCGACCGCTGAGATTTTGCCGACGCGTGCTCCTCTCATGCCGCGCCTCCGCTCTGGAGGTTGGTATCACTTGTTTCTTTCTTGGTCAAGGATGGGCACTCGCCGCCACGATTCCGCTTGCCGCGCGCCCGGCGCATGGTCCCAGGGCCTCGTCGTATAATGAGTTCCCGGCTGCAAGGAGTCTATCTTGGCCGAGCGGACCTTTCCTGCCGCATCTTTTCTGGCCGCACCCTCCTCATTCCAAACCCTGATTCCCGCGCGCCTTGACCGCATTCCGTGGTGCGGATTCCACTGGCTTGTGGTGATCGCGCTGGGCGTGACCTGGACGCTCGACGGTCTGGAAGTCACCTTGAGCGGGGCCGTCAGCGGGGTGCTCCAAGACCCTCAGGTGATGAACTTTTCGGCCGAGCAGATTGGCTCGATTGCATCGGCGTATTTGATCGGAGCCGTGCTCGGTGCGTTGCTGTTCGGCTATCTGACGGACCGCTGGGGGCGCAAGAAACTGTTTTTCGGCACGCTTGCTGTTTATCTGGGCGGAACGTTGCTAACGGCCTTGTCATGGAACGTTTGGAGCTTTGCGCTGTTTCGGTTCATCACAGGGTCGGGAATCGGTGGCGAATACGCGGCCATCGGCTCGGCAATCGATGAGTTGATTCCCGCTGAGTTTCGGGGCCGCGTCAATTTGATCATCAATGGGAGCTACTGGCTAGGCGCGGCGGCCGGCTCGGCGGCGACATTGATCTTGTTGGATCCGCGTTTTCTTTCGCCCAGGATTAGCTGGCGACTCGCATTCGGAATGGGTGCGCTGCTAGGACTGCTGATCCTGCTGATGAGGAAGCACGTCCCAGAAAGCCCGCGCTGGTCGATGACGCACGGCGCAGAGGTGGAGGCCGAGGTTACCATGGCCGAAATCGAATCGTGCGCCGAAAGAAGCCTGGGCGAAAAGCTTGGCCCGCCCCAAGGCAAGCCCCTGACGATTCATCCCCGGAAGAGTTTTGGATTTGTGGTCGTTGCCGAGCGGCTGTTCGGCCAGTACCTCGGGCGGTCGTTTTTGAGTCTTGCGCTCATCACATCGCAGGCCTTTCTTTACAACGCCGTGTTTTTCACTTACGCGCTCATCCTGACACGTTTCTATGACGTTCCCGGGGCACGGACAGGAATCTACTTACTGCCATTCGCGGCGGGTAATTTTCTCGGGCCGCTCGTGCTCGGCCGATTTTTCGATACTGTTGGCAGACGGCAAATGATCGCAGGTACCTACGCGATCGCGGCGCTGCTGCTGGCCTACACGGGACGGGCGTTCGCTCACGGTGAGCTCTCGGCCATGACCCAGACGTTGGCCTGGACGATTATTTTCTTTTTCGCGTCGGCTGCTGCCAGCTCCGGCTATTTGACCGTAAGCGAAATCTTTCCGCTGGAAATTCGCGCGCTTGCGATTGCCTTCTTCTACTCGCTGGGAACGGCCGTAGGAGGGGTCGTCGCGCCGTGGTTGTTCGGACGGCTGATCGGCTCCGGCTCGGCGATGCGGGTCTTCTGCGGGTACTTGATCGCGGCAGTGCTGATGTCTGGTGCGGCGGTTGTCGAGGCACTGTGGGGAGTAAAGGCCGAACGATCGCGTCTGGAGGAGATTGCCAGCCCCCTCTCGGCAGATGCCTAAAGAGGTTCGCCTCCGAGTTCGGGTGCTATTTCCGGCGCTGTCCGGCCGGCGGGAAATGCTGCCAAGGGACCCGCTACCAGGCCGGCTGCTTGGTCGCAATGCGCTGTAGTGCCGTTTTCTAGGCTATCAGGGATGATGGCCACAAAGACTAGGAACACCCTCATGGATGGCCCTCTGTCCAGCCTTCCGCTTTCGACGGCTGGGCCAGCGCCCACCAGCAGAAGGTGCCGATGACGGGCACCACCGCGCAAAACAGGAATGCATTGGCGTAATGCTTCACGTCGAACATGTGGCCGAGACTAGGCAAAACCGCAGCGACCAGGGCGGACCACGATCCGGCGCCGATGCCCGCCACCAGGCCGGTTTGCTCGCGGGGATAGGCAAGGCCACCCGTCCGTAATGCAACGACCACGAATCCGGATGCGACGAACATCGACCAGAACATCAGCCCCAAAACGAGTGCTGCATTCCTGGACAGCGGGACAGCCAGGAGCGGCAGCCCCAAGGCGGCGAGCGCGAACAGCAGCCACGATGGCCGGGGATTTGTGCCGACGAAGCGGTCGTTGACCCAGCCCCAAGCGAAATAACCGACTTCCCACCCGAGCGGAGGGATCCAAAGCACACGACCCAGCTGGGCCTGGGTGAAGCCCAGCACTTGGGCGAGATAGAGAGGAGCAAGATAGAGAAGGAGGCCGATGGGCAGCGCGCCGAGGGCATATGCCGAAACCAAGCTCCAGAAGCGGCGCTCGAAAGGATTGGGAAGTGTAAGGCGACGCGTCTGGGGGGACGGAGAGGGCGGCCGGAAACTTACCGTGCTGCGCCACAGCAGGACCCAGGCTAGGCTGCCAATCGCTGTCACCAGGAACGCGGCACGCCAGCCATAGGCGAGAGCGATCGGGGTCACCAGTAGCGGCGTGACGATGGCGCCGAGCGAGCCGCCGCTATAGGCGACGGCGATTCCCCGCGACTGCTGGGTCGCCGGCAGCCAATCGGCAGCCGTACGCAAGCCGCCCGGGAACGTCGCGCCTTCGCCAAAACCGAGCACGGCGCGGGCGCCGACGAAGCCACCGAAGCCAGAGAGCATCGCGTGCGCGGCACAAGCGACCGTGCGCATCGAGACGGCGAAGGTCATGCCGCGGCGGAGACCGATGCGGTCGAGCAGCGCACCCCAGGCCGGATTGCCAATCATGTAAGCCAAGCTGAAAGCGCTCAAAATCTCGCTGTAGTGTTCGGCGTTGAGCTTGAGGTCGACGAGGATCATGGGGGATAGAACGGCGAGAATTTGGCGGTCCACGTAACTCAAAAGCGAGCAGGCGAACATCATAACGACCGGCCACCAGGTTCCGGTTGGAGAGCGGGTCTCTAGCGGCGCTTCTGCGGGTTGGGTCATCCGTTCGCCTGGGGAGCAAAGGAGAGAGGATGATAGCGCGAACGCGTTCGCCCGGCGGCAACCTCTTGCATTTCGGAAGGGGACGCGCCAAGCTAAGGATCCCCAATTCCGACCCAGGCCTGAGCCAACCGCAAGTCAGCGAGGGAGAGAGCACATGACAGCCACCTTGAAGAAAATCCGGCGCATTGCGACCGAGGAGGCTTTCTCGATTCCGGAGGTCGCGCGCGCGCTCAGGGAGGTTGCCCGCGCGCCCGGTCACAGCCTCGACTTGACTCTGGTGACGCGCATCTACGATGCCCAGCAGGAGGACACGCAAGCGCGTTTGCTTCCGCGGCTACTCGATCTCGAGCAGGAGCGCCTGCGGGAAATGGACCACAACGGCGTCTCCATGCATCTGCTGTCACTGACCGCGCCGGGCGTCCAGATGTTCGATGCCGATACCGCTACTGAACTCGCCGCGCTCGCCAATGACCGGCTCGCCGAAGTGATTCGCAGACATCCAACTCGCTTCGCGGGGCTCGCGACGTTCGCTCCGCAGTCGCCCAAGCGCGCGGTCCAGGAAATGGAACGCGCCAGCAAGACGCTCAAGCTCAACGGCTTCATCTTGAATTCGCACACGCACAACGAATACCTCGACAACCCGAAGTATTTTCCGATTCTCGAAGCCGCCGAGGCGCTCGACGGCTGCATCTACATTCATCCGCGCGCGCCATCGGACGGAATGGCAGAGCCGTTCCGCGACTACGGGCTCGACAGCGCACAGTGGGGTTATGGGATGGAGGTTTCGACGCATGTGGTGCGGATGATGGTCGCCGGCGTGTTCGATCGTTTCCCGAAACTGAAGATCTGCATCGGGCACATGGGCGAAGCCGTGCACTTTTGGTTGTGGCGCCTCGATTATATGAACAGAAACGCGCAGAATCGCGGCGCCGCGCCCAGGATCCAGCTGACCCCAAGCGAATATTTCAAACGCAATTTCGT